>JAPOVR010000145.1 GCA_026708005.1 Actinomycetes bacterium
CCCGCCACCAACCACCCCCCCACCAAGGCCCAACCAGACCCAAAAGAGCAACTCACACGGTGCCTTCCTGATGGACGAGACGAAGCGGAGCACCGCGATCAACGAGATCGCCGGCATGGCTGTCGACCTCACCACACTCGAGTGTGCGCTCATGCAAACCGACCCACCCCGCTGACTCCACACTTCGCAGGCTCGACCGGAGCCGGCAAATGGAGCGCGTCAGGGAGCTTCTCTTGGAACCAGACGGCCCCTAAAGCAAGAGCAGGAGAGGCGCATACGGGATTCGAACCCGTGCTACCGGCGTGAGAGGCCGGCGTCCTAGGCCACTAGACGAATGCGCCTTCTCGATGAATGCGCCTGCACGAGGGAATCTAGCCGATCGTGCACGGTGAGCGCCTCTCCGTCTCAACCACGCCTGAGACAGCACACGGTGCTTCGAGGCACTGCCGAGGCGGAGTCCCGCTAGTCCTCCGCGTCGCCGAGGATCTCAGCGAGGCGCGCGGCCGCGTAGGCACTCCACGCGATCTCCGGGTCGTCCATGAGGGAGCGGAGGACCTCGGTCACGTGTGGGAGCCCCGTTGCCCGCTCGCTTACCGCTCGTAGGCCACCCTGGAGCAGCTCGCGTCGCGCCGGACTATCGAGGTCGGATGCCATCGACCCAACGGCTCGGCCGTGCAGATCGAGGCCGCGCTGCGGGTCGCCGCCTGAGGCGAGCATCAAGAGCGCACACCGTCCTGCGGCATTGAGCTCACCGTCCGGCACCGCGATGTCCTGCCCGCCGGCAAGCGCAAGCACGCAGAGTCCCCGCACCAGGAGGTCCGGCTCCTCATCGGCGGCAAGCTGCCGCTCGAGCTCGGCGAGCCAGCTCGACGGCAGGGTCACCTCAACGCTGCACTTTTGATCCCGCGACCACCGCTTCCGCGCCCGCAGGGAAGCGAACCCACGCCTTGTGCGTGCCGTCGTAGTCGGGGCCCCACAGGAGGAGCGTCGCCTCTTCTCCAGCGACGCGGCACGCCTCGTCGCCGGGTGGGTCGACTCCCCTCCAGGCGCGCACGAAGAGGTTCGTCTCCCACTCCGTGCCGATCGTCGAGGGTTCTCGGTGACCTGGATGGATTCGCACGCCCGCGTCGAGGCCCATGAGCCGATCCATGATCGACGCCCTGTGGCTCTCGAAGATGGCTCCGCGCCCGCGCGTCCCGCCGACCGTGCCCTTGAACAGGCAGTCAGCGGTGAAGCAGTCGCTGCCGTTCACGAGAAACGCCAGGTGACCCTGGCTGTGGCCCGGCGTTGCGATCACGTCGATCTCGAGCTCGCCCGACCGGATCGTGTCACCGTCGGCGACCTCCTCATCGACGTCGAACGCCGTCTCCCTCGCCGAGAGCGCGCTCGCGACGATCGGGGCAGCGAAGCGGGAGCGAAAGCCCTCCGCATCCACGACGTGATCGACGTCCTCGTGCGTCAGCAGAACATGGGTGATGGCGATGCGGTCTCCCTCGATCTGCTGGAGGAGCGGATCGGCGACGCCGTTGCCGTCGATGAGGACGCCATGCCCGCCAGGACGATCGGCGAGCAGGTAGGCGTTCGAGAGCCAGCTGGGATGCTCGGTGCGTTCGATGATCATGTCCAGCCCTCCTAGGTGAAGTCGATCACGCTGCGGATGCCGTCCTGGGCCTCCATGAGCTCGAAGCCGCGGTTGACCTCATCGAGGGAGAGCTTGTGAGAGACGAAGGCATCGACATCGATGTCTCCAGCCAGGTAGAGCTCGACAAGCTCGGGCACCTGATCGCGGCCCTTCACACCGCCGAACGACGAGCCACAGACGCGACGGCCAGTGATGAGGAAGCGCGGCACGATATCGAGCGTCACGCCCTTGCCCGCAACACCAGCGACGGTGCACAGCCCCCAGCCCATGCGGGCTGCTTCCACCGCCTGGCGCATCACCGTGACGTTGCCTGTTGCCTCGAACGTGTAGTCGGCGCCGAAGCCATCGGTCAGCTCGAGGATCTGCTCGACCGCATCCGGGCCACCGCGCAGCGTGTCGGTTGCCCCCTGGCCCTCCGCGAGAGCGAGCCGCGACTCCGACAGATCGACGCAGACAATGCGACCGGCGCCCCGGAGCCTGCAGCCGACGACCGCACCCAAACCGACCATCCCCGCCCCGAAGACGACGCAGATGGAGCCGGACTTGACCTTCGCGGTGTTGATGGCAGCACCGATGCCGGTCGAGAGGCCGCACGCAAAGAGGCACGCCCGGTCGAGGGGTGCGTCCTTCGACACCTTGGCGAGCGCGATCTCGGGCATGACGGTGTACTCGGCGAACGTCGACGTGCCCATGAAGTGGCGAATCGGCTCCTCGCCGCGCGAGAAGCGGGTCGTGCCGTCTGGCAGGTAGCCCTGGCCCTGCATCTCCCGGATCGCGAGGCAGATGTTCGTGTCGGGGCTCTGGCAGTGGATGCACTCCCGGCATTGGGGCGAGAAGAGCGTGACGACGTGGTCACCAACCTCGAGGGAGCTCACGCCTTCCCCGATGCGCTCCACCACGCCGGCACCCTCGTGGCCGAGCACGGCGGGCGCGTACCCAGACGGGTCGGCACCCGAGGCTGTGTAGAGGTCGGTGTGGCACACGCCGCAGGCTGTCAGCCGCACCAGCACCTCGCCGCCCTCCGGCTCGGCGAGGGCAACCTCCTGGACGGAAAGTGGGGCTCCGAACTCCTCGAGCACAGCCGCGCGAATCTTCATCTGAGGCTCCCTTTTCGTCGACGCGTTGATGCTACCGCGCTGGGCTCGGCTCGTCGGTGACCAGGTTACGCGGCGGCTGCAGCAAGCCTCGCGAGGCTCTCGTCGCGCCCGAGCAGCTCGATTGACTCGAAGAGCCCAGGCGAGACCTTCGATCCGGTGAGCGCGATCCGGATTGGCTGAAGCGCCTTGCGCGGCTTTAGCTCAAGGCCATCCGCGACAGCGCGAAGCGCCGTCTCGATCTCGGGGGCAGCGAACGGCTCGACCGAGCGTAGTGCGTCGCGCGCGCCGCGAAGCACAGGTCCGGCGTCGACGAGCGCTGCCGGATCAGGCTCAACCGGGCCGAAGAGGAAGCGGCAGTAGTCCGGGTACTCCGCGAAGGTCGAGAGCTTCTCTTGAACCAGTGGGACCGAGCTTCGAATGAGCTTGGCATCGCCGTCAAAACCGATGTCGGCGAGGTACGCAGCGAGCGCCTCCCCATACGCAGCCTGGGCCTGGCCGCGTAGGTGGACGCCGTTCAGCCACCTAAGCTTTGCGTGATCGAACGTGGCCGGACTCGACCCGACCCGCTCGAGCGTGAAACCTCGCACGATCTCGCTGCGAGACATGACCGTCGTCTTTTCATCGAGGCTCCAGCCGAGCAGCGCGAGGTAGTTGAGCACGGCGTCAGCGAGGTAGCCGGCCGATCGAAACTCCTCAACCGAGACCGCGCCATGGCGCTTCGAGAGCTTCTGGCCATCGGGGCCGTGGACGTTCGGCAGGTGCGCGTAGATGGGCCGGTCGCCACCGATGGCTTGGAGCACGAGGAGCTGCTTGGGGGTGTTCGAGAGGTGATCCTCACCCCTGATGACGTGGGTGATCGCGCTGGCGGCGTCGTCGAGGGGCGCTGCGAAGTTGTACGTCGGGCGTCCATCCGAGCGGAGGATGACGAGATCCTCGATCGTGCCGTTGTCGACCTCGACGCGTCCCCTGACCACATCGTCCCACACGATCACCCCGTCGGAGGGCGTGCGGAGGCGGATTGCTCCCCCGTCGTGGTATGCGTCGCCGGTCTCGAGCAGCGCCCGAGCCGTCTCTTGGTGATGCGCCATGCGGTCGAGCTGGAACGTTGGCTCCTCATCCGGTTCCAGGCCGAGCCAGGCCAGCGAGCGGACGATCTGCTCGGCCGCGGCGTGTACCTCTCGGCTGGTGTCGGTGTTCTCGATTCGAACGAGGAAGCGCCCGCTGTGGTGTCGCGCGAACAGCCAGTTGAACAGCGCGGTCCTGACGCCACCGACGTGCAGAAATCCCGTCGGGCTGGGGGCGAAACGCACGGTGACTGCCATCAGGCCATCGTAGCCGAGTCGTTTGGCAAGCTTGACATTCGCCTACAAAAGCGCTAGACAGCCGAGGAGGGAGGCTTATGGACGACGATCGCTACTTCCGGTTCCACGCCGAAACGCAGTCGAGTGCGGTTTCAGGCCGGGCGCTCCAGCGAGTGCGGTCGAACCACTTCGTCATCGACGATCCTGCGCGCGAGGGCTACAACGGCCCGGGCGAGGCGCCGAACGCGGGCGAGTACTTCCTGTCGGGCATCACGGGCTGCGCGGTCTTGATGATGGAGCGCATTGCGCGGGAGGAGAACCTCCCGCTGCAGCAGGTGCACGTCAGCATGGATGCTGCGCTCGACATGGAGGCCGAGCGGCAGGAGCTGTCGGTGTTCGACAGCGCGTCGATGCACTTCTCGTTCGCCGGGGTCTCAGACGCGGAGGCTGAGCAGCTCGTCGCGACGTTCAAGGAGCGCTGACCGCTGTACGGCTCGGTCGCAGTTGCGACCCCGGACACGACCGTCGGCTTCGACGCTCGCCCCGCCTAGGCAGACCACTCGGCCGCTGAGCAACGCGGCGCTGACACCCGGCGTTGCCCTCCCCGCCCCCAAGCCCACGGGTGATCCTTGCCCCAGGCTTGCGCATGTGCGGTTGGTGGTTGGTAGTGGCATGCCCTCTGACCTGCGGTCGGGCTCGATGCAGTCGAGCTCGGCACAGCCACGGCGCAACCAGCCAGCGTCGATCGAGTGGCCGTCGGGTATGGCTGCGAGCGGTCTCTGCCTCTAAGCTCGCGAGGTGCTGATCGGCGCGCACGTCTCGAGTTCCGGGGGCATTGACACGGCCGTCGATCGCATCGAGAAGCTGCGTTGCAGAGCAGTCCAGATCTTCACGCAGAGCCCGCGCGCATGGCGACCGACCAGCCACAGCGCCGAGGCGCTCGAGCGCTTTCGAACCCGGCGACGCGAGGCGGGCATCGAGTCGGTCGTCTGTCACGCCATCTACCTCATCAACCTCGCCAGCCCTGATCGCGCGCTGTACCGGAAGTCGGTTACCGCGCTTGAGCAGACGGTTGATGTGGCTGTGGCGATTGCGGCCGATGCCGTCATCCTGCATGTCGGGTCCCACCTCGGAGCCGGGCTGGCGGCGGCCCTCGATCGGGTGACGGCCGCGCTGCGGGCTGGCCTCGACCGATGCAGCGGTCCAACCCACATCCTCCTCGAGAACTCAGCCGGGGCCGGGGGCACGATCGGGCGGTCGATCGAGGAGCTGGACACGATCGATGCTGCCCTAGATCGGCCAAAGCGCCTCGGTCTCTGCCTCGACTCGTGTCACCTCTGGGTTTCGGGCACCGACGTAACCAACCCCGCAGTGATGGACGAGCTTCTCGCCGAGGTCGAGCGTCGATTCGGACTTGAGCGTCTGCGGTGCCTCCATGTCAACGACGCGAGCGCCGAGCGTGGCTCGAACCGGGACCGGCACGCCAACTTGCTGGGCGGGCACATGGGTGCCGGTCTTGGCGCCTTCCTCGCGCACCCCGCCCTCCAGCATCTCCCCGCAATCCTGGAGACGCCCGGAGCAGCCCGGCGTGGGCCCGACGCAGACGAGGTCAGGAAGCTGCGCGATCTCCACGCGGCTGCGGCGGGAGACACAAGGCTCGCGAAGTAGGCCTTGCACTTCCAGCCGGCGCGATCTCCACGCAGCCGCAATACGAGGTAACGGCGCCGAGCCGCCGCGACGAGCCGCCGCGACGGGCCGCCTGCTCAGGCGGCGGGAAGACCAGCCCACCCTCCTCCCACCCACCCGAGGGAGGGTAGCTCGCCAAAGCGCGCGACTCTCTCGCGATCTGCGAGAGAAGCGTCACGAAAGTGTGCCAAGATTGGGGGGCGCTGCGCCAGATAGTCGAGAGCGTGCCGATATCCTGCGCCAAGCCCCACCAGGCCTCCACTGACCGGGCTCCCTCAGCGCACACGCCTGCCAGGGAAATTGGACGGAACAGCGCGCCGAGGATCGATGCTAAGCGTCGGCCGAGCGGTCGGCCTGCCGCGACTCCGCGCTAACCGTGACGCGGAAGGCCGGTCGGCCTTGCGGAAGCTCGTAGAACTCTGGGTTGACACAGCCGAGGTTGTCCTCGCGGCTCTCGTAGCAACGCAGCACCTCGGCCCGGCACATCGGGAGAGGACGCCGGCAGGCTTTCACGGCACCGAAGCCGCCTCGCTCAGCGTGTGACTCGGCGAGAACGGCCAGATCGATCTCGACGTCGAAGACCTTCTGCATGCATCCCATGTAGGTGCGGCCCCGCTCCTCGTAGACATACACGAACGGGCATGCCTGCTCGATGCACGCAGACGGATGAACGACCTTGTCGCAGTAAACAGCGCATCGCCTGCACTCCATCTCGTCCTGCGGCCGGAGTGGCAACCGCTCGTTGGCTGCGGCTCTTTCGTGCATCTCGTTTGGATTGTGCGTGAGATCGACCGCTTCCGCAAGACCTCGAAGGGCCACGTCTTCGTTCATCACGGAGACGGACAGCGCTCACAGCGGGCACAACACGCCGGCAGGGGAACAGCGAATGCTCGACCCAAAGCCCGACGCGCCCCGGCAGGCTGAGCTGCGCGCCAGATATCAAGCTGGCCCAAAGAGCGAGCATGAAATCTCGCCTGGGCTTGCCCGACGGGCGGGCAGGTACGCTCGGGGGCGGTGGTCAAGAAGTTTCTGTACGCATCGCTTGGCCTCGCCCCGGTCGCGATCGGGATCAGCTTTGCAGGGACAGGCGGTCTCGTCATCTTCACCGTCGCTGCGGCCGCGCTCCTTCCGCTTGCCTGGCTGATCGGTGAATCGACCGAGCAGGCCGCCTACCACACGGGGCCGGGCATCGGTGGCTTCCTGAACGCGACCTTCGGCAATGCGCCTGAGCTGATCATCGCCCTCTTTGCTGTCTCGCACGGGCTGACCGACGTCGTGCGCGGCTCGCTCGCGGGCAGTGTCGTCGGCAACATGCTGCTCGTCCTTGGCTTCTCGCTTGCCGTCGGAGGGCGTGGACAGCTCGACAGGCGCTCGAGTTTCGTCTCCATCGGCTTGGTCGCGGTCACGGCGCTCGTCCTCTTGATCCCAGCGGGGCCAGGGTGGAGCGGGGATCCAGACCGCGCCGCACTCGCAGCGCTCTCGCTGCCCGTTGCTGTCGTCCTGCTGCTCGCGTACATGGCGGTGACCTCGTTCGCGCTGCGCCGACACCATGATCTCCACAGGGGAACCGCTGCCAACGAGCGTGCGTGGCCCTTGCACGTATCGCTCTCCGTCCTTGCGATCGCGACGGTCATCACGGCGTGGGTGGCTGAGATCTTGGTCGGCTCGATCGAGGAGTTTGCAGAGCACGCCGGCCTGTCGGAGTTCTTCGTCGCGGCCGTGATCATCGCAATCGTGGGGAATGCGGCCGAGCATGGTGGCGCGGTCGTCGTCGCCGCGCACGGCAAGCTCAAGCTCGCGGCGGAGATCGCGCTTGCCTCAAGTGCGCAGGTCGCGGTGTTCCTGATTCCGGCAGTCGCGATCCTCTCCTGGGCAATCGACCCGCTCGCGCTGTCGTTCAGGCCGGTCGAGATCGCCGTCATGGGCGGCACAGCGGCCTTCTGCTCCGTCGTGCTCTTCGGCGGCCACTCGAGCAGGGGCCGAGGGATCCTGCTTCTCGCCGGGTACGCCGCGGTCGCTGCTGCGTTCTTCATCGTGGGTGACCGCTAGTCGCGCTGCACGGTCGGACGAGGGCGGCTGCTCGTCCATGGAGCGACTCAGTACGTACCCCGACGCCGGGGACGAAGAGACGGGGCGGCTGCTGGGCACGAAGTGGCGTCTCGGTGTGCGCGACACAGAGACTGGGCAGCGGGAGTCGCTAGCAGGTCGGCGCGAGGTCGGAGCGGCCGGTTGCAGCGCGGCCCATCCATCACACGCTCGTGACCGCTTGCCGTAGGGCGCGATGGCTCGTCGCAACGTGAGAGAGACACGACGCGGCGCGAGCAACCGCGCGCCTGCGCCCGGGCGCGGCCGCCCCTACCACCCCCGGGAGTTAGCGGCGAAGGTGCCACGGGTGTGTGACAACTGTGTGCCGAATCGACCACGAGGCGACGCTCCGCCCCCGGCCCGCCAGTACCGAGACTGGCGGAATGGATGGGCCTTTGAAATCGGGCGCAAGGCACTCGGGTCCACCTGCTTGCTCGCGGTGGCCAGCAGTTCTGCCGTCAGGCCTTGCCTAAGCTTGACGTGTGGACTTCATGCTGCTTGAGTCGGCACTGAAGGAGCGTGGCGAGCCCGTCTACCGAGCCCGCCAGATCTGGGAGTGGACGACGCGGGGTGCCGGCGGCTACGCCGAGATGACCAACGTGCCCGCGCGGCTGCGCGCGGAGCTTCGAGAGCTCGTGCCGTTCTCGACGCTTCGAGTGGTCGAGGAGGCCCATGCCAAGGACGGGACCGTGAAAACCCTCTTCACGACCCACGACAGGCACGCGGTAGAGGCCGTTCTCATGCGCTACCGAGACGGACGGCGCTCGGTCTGCGTCTCCAGCCAGTCAGGCTGCCCGCTCACGTGCCGGTTCTGCGCGACCGGCTCGATGGCCTTCGGGCGCAACCTGACCTGCTGGGAGATACTCGATCAGGTTCTCCACTTCCGGCGCACCGGGGTGCTCGATCACTGCGTGTTCATGGGGATGGGCGAGCCAATGCTCAATGTCGATGAGGTTCTCACCGCGTGCCGACGCCTGACCGACATCGGAATCACCCCTCGACGAACGGCGGTCTCGACGGTTGGCTGGATACCGGGCATGCGGCGGTTTGCCGAGGAGCTGGACGAGCCTGTCAAGCTCGCACTCTCCCTCCACGCCCCTGACGATGAGCTGCGAGCTCAGCTCATGCCAGTCAACGAGCGCTACCCGCTGCACGACGTTCTCGCGGCATGCGCCGCCTACCACAACCGCAGGCGGCGGAAGGTCTTTGTCGAGTACGTCATGCTTGCCGGAGTCAACGATGAGCCCGCGCACGCCTCGGCGCTCGCCGCTCTTCTTGACCGAGCCATCTACAAGGTGAACCTCATCCCCTACAACCCAACCGGAGATTTCGAAGGATCAACGCGCGAGCGCATCGCCGAGTTCAAGTCGGTGCTCGACGCTGCGAGGCTCCCGGCTACAGTCCGGCTGACCCGGGGCCGTGAGATCGACGCGGCGTGTGGCCAGCTCGCCGTCCTCCGCCGTCTTCCGTCGCCGCGGCCCGAGCCAGACAGCAGACGCTCGCCATAGAGCATCGGCGTGTTGCATGCAGGTCGGCCTGAGGCTGGGTCATGCGAGGGAAACCGGTCAGTGGCAGGGCCCGCGGGCTGGACGGGAGCGCAGGGCGGCTCTGATCACTCACGGCGCCGACAGATGGAGCACTACGCCTGCCGGCTGCTGCGCGGGGCGGCGATGGTCACTCTCGGCTGACCACCCGGCATGAGCCGCCGGCGTTTGCTGGTGGTGCAGCGGGGAAGGGACGTGTTGGTGGATGTGTGAGGGGTTGCGGCGGCGCCGGCCAGCTGCCCCTCTGAAGGCGTTCGTTCCTCGGTGTGCGAGCGGCTGTGAACGACCCACCAGCCAGCCACCTGCGCGCCGGGCCCCGCTCCGGCGGCACGGCCGCGCGGAGCTGGCACAGTTTCGTGACCCTTTTGTAACAGATCGCGCGAAAGCCGTGCGCCTTCCTTGGCTGTCCCCCGGGCGGTGGGTGGGGGCGGGCTGCTCTCTACGGCGGCTTGAGGGCTCGCCCGAGCAGTTGCGCTCATAGGCTGGCGGCCCGGCGGCTCTCCCGGGAGGCCCAGGCAGCTCAGGCTGCCCGCTCGCCGCGGGCGCCTGACCGCGCGCCCTCGAGCATCGCGACGCATGCGTGCACGGCGGCTACGTGCGGTACCTCGACGCCGAGATGGCGGCCGAGCTCCACCACCGCCCCGGTCATGCACTCGTACTCGAGCGGCTTGCCAGCTTCGAGGTCCTGCAGCATCGATGTCTTGTGCGCGCCGACCGCAATGCCGCGCTCGAGCCGACGGTCGATCGTCACCGGCAGCTCAATACCGAGCGCGGCGCCAACGGCGGCGATCTCCTCCATCATCGAGCGCAGCAGCGAGACCGCGGCCTCGACCTCGCCGAACTGACCCAGGGTGGCACCGGTGAGCGCGCTGAGCGGGTTGAACGACGCGTTGCCGAGCAGCTTGAGCCAAATCTGGCTTCGAACGTCCTCCTCGACCGGCGCCTTGAGCCCGCCTGCGACGAGCGCCTTGGCAACTGCTCGACATCGGTCGGAAACGCTCCGGTCAGGCTCGCCGAGCGTGAACCGTGTGCCCTCAACGTGGCGGACGACACCGGGGGCAACGAGCTCAGCGGCGGGGTAGGCAACACAGCCGATCGACCGTCCTCGCCCGAACGACCGTGAGATGATCCCGCCGGGGTCGACGCTCTCGAGCGTGAGTCCGTCGAGCTCTCCACAGTAGGACTCGAAGTACCACCAAGGAACGCCGTTCTGTCCGGCGATGAGTGCGGTCTTCGGGCCAAGATGCTCGGCGATGCGGGGCACGAGCTGCGGCAGGCTGTACGCCTTCACGCCGACGAACACCACATCAGCAGCCGCGATTGCGGACAGCTTGTCGGTCGCCTCCGGGTGGACGTGGAAGTCGCCGCGGGGGCTCTCCACGCGCACCCCCTCACGCTGCATCGCCTCGAGGTTCGCCCCCCGTGCGATCAGCACCACATCCGCCCCACCTCGCGCGAGCGCCGCTCCGACGTAGGCTCCGATGGCGCCGGCACCGAGAATTGCGAACCGCATCGGCTCAGCCTTCCGAGACGGCCTCTGCCACGCGGCGCCGCTGCACCTTGCCGGTCGGCGTCCGAGGAATCGCAGCCAGGATGTGAACGGCCCGGGGGACCTTGAAGGCCGCGAGCCGCTCCCGGCAGAAATCAACGAGCTCCGACTCGCTCGCGGATGCCGTCAGCGAAACGGCTGCGGCAACCTCCTCCCCGTACTTGGCATCAGGTATGCCAAAGGCCACCGCATCACCTACCGCTGGATGATCGAGCAGGGTGGCCTCGATCTCGAGCGGCGAAATGTTCTCGCCACCGCGGAGAATGAGTTCCTTGATCCGGCCCGTCAGCCGCAGGTAGCCAGAGCCGTCGAGCACGCCCTGGTCGCCGGTGCGAAACCACCCGTCGAAGAACGAAGTCTCGTTGGCCTCCTCGTTGCTGAGGTAGCCGGGTGTCACTCCCGGCCCGCGGATGCAGACCTCCCCGACGGCCCCGGCCGGCAGGAACGCGCCGTACGCATCTGCGATTGCGATCTCCGTGCCGGTTGCCACGCCGACCGAGCCGATGAAGCGGTCTCCGGGAGGAAGCGGGTTTGATGTCATCTGGTGGCTGGCCTCGGTCATCCCGTACGCCTCGAGCATGGGACCGCCGTAGCTGCTCTCGCAGCGCTCGAAGAGCTCGGCGCTGAGCGCTGAGCTGCACGAGCGAGCGAACCGAAGCGATGGCGGCGCGGCGGAGCCCTGGCCGCGGTCGAGGAGCATGTGATGGAGCGTTGGACCGGCCGAGAGCCAGGTCACGCCGTAGTCGGCAAGCTGTGCCCAGAAGCGCCGTGGCGAGAGGCGCCTTGCGACCAGCACGGAGCCGCCGGAGACGAGCGGTGCCAGCGTCGAGGCAACCAGACCGTGGACGTGAAAGAGCGGCATGACGCAGAAGGACACATCAGCCGGGGTCAGCTGGTAGCACTCGGCAACGGTCAAGGCCGACGCGACGAGGTTGCGGTGCAGCAGCGGAACCTGCTTGGGTCGGTTCGTCGTTCCACTCGTGTGCAAGAGCAGGGCGACGTCGTCAGGCTCGGCCGGCTCGAACGGAAGCGTGGCAGAGAGACGCCGGCCGCTCGCCGAGAGCTCCAGCCGGTCTCTGCCCGGCGTTAGCTCGACGAGCACCGAGTCGCCCGAGAGCGCCTCCCGAGCAGCCGGCGTCTTGCCCTCGGCGAGCACGAGCAGCTTCGGTGCGATGTCGGCGAGGTAGAAGCGGTGCTCCTCGGCGGTGTAGGCCGGGTTGAGGGGGGCGGCGGCGGCCCCAACCGTCGTGACCGCGAGCAGAAGCTCGACGAACTCGGGTCCGTTCGGCAGGACGATCGCCACGCGGTCATCGCGCTCGAGCCCCGCCCCGCGCAGGCGCCGGGCAAGCTCGTCAACTCGCTCGACAAGCCGTCGGTAGTCGAGCGTCTCGCCGGTCTCGGCGGTCGTCAACGCCGGCGCGTCAGCCGCGGCCGGGGCTTCCGCTGCGGTCGAAAGAGCTGCCGTGAGGGATCGCGCCTGCTGGGGCATTGCGTGCAGGCTACTCGCGGCGCGGGTGGCCCTCGAATAGGTAGCGAAGTACGGGCTCCCTGACCGCTTTGACCTCGTCGAGGCGTCCGACGGGCTGGGAGCGCGGCGCCTCGTGCAGCTGGTCGGGCTGCTCCCGAGCCTCCTCGGCAATCGCGAGCATGGCCTGCACGAACGCATCGAGCGTCTCCTTCGCCTCCGTCTCGGTCGGCTCGATCATCAGGGCCTCGGCGACAACGAGCGGGAAGTAGATGGTCGGCGGGTGGAAGCCGTAGTCCATCAGCCGTTTGGCGACGTCGAGCGCGGTGATGCCATGGTTGCGCTTGAGCGACTGCGCCGAGACGACGAACTCGTGCATGCAGATGCGGTCGTAGGGCACGTCGTACGCCTCGCGCAGGTGCTTGAGCAGATAGTTGGCGTTCAGTACGGCGGCCTCCGACATCTCGCGTAGCCGCGGCCCGTATCGCCGGATGTAGGCGTAGGAGCGGATAAACACACCAAACGGGCCGGCGAACCCCCTGACCTTGCCGATGCTCAGCGGCCGATGGGCATCGAGATCGAACCGGTCGCCGTCCCGCGTCACGGCCGGGATCGGGAGGAACGGCTCGAGGAAGCCGCGCACTGCAATGGGGCCGCCGCCGGGGCCGCCGCCGCCGTGCGGCTGGCTAAACGTCTTGTGGAGGTTGATGTGCACGACGTCGAAGCCCATGTCCCCCGGCCGGGAGATCCCGCAGACGGCGTTGAGATTCGCGCCGTCGTAGTAGCAGAGCCCTCCCGCTTCATGAATCGTGTCCGTAATCGCAACGATGCCCTCGTCGAAGAGTCCAAGCGTCGAGGGGTTCGTGAGCATCAGGCCCGCGGTGTGCTCGGACACCTTCGCGCGGAGGTCGTCGAGCGCGACGTTGCCGCGCTCGTCGGTCGCCACGTCGACGAGCTCGAGCCCCGCCATGGTGACGCTCGCCGGGTTCGTCCCGTGCGCCGTGTCGGGAATGATCACCTCAGACCGGTGCTCACCCCGGTCCTCGAAGTAGGCGCGCATGAGCAGGAGCCCCGTGAGCTCGCCCTGGCTGCCGGCGGCCGGCTGGAGCGACACCGCATCCAGACCCGTCACCTCGGCGAGGATCTCCTGCAGCCGCCACATGAGCTCGAGAGCGCCTTGAGCCGCATCGGCATCCTGGTGAGGGTGCAGGTCGCGGAAGCCGGGAACCTCGACCGCGCGCTCGTTCGCGCGCGGGTTGTGCTTCATCGTGCAAGAGCCGAGCGGGTAGAAGCCCGTGTCGATCCCGAAGTTTCGGGTCGAAAGCTCGGTGAAATGGCGGACGAGATCGGGCTCGGCGACTTCGGCGAGCCGAGGAGGGGCTGACCGCCGGAGCTCGGACGGGATCGTGGCGGCCGGCACCGTCCGCCGAGGGAGGACGGCGGCCCGTCGACCTGGCTTCGACTTCTCGTAGATCAGCTCCACGCTAAATCCTCTTCCTCAGGTTTATCCTTAGACATTGGCCAGTGCTCATGCACCGACCTCCGTGAGCACCGCGCTGAGCCGTTCGATGTCTTCGGGAGAGCGCCGCTCGGTGAGCGCGATCAGGAGCGCGTCATCCATCCCCTCGTAGTCGCGCCCAAGCGGGTAGCCGGGGTTCACGCCGAGCGCCCGGGCATCCCGCACGACGTCGAGCGCTGGCCGAGCTGTTCGGACGGCGAGCTCCTTGAACGTCGGCTGCTCGAAGAGGGGCTCAACGTCCAGCGTGGCCTTGGCGAGCTCCGTCAGCCCCGCGCACAGCTCGCCCAGCTCGCGAAGGCCGGCGGGGCCCAGCCACGACAGGTAGACGAGACCGGCGAGAGCAAGCAGCGTCTGGTTGGTCGTGATGTTCGACGTCGCCTTCTCCCGGCGGATGTGTTGCTCGCGCGTCTGCAGCGTCAGGACGTAGGCCCGACGCCCCGCCACATCGACCGTCTCTCCGACGATGCGACCCGGCATCCGCCGGACGAGATCCTGGCGCGCCGCGAGAAAGCCGTAGTGCGGGCCGCCGTAGCTCAGCCGGTTTCCGGCACCCTGACCCTCTCCGATCGCAAGCGCGCAGCCGTAGTCGCCCGGAGCCTGCAGGAGGCCGAGCGAGAGCAGGTCGACGTGCGCGACGGGAAGAGCGCCTGCGCTGGCCGCAGCTGCGGCCAGCGCAGGCGCAGGCTCGAGACAGCCGAAGAAGTTCGGCTGCTGGAAGATGACCGCGGCAGCGTCGACGGCAAGCCGCCCGACCTCGTGAGGATCGAGGACACCCTCCCGTATGGGAGCCTCGATGACCTCGAGCTCGAACCCGCGTGCGTACGTCCGGATCACCTGTCGGACCTGAGGGCTCACGGTCTGCCCCACCACAACCCTCGCGCGTCCGGTGGCGTGCTTGGCCATGAAACAGGCATCGGCGGCAACGGTTGCGCCGTCGTACCCAGATGCATTGGCCACGTCGAGGCCCGTGAGCTCGCAGATCGCCGTCTGAAACTCGAAGATCGCCTGCAGGATTCCCTGGCTCATCTCGGGCTGGTAGGGCGTGTATGCCGTCAGGAACTCGCCGCGGGCAAGCACAGCATCGACGACAGCCGGAACGTAGTGGTCGTACATGCCCGCGCCGAGGAACGACAGCTCCATGCCGGTATGCACATTCCGCGAGGCGAGCGTCTCGATGTGGTCGGAAAGCTCGACTTCAGACAGCGGCGGATCGAGCTCGAGCGTCCGCTCAAGCACGACGGCCGAGGGAAGGTCTGCGAACAGCTCCTCGACCGACGAGACGCCGATCGCCGCGAGCATCTCCTCCCGCTCGGCGCTGGTGAGCGCGAGGAAGCTGGCCGGCACTGCACCCACCGGCGAGCTTCCCATCTCGGCGGAGGCGTCGGTCACTGCTCGGCGAGGAACGAGCGGTAGGCTGCGGCGTCGAGCAGTGAGCCAACCTCGGCCGGATCGCTGAGCGCAATCCGGATCAGCCAGCCGGCGCCATACGGGTCGGCGTTGATCGTCTCCGGTGCGTTCATGACTTCGCTGTTGACGGCGAGCACCACGCCGGACAGCGGTGCGATCAGGTCCGAGACGGCCTTGACCGACTCGACCTCCCCGTAACTCTCACCGGCGACGACGCGCCCGCCAACCGTCGGTGGCTCGTAGTGAACGACCTCGCCCAGAGCATCCTGGGCATGCCACGTGATTCCGAGTACCGCCTCGTCTCCGGCGAGCCGGGCCCAGTCGTGGTCCCGGTTGTAGCGGAGGTCATCCGGATAGCTCTCGCCGCGGCTCACCGCTCCTCCTTCGAGTTGTAGATCGGCTTCTCCACGATTCGCGCGCGACGCAGATTCTTGCGGATGTCGAGTATGAGCTCACGGCCAACCTCTGCCACCCCGGCAGGGACGTACGCGAGACCGATACCCCGCTCCAGCATCGGCGAGAACCCGCCGGAGGTCACAGTGCCTCCTTCCTCCACCCTCATGCCTGCCCGCGGAATCCCCTTGTCCTCCATGACGAACGGCACCAGCCGCTCCGCAGGGCCGGTCGCCTCGATTTCCCGCAAGCGCGCCGCCCCGGTGAACTCCTTCTCGGTCCTCACGGCAAACCCCAGGCCCGCGGCAAACGGGTCCCGCCCCTCGTCGAGGTCCTGACCGTGAAGTGGCAGGCACGCTTCGAGCCGCAGGGTATCCCTGGCACCGAGCCCGCACGGCCTGACGCCGCGCGACACGATGGCATCCCACAGCCTCGGAGCGTCGGCAGGATCGCACATGAGCTCACAGCCCGGCTCACCTGTATAGCCCGTTCCCGCCACCAGGCACTCGGTGCCGAGCACGCAGTCCTCTCGCCATGTGAACGGCTTGACCGACGTCTCAAGCGCCGCCAACGCGCGTGGCCCCTGAACTGCAAGCATTGCCCAGCTCTCGGATGCGTCGGTCGCCTCGGGCAGGGCGGCGAGGTCGAGCTCGACGTTAGCCGCGTTGACGACAAGCAGGTAGGTGCCGTTGCGGCGATAGGCGATGAGATCGTCGACGACACCGCCGTCGGCGTTCGTGATCAGCGTGTACTGGGATTCGCCTGCCCCGATGCGGTCGAGGTCGTTCGTGAGGTGAGCCTGGAGGTAGTCATGCGCATCCTCCCCGTCAACAAGCAGCTGGCCCATGTGCGAGACGTCGAAGACGCCGGCGCGCGAGCGCACCTCGCGATGCTCCTCGATGATCGACGAGTACAGGACGGGCATCTCCCAGCCCGCAAACGGCACCACGCGAGCTCCGAGCTCCACGTGGCGTTCGTGCAGCGGCGTCCGCTGGAGACTGCCCACAGCCCGTCCATCCTATGCCTGGACGCAGCCGGGCGCCCACACGGCGGCCCGTCTGGCTCTCCTGCGGCCGAAACGGCGGCGAGTCCTTCGGGTGATCCGCTAGTCGTCTCTGAGGAACGTCGGCACTTCCAGCACCTCTGACGGGATCTCGAAGGTGTCTTTCGCCGGCTCGCCGGCTCGGCTCGTCGCGGTGCGCCGTTCCCGTTCTTGGCGCCTCGGTCGCTCCGCGCGCTTGACCCGGCGTGGTGCCGGCCCAGCGAACCCCGTCGCGATGACAGTTACGCGAACCTCGTCGCCGGCGGACTCATCGATGACCGCACCGAAGATCACGTTCGCGTTGCGGTCGGCCGCCCCGGTGACGACCTCGGCCGCGTCATTGACCTCGAAGAGGCCTGTGTCGGGGCCGCCGGTGATGTTGAGCAGGATGCCGGTTGCACCCTCTACAGACGCCTCGAGCAGCGGAGACGAGACGGCCGCCCGCGCGGCCTCGGCTGCCCGGTTCTCGCCGCTCGCAACACCGATGCCCATCAGGGCCGACCCAGCATCCTGCATGATCGTGCGCACATCGGCGAAGTCGAGGTTCACCATGCCAGGCACGGTAATGAGATCGGTAATGCCTTGCACACCCTGGCGCAGAATGTCGTCTGCCATCTTGAAGGCGTCGATGATCGACGTCTGCTTTTGCACGACCGAGAGCAGCCGATCGTTCGGGATGATGATCAGCGTATCGACGTTCTCGCTCAGGTTCCGAATACCGTCCTCTGCCTGATCGGTCCGGCGCTGCCCTTCGAACGTGAACGGCCGTGTTACGACTCCGACCGTGAGCGCATCGATCTCGCGCGCGATACCCGCGATCACCGGAGCAGCGCCCGTCCCGGTGCCGCCGCCTTCGCCCGCTGTGACGAAGATCATGTCCGCGCCCTTCAACGACTCCTTCAGCTCATCCCGTGACTCCATCGCCGCCTCATTGCCGACCTCGGGATCAGCACCGGCACCGAGACCCCGAGTCACGCTTGCGCCGATGTGCAGCTTCACATCGGACTCGCACATCAGCAGCGCCTGGGCATCGGTATTGACCGCGATGAACTCCACACCCTTCAGTCCGACGTCGACCATGCGATTCACAGCGTTCGTGCCGCCGCCGCCGACGCCGACTACTTTGATGACCGCCATGTAGCTGCCTGTTTGCTCTCTCACCTCAACGTCCCTTCACGTGAAGCTTAACGCGAGCTTGTGCCTTAGATTACGCTTCTAAAATAGCCCTGTCAACTACACAATTTGCAGGGGAAAGAGATGAAAAAGTCTAAGGCTAAAGTTTAGACTTGATGGTTAGTGGCAGCCACAGGGCGCTCTGGAACGCTCACGTCCAGGTAGGCAAGCGACTGTGCTTCAGCCCGGGGAAGGGTTCTGAGTATCCGATTTGCGACCGCGAGTTTCAGCCGAAATGCCGACGCCTCTCCAAGCCGAAGCTCAAGCTTCTGGCCGCTGTCTACCACGAGCGTCAGGTCATCGGCATTGCCGTGTGCTGACAGCACCCGCATGGGGAAGTCCGCCGGCAATCGGCTGAGCGCCTGAGCTGCGAGCACGCCCTCCTGGCTCGTCATGGCGTGGCCGGGCTCGAAGTTGTGTCCCGAAGCCAACCAGATTCTCGGCAGGCGACCTGCGATATCCGGACCGCCTGCACGGATCACACGGCCTCGTCCGCTCACGACCCACGCGGCGTCGCCCGAGCGAACGACCGCGGTTGGTTTCTCGGGCGTGAGACGGACCTTGAGCGTCCTTGGAAAGTCGCGGTCGGCCTTGGCAGCGAGAACGCCGGGAACACCCCTGGCGATCTCCTTGACACGCGTCTCATCGAGGCTGACGAGCTTCTCGCCTCTCAGAGGAGCAAGAGCGCGCTTGACTGCCCTCGTCACCTTGGCCGGGCCTCCGGTCACCTCCACCTTCTGAACCGTGAACACCGTGGTCCAGGTGAGGAGCACGTAGCCGATGAGAGCCACGCTTGCCGCGAGCAGCCCAGTGGTGAGGATTCGTCTCGAGGCGCTCGAGGCCTGTGGCTTGGGCTTCGTGCGCACAGGCGCGCGCGGGGTGTGCTTCCTCGAGGACGGCATGTCGCCGACTTCGCCCTCGGCCGGCAAGGTCCTCTACCTCTTAGGGACTCGCTCCTTACGCAGGACCCCTGAGTGGGTACGCAGCACCTAGCGACTGCTGCCTGCGGAGGTGTCTGAGCCGATGTCGCCCACCATGACGACCTCTGTCTCGAGCGTCACGCCAAAGTGCTCATGCGCAGCCCGCTTGGCTGCGACGACCAGGGCGAGCGCGTCGGCCGTCGTCGCTCCGCCTGCGTTCTCGATGAAGTTCGCATGCTTTGGGGAGATCTGCGCGCCGCCAATGCGGTATCCCCGCAGGCCGCATGCATCGAGCATCCTGCCGGCGGTCAGCTCATGCTCGGGGTTCTTGAAGACGCTGCCAAAGGTGCGGCGGTTGGTCGGCTGGGCCTCCTTGCGCAGGGTCTGCAGCTCAGCGACCGTCGCTTTGATGGCCTCAGAAGGGCGGTGTCGCAGCGCAAGTTCGGCCCGCGCGACAACCTGGCCATGGCGAAGCTCGGAGCGCCGGTAGTCGAGCCCGAGCTCCCCGGGTGTGCGCCAGGCGGGACCGTCGCAGTCGACGACCAGCGCCCGCCTGAGAACGCCGGCGATGTCGCCGCCGTAGGCCCCGGCGTTCATCCAGACGCCACCGCCTGCGGAGCCTGGAATCGCGCAGGCGAACTCGAGGCCGCCGAGACTCGCTGCTCGGGCCTTGTGCAGGCAGACGGCAAGCGGAGCTCCGCCGCCGGCGATGACGGCGGTGTCCTCCACCGAGACCGTGGCCAGCTCCCCTCGTAGCCGGAGAAAGACGCCGTCGAAGCCCTCGTCGGGGACGAGGATGTTCGAGCCGAGGCCGATGGTGACGACGGGTAGCTTGCGGCGATGCGCAAAGACAAGCGCGTCGGTCAGCTCAGCCACCGACCGTGGCTCGGCCAGGAAGCGGGCCGGGCCTCCGGTCCCAATCGTCGTGAGCCGGCTGAGCTGTACCCCTTCGTTCACGGCCTGAAGCGCTCTGCGAACAGCGGGATCGCGCGCGCGACGTCTCCTGCCCCCATCGTGACGACGATATCCCCCGGGACGGCGCCGGCGGCCACCATCGCGGGAGCATCCTCAAGCTCGGGCGCATACATGACCGGCATCCCCGGGCGGTAGCGGCAGAGGGAATCCACGATGAGCTTGGCCGTCACGCCCGCCAGCGGCTGCTCACGGGCTGGGTAGATCTCGGTCACGCAGACGGCATCCGCTGCGGCGAGAGCCTCTGCGAACTCGGCATGGAGGTGGAGCGTCCGCGAGAAGAGGTGAGGCTGGAAGAGGACGTGCAGGCGTCCGCGGTCTGAGGCGGTCTCGCGAAGCGCAGCGAGCGCCGCTGCGACCTCGACGGGATGGTGCCCATAGTCGTCGTAGAGATGCACCCCGCCCGGACGGCCGTGGAACTCGACTCGCCTCGCGACTCCCCGAAAGGCCGCCAGCTCCTCGGCAGCCTTTCCGGCATTGACACCCACCGCCTCGAGCGCGGCCAGGGCGCAGGCGGCGTTGTGCCGATTGTGCTCCCCCGGGGTGGCAAGCTCGAACTGAACCGGCGCAAGCAGCGAGCCATGGACGACGGTCGCGCTCGCCGGCAGCGATGCAACCCACGCCTCGAAGAGACCCTCAACCTCAGCGCGGGACGCGAAGGTCGCGTGGTGATCGAGGTCGACGTTGGTGATGACGGCGACAGTCGGGGAGAGCAGCTCGAGCGAGCGGTCGCTCTCGTCCCCCTCGGTGACCAGCCAGCTGGTGCCCGCGCGGGCGTTTCCGCCGAGTTGCGGGACCATGCCGCCGATCAGGAACGTCGGGTCGTGGCCGAGCCGCTCCAGGCAGAAGGCGATCATGGCCGCGGTCGTCGTCTTGCCATGAGCGCCGGCCACGACGATGGCGGGAAGCTCATGGACAAGGTCGGCGAGCAGCGCGCCTCGGGAGATCGTCGGCCGGCCGGCGACCTCCGGGTTGTCGGGAGGTATGGCCGTGGAGGCCACGACCTCAAAGCCGGGCGGGACGTTGGCTGCGTCATGCCCTGGAGTCACCGCGATGCCCCGCTGCTCGAGCAGCTCGACGTAGTCGGAGCGCGCGTGGTCGGAGCCGCCCACACGGGCGCCGTGGGCCTGTGCGACAGCCGCGAGCGCGCTCATGCCAGCGCCGCCGATACCAACGAACCACAGGCTCCTATCGGCAAGCGTTCCCAAGGCGTACGAGCTCCTCGGCGATGGCATCCGCAGCGTCGGGCCGCGCGAGCCGTCGCATCGCGCGGCTCATCTTCACGCGCGTGCAGGGCTTGAGCAACTCGTCAACGAGGAGACCCAGCTGCAGATCGGGCTCCGAGACGAGCATGGCTCCCCCGCCCGCGGCGAAGTACGCGGCGTTCTTCCGTTGGTGATCTGCCGTCGCATGCGGGAAGGGCACGAGCAGGGCTGGCTTCCCCGCTGCGGCGATCTCCCAGACTGTCCCGCCAGAGCGCGAGACCACAAGGTCACAGGCGGCAAGCGCCGTGCCGAACTCGTCGGTGAAGGGAACCAGCCGGTAGTCGGAGCGCGCGACGGCCTCCTTCAGCTGCGTGAAGTCGCGCTCGCCGCAGAGGTGGAGGATCGGGGGACCAGCGCGGCCGAACGCCTCGACGGCGGCCTCGTTGAGGGCGCGGGCGCCCTGGCTTCCGCCGACGACTAGCACGACCGGCCCATCGCTCGGAAGGCCGAACGCGCGCCGGGCGTCGAGCTGCGTTGCGGTGGACCTCGAGCGCGCGGGTATCGGACGGCCGACGACGGCGTAGCGCTTGCTCACCCGACCGTCGATCGGGTAGGCGAGAAACGCCCGGGCCACAAGCGGCGCGGCGAGACGGTTGGCCAGGCCAAGGTGCGCATCGGCCTCGGTCAGAGCGGCCGGGATCCCCAGGATGCGCGCGGCGAGGAGGACGGGGCCGCCCGTGAACCCGCCTCCACCGAGAACGACGTGCGGCCGGCGGCGACGGAGGATGCGCAGAGCCCGCCAGGGCGCTGCGGCTGCCGTGGCTCCAGAGCGGATCAGCTGGAGGCTGACACACCGCGGCAGGCCGGCCGTTCGAAGCGTGTCGAGCTCGAAGCCCGCGTCGGGAACGAGCCGACCCTCGATCTGGTCAGGCGAACCTGCGAAGCTCACGCGGACGCCACGCTGGGTCAGCGCGTCCGCGATTGCGAGCGCGGGCAGCACGTGGCCGGCGGTTCCCCCGGCCGCGATCAGGCACTGAAGCGGCGTGTCGTGCACGGTCCTGTGCGATGTTAAGGAGTATGCCGACCGCGGCGAGGGCAACGATCAGGTGCGAGCCTCCGTACGAGACGAACGGCAGCGGCAGCCCGGTGAGCGGGGCGATGCCCATCACGGAGGCGAGGTTGAGCATCGCCTGGCTGCCGACGAGCGTGGTCAGCCCGACGGCCAAGCGCTTGGCAAAGGGATCGGCTGCACGCATGGCAATCATGAAGCCAGCCCACACGAACACCGCGTAGAGCACAATCAGCGCCAGCGCGCCGAGGAGGCCGAGCTCCTCGGCGACGACCGCGAAGATCATGTCTGTCGAGGACTCCGGCAGGTAGTAGACCTTCTGGACGCTCTCGCCGAGCCCGTTGCCGAAGAGGCCTCCCGAGCCGATTGCGATCAGCGCCTGCACCGACTGGAACCCGGCCCCCTCCGGATCGGCCCATGGATCGAGGAAGCTCAGGATGCGGTCGCGCCTCCATGGCTCAAGCCAGACGGAGAGGAAGGCCACCGCTGCCGCAACGCTGCCTGCGAGC
Organism: Actinomycetes bacterium; assembly: GCA_026708005.1. GTDB lineage: Bacteria > Actinomycetota > Thermoleophilia > Gaiellales > Gaiellaceae > JAPOVR01. The sequence goes on from JAPOVR010000145.1 coordinate 22,579, forward strand.
ACGAGCAGCCGCATGGGCGTTCCGGAGACGATGAGGATGCTGCCGACGATCAGCCCAATGACGATTGCGGTGCCCAGGTCGGGCTCGAGCAGGACCAGCGCCACGATGACCCCCACCACGACACCGATAGGGCTCAGCAGCTCTCGCAGCGTCTGCGGCGCAGGCCGGCGCGCGAGGAACGCCGCGAGCCACAGCGCGAGCGCAACCTTCGTGAGCTCCGATGGCTGAATGCCGATCGGGCCGAAGGTCAGCCAGCGCTGGGCACCGTTCACAGGGGTCGCGATGACCAAGACCGCGATCAAGAGCAGGATCGAGGCCGCGAGCAACGGGGCGGCTGAGCGGCGGATCCAGCGGAGATCGATCCGGGCGAGAACCATCAGCAACACCACTCCCGCCGCGGCAAAGAGCGCCTGGCGCTTCAGGTAGGCGAACTCGTCTCCGAGCGCCAGCGCGGAGCGAACCGAGCTCGCGCTGAACACCATCACGAGGCCGAACGCGAGCAGACCGAGGGCCGAGAGCAGGAGGGCCGCATAGGCAAACTGCCCTGGCCCCACATCGCGCCGCCGCGGCTGGCGGGAGCCGCTCGTCCTCTTCGCTGCCTGCGAGGGAACCGCGCGCAGGTGCGCCCGACCGCGGCCGGACCGACCGCGTCCCGAGCCCCGCCGCTGCCGCCGGTGCCCACCCGCCGCGGGCTCGCGTGTGCGCTCGGTGTCCGAGGCTCGCATCAGAGACCCTGGACGATCTCGCGGAAGCACTCGCCGCGCTGCTCGAAGTCTCGGAACTGGTCGTAGCTTGCGCACGCGGGCGCGAGCACAACCGACGCTCCGGCCGCGCTCTTCGCAAACGCGCCCCGGACGGCAGATTCGAGGCTTCCGTCCAGCGAATGCGGAACCCCTACGGCTGACAGCGCGCGGGCGATCTCCGCAGCGGACTCGCCGATCAGGTACGCGTGCGCGACGCCGGTCTCCCGGGCCACCTCGGCGAAGCCGCCGAACGGCGTGCCTTTCCGGCTGCCCCCCATGATCACCCGAGCTCCTGGATACGCGCGCAGGGCGCACTCGGCTGCCGCAGGGTTCGTGGCCTTCGAGTCGTTGACGAACAGGACGCCGCGTACCTCTCCGATCGGCTCGAGGCGGTGGGCGACACCCCGGAACCGCGTGAGGGCATGGGCAACAGCCTGAGCGCCGATTCCAGCCGAGGCCGCGGCGGCGGCGGCGGCAGCGGCGTTCTCGCGGTTGTGCAGCCCGACCATGGCCGGTTCTGCGGGCAGGGCGTCGTCGGCGCTGAACTCCACCCGGCGCCCCGTGCCCGGCGTCTGGCCGAACCCGCGCGGGACGATGGCCACGTCATCCGCAGCCTGGTTCTCGAAGAGACGGAGCTTCGCAGCCGTGTACGACTCGAGGCTGCCGTGCCGATCGAGATGGTCGGGAGCGAGATTGAGGAGCACGCCGGCGCGAGGCTGAAACGTCACGATGTCCTCGAGCTGGAAGCTCGAGAGCTCGCACGCAATCCACGCGTCGTCGGCGAGCGAGCCATCCAGCGAGCAGAGCGGAGTCCCGACGTTGCCGGCAACCGCGACCGACCGCCCGGCTGCACGGAAGATCGCGCCGAGCAGCTCAGTGGTGGTCGTCTTTCCGTTCGTGCCGGTCACGCCGACGATCGGGCGGTCGAGGATGCGGAAGCCCAGCTCGACCTCGCTCCAGACGTCGATGCGCCGGTCGTGCGCAGCAGCCACGAGCGGCGACGATGCGGGAATCCCAGGACTCTTGACGACAACCTCCACTCCTCGAAGCAACGCGAGGCCTGCGCTCGCGCCGACGCGCACTTCGACGCCGGCCGCCCGAAGCCTGCCCGTGTCCAGACCCTCATCGCGGTCGGTTCCCAGGACCTCGACGCCGCGGCGCACGAGCGCGAGCGCCGCCGCCTCCCCCGACCGGGCAAGGCCCACCACGAGCGCGCGCGCGGGAAGCCCGCGGCCTGCCGCAGACCGCGCGTCAGTCACGCAGCGCTCCCGGCTGGAGCAGGGGTTGCACGCTGCGCGCCGCGGAGGTGACAGGCCTGGCGCCGAGGCCCGAGGGCTCCACCATCTAGCCGGCGAAGTTCTCGAAGAAGCGGTAGTAGAGGACGAACGCGCACGCGCAGAGAATCACGGCGAGGATCCAGAAGCGGACCATGATGCGCGCCTCAGACCAGGCCTTCATCTCGAAGTGATGGTGGATGGGCGCCATCAGGAACACACGACGCCCGAGGAGCCGATAGCTCCCGACCTGCAGGATCACCGACATCGTCTCGATCAGGAACACGCCCCCGATCAGGAGCAGGAGCAGCTCGGTCTTCGTCATGATGGCGAACGCCGCGAGCGCTCCGCCGAGGCCCATGGAACCGGTATCGCCCATGAAGATCTGCGCGGGGAAGGCGTTGAACCAGAGAAACCCGACGGAGCCGCCGATCAGGGCTGCCCCGAGCACTGCGAGATCGAGCGAGGCGGGATCGCCTGAGGTGCGGCCTCCGCTCACGATCCAGGCGACGACAGCGATCGCCGTGTAGGTGAACAGCGCGATGGTGACGGTTCCCGCCGCCAGCCCGTCGAGACCGTCGGTGAGGTTGACGCCGTTGGTAGCCCCGGCGATCATCAGGAACAGGAGCCCGTACCAGAAGTACGACAGCTGGACGTTGACGTCGACGAGCGGCAAGTAGACGCTCGTCTCGAAGCCCTGCTTGTACGTCACGACACCGACGACGGACGTGATCAGCGCAAGCATCACGAGCTTCCAGCGCCCGGCGAGACCGAGCGACCGCCGCCGTGTGATCTTCATCCAGTCATCGACGAAGCCGACCGCGGCGCTCGCGAGCGTGACGAAGAGGACCGTGAGCCCCTGCACGGTGCGCCCCGAGAAGATCAGGAACGGGATCGCCATCGAGACCATGACGAGAAGGCCACCCATCGTCGGGGTTCCCTGCTTGACCAGATGGCCGCTTGGCCCCTCGGCCCGAATCTGCTGGCCGAACTCGTTTGTCCGCAAGAACGCGATGAACTTCGGGCCAAGGGCGATGGAGACCACCATCGCGACGATGCCTGAGAGCAAAACTTGGACCATCGCAGCTCTAGCCGGGCTCGTTCGTGAGCGTGCGGGCGACGGCCTCGAGCCCGACGGCCCGCGAGCCCTTGATGAGAACGCAGTCTCCCGGTTGAACGGCGGCGCATGCGGCTTCGATGCCGCCCTCGACCGCGGGCTCCCAGGACACCGCGACGCTGGCATCCGCTTCCTGGCAGCCGTCGAGGTAGGCGCGCGCCTCAGCCCCGACGGCAATCAGGACCTCCACCCCGACCCGAGCCGCCATCGCGCCGGCCTCGCGATGGAATGCGGCAGCTCCGGCGCCAAGCTCGGCCATGTCCCCCAGGATCGCGACGCGCCGCCGGCCTGCGCTGCGACGCTCGAGGTGGGTGAGCGCAGCCCGCATCGAGAGGGGGTTCGCGTTGTAGCAGTCGTTGAGGAGAAGCCCACCACCAGGCAGCGCCTGCTCCTGGTCGCGGAGCGGCGAGAGCTCGATGCCGGGCACGCCTTCGTGCAGACGGTCGAGCGGAAGGCCAAGCGCGACGTACGCCGCGAGAGCCGCCAGGAGGTTGTCCGCGTTGTGCCGCGACGTGAACCCGACCTGCAGCTGCACCTGCCCATCCTGGACGTCGACATCGAGGCGGGCGCCGTCATCTGCCGGCTCGAACGAGCGGAGCGAGACGTCTCCGCCAGGGCCGAACCGCAGATACTCGAGGTCGGTGCGCGTGAGGTGGCCTTCGAGCAGCGGCTCGCTCGCCGGAACAACCGCAGCGCCGTCGGGTTCCAGCCCCGTGATCAGCTCGGCCTTCGCGCGAGCAACGTTCTCAACCGAGCCGAGCTGCTCGAGATGCGCTGGGCCGATCGCAGTGATGATCCCGATGGCGGGTCTGGCAAACGCGCAGAGCTCGGTGAGTTGGTTCGCGCCCCGCATGCCCATCTCCACGATGGCGATCTCCGTGTGCTCGCTCATCCGGGCGAGCGTCAAAGGCACACCGATCTCGTTGTTGTGGCTGGCCTCGGCGGCCACTGTCGAGCGGTGCGGCCTGCACAGGCCCGCGAGGATGTCCTTGGTCGATGTCTTCCCGACCGATCCCGTGATCGCAACGACGGTCGCGCGCACGCGATCCCGCACTGCGCCCGCAATCGCCGCGAGTGCCGCATACGCATCATCCGGCACGAGCGCCGCCGTCGCGCCGGCCGCCAGCGCCTCATCCACGTAGTCGCGGCCGTGGCCGACTGCCACGAAGAGATCGCCGTGCTCGACACGCCGTGAGTCGGTTGTCACCCCGGTCACGGTCGCGCTGCCCGGCTGGTGGAGGAGCGCGCCGCTGCAGAGATCGGCGATCGCGTCGAGCTCGAGCGCAATCACCGCTTCGCTCCAAGCGCGAGCCGACGTAGGATCTCAGCCGATACCTCGCGATCGTCGAACGGGACCGTGCGCGTGCCGAAGTCCTGACCGCGCTCGTGTCCCTTGCCCGCCACGACCACGACGTCGCCGGGCTGCGCCTCGCCGATGGCACGCTCGATTGCCGCCGCGCGATCGACCTCGGCCTCTGCCTGGCTCCCCGCGCCGAGCAGGATCTCCTCGATGATCGCCTCGGGCGCCTCGCTGCGCGGATTGTCGGAGGTCACGATCACACGGTCGGCGAGGTGAGCCGCCGTGGAGCCCATCGCCGGGCGCTTGCCGCGGTCGCGGTCGCCCCCGCACCCGAACACGCAGGTCAGGCGGCCCTCGCAGAGGTCGTGCGCCGCTCGCAGCACGTTCGCGAGCGCCTCAGGGGTGTGCGCGTAGTCGACGATCACCGCGAAGTCCTGGCCTTCATCGATCGCCTCGAAGCGCCCGGGAACACCTCGGACATGCGCGGTGCCAGCGCGGATCGCCTCGTCGGAGATCCCGAGGAGCTGTGCGAGCGCGACCGCAGCGAGGATGTTCTCGACGTTGAACCGCCCCCGCAGCCGCGATTCGATCGCGAGCCTCCCCACCCTGAACGTCACCCCGTGTCTCGTCAGCTCGAGGTTCTCTGGCCGCACGTCCGCAGGCGGCGTCACCCCGAACGTGAGCGTGCGGACGCCGAGATCAGCCAGCTCGCGTGCGAGAGCCCGCCCGTGCGGATCGCTCACATTAAGGGCGGCCGCAGGCAGGTTTCCGTCGGAGTCTGGCTCGACGAAGGCGCGCCGCTTGGCCGCGAAGTACTTCTCGAAGCCCCCGTGGAAGTCGAGGTGATCGTGCGTGAGGTTGAGGAAGGCCAAGGCTGCGAAGCGCACCCCGACAAGACGTCCGAGCGCCGCCGCATGCGAGGACACCTCCACGGCAGCGCTGCGATCTCCTGCATCCACCATCGCCCGGAAGTCGCGTTGCAGATCGACGGACTCGGGTGTGGTCAGCACGGACGGCCAGCGCTCCCCACCGATGCGCCGCTCGATCGTGCCAAGGAGGCCGGGCCGCAGGCGAGCGGCGGCAAGGATCGCGTGCAGGAGGAACGTCGTGGTCGTCTTTCCGTTCGTTCCGGTTGCGCCGACCACCGTGAGCTCGCGCGTGGGGTCACCGTACAGAGCTCTCCCGGCGAGCGCGAGCGCGCATCGACTGTCCGGGACGACAACCTGGGGCACGGCGATCGGGAGCTCTCGCTCGACGAGCAACGCGACTGCGCCGGCCTCCACTGCAGCGACAGCGAAGTCGTGGCCGTCGGCCCTTCCTCCCGGTATACAGACAAAAACCGAGCCGGGTACAACCCGCCGCGAGTCGTACGCGAGATCGGCAATCTGAATGCCCTCTGCGTTAGTCGCGCGAGTTGCCCCGACAACGTGGGCTAGCGCCTCAAGCTCAATGCCAGCCGATTGTACCAACGCACACCCCGTGCAGTGCGTGCTGGCATCGCAAAAACGAGGTCATTTGCGGGAGGATCATCTGGGTGCCTGCAAGGAAGATGCAGCTGAACGGGAGGATCGGAACAGGTCGGCCCGCCGCTGCCGTGGCCGCTGCCGTCCCCGGCAGCAGCGCTCGCCGGTGTCGTGGCTCTCTCATTGGCTGCGTGCGCTCGGCGGGATCTCGAAGTGCCGAAGCGCGAACCTCATGATCTCTGCGAACGGCGGCGCGGCAACGGCGCCGCCTAAGATGGCTCCACGGGGCTCGTCGACTGCGACGAGGACGACGAGCCTCGGAGCCCTTGACGGGGCGAAGCCCACGAACGAGGCGACGTAGCGGCTCTTCGAGTAGGTCCCGTCCGCCTCGACTTTCGCCGACGTTCCCGTCTTGCCCGCGACCCGGTATCCGGGGATGCGCGCACGCATTCCCGAGCCCTCCGTGACGACTCGCTCGAGCATGCCGGTGACCTGCCGCGCGGTCTTCTTGGAAATAACCCGCCGAGGCTCGGCGCGCTCGATTTGCGCCTCCGTTACGCCACCGCCGATGCGCGTGACGAGGTGCGGCTGGTTCCAAACGCCGTTGTTGGCGAGCGTCGCGTAGAGGGCGGCAACCTGGAGCGGCGTCGCCGCGAGACCCTGCCCGATTGGCAGGTTCCCGATGGTTGAGCCTGACCATTCCTCCCGCGGGATGACGATGCCAGGTATCTCGCCGGGAAAGTCGATCCCCGTGGTATGACCGAATCCGAACACGTCGATCCACGAGGCCAGGCGCTTCTCGCTGAGGCGCTGGGCAACCGTGATCGCGCCGACGTTCGACGAGTGCGCGATCACGTCGGAGAGGGTCATCTTCGTGGTTGGCCGCTCCGTGACGTCCCGGATCGTGCGGTCGGCCACGTCGATCTCGTACGGGAGGACGAACCTGCTCGTCGGCTTGAACAGGCCCTCCTGGATCGAGGCTGCCACCGTCACCACCTTGAACGTCGAGCCGGGCTCGAAGCTGTCTGTGACGGCGCGGTTTCGCCGTGTCTCAGACGTCGAGTCGTCGAGCTGCGATGCGTCGAAGCCCGGCTCAGATGCCATTGCCAGCACCTCACCGCTCCGGGGGTTGAGCACGACCGCGGTCGCCGCCTGGGCGCGCCAGCGGCCACGAGTCCTGCGCAGGACCCGTTGGACATACGACTGGAGACGGTGATCGATCGTCAGGTAGAGGTCATGGCCTTCCCGCACCGGGCTCGCGGCGAGGATGTCGATGATGCGCCCATACGGGTCGCGCACGACGGTCTCTCTGCCCGTCTCCCCCCTGAGCAGCGCGTCATAGAAGTGCTCGATGCCCTCAAGTCCCTCGTTGTCCAGCCCCGCGAAGCCGACGACCTGGGCCGCAACACTCCGCTGCGGGTAGATCCTCTGTTCTTCCGGCTCGAAATCGATCCCCTCGATCTCGCGACTCTGGAGCGTGGCGGCCTGAGCCGGGTCGGCCTTGCGCAGGAGGTAGACGAACCCGCGGGATGTGTCCGAGAGCCTCGCGAAGACGGCATCCCGGTCAAGCTCGAGATCGGCCGCTACGAGATCGGCGACCGCCGCCGGGTCTTCGATGTGCCTCGGGTTGGCGGAGACGGTCGTCCTTGGCTCGCTGATCGCCAGCTCACGGCCATTCCGATCGAAGATCGTGCCCCGCCCCGGCGCGGTGACGACCGTCTCCTGTGACTGGCCCTCCGCCTGCGCATCGAGCGCGGTCGACTCGATCGCCTGCAACCACACCGACCGGGCGGCGACAGCAACGAGCGCCACCCCTGCGAGAGCAAGGAGGAGCCGGATCCGGCGGTTCGCACGCTTCGGGCTCACTTCGCCGGGGTCTTCTTGACCGGCAGCTTCACGTGGCGCACGTCGGTTGGCGGCACGAGTCCGAGACGCCGCTTCGCGCCGAACTCGATGCGCCCGTACGCGCCCGCCCTCGCAAGCTGGGCTTCGAGCGTGCGCTGGTCGTCACGAAGCTCAGCGATCTGCTCGCTGAGCCGGTCGCTCTCCATTCGTTCACGCAGCGCGGTGACGTTGAGGACAACCACGCCCGTGAGCAACACGGCGACGAGAGCAATCCACGCGACCGGACGCAGGAGCCGGGGACGAATCGTGTCGCGGCGCCTAGCGGCGATCTCCTCGCGTGAGTACGGGCGTCCGCGTGAGGCTAGGCGGGCGGTGCCCCGCCGCGCCTGTCTGGGAGCCGCAGACGACCTCCCCTGGCGCGCGCGCGCAGCGTTCGCGGGCATGAGCCCTCAGTCCTGCCTCTGCGCAACCCGCAGCCGCGCTGAGGCGGCTCGCGGGTTCTCTGCGACCTCGGCAGCCGTGGGGCGGAGGGCTTTGCGCGTCAGCAGGCGGACGGTTGGCGTCCGCCCGCACGTGCACACGGGAAACTCGGGGGGACACGTGCATCCGCGCGCCTCGGTTCTCAGAAAGCGCTTGACGATGCGATCCTCGAGCGAGTGGAAGCTGATGACCGCCAACCTTCCGCCTGGACGGAGAATCGCAAGCGCTGCGGGGAGCGCCCGCTCCAGGCAGCTCAGCTCGTCGTTGACGACGATACGCAGAGCCTGGAACGTCCGCTTGGCAGGATGGCCGTCACCGAACCGCCGGGGTGCCTGGACCGCGTTGCGGACCGTCTCAACGAGGTCGTGCGTTCGCTCGTAGGGCCGCTCGGTCCGTCGATGCACGATCTCGCGAGCGATCTGCCGCGCGTACCGCTCCTCGCCGTAGCGCCGCAGGATATCGACGAGTTCTCGCTCCCCGGTCTCGTTGACGATCTCCATCGCAGACACCGGCGAGAGCGGATCCATGCGCATGTCGAGAGGGGCGTCGACCGCGTAGGAGAACCCACGCTCGGGCTGGTCGATCTGCATGCTCGACACACCGAGATCGAAGAGGATTGCGTCGGCCCCCATATCGTTCGCGGCAAGCTGAGCGAGGACGACGTCGAACTCACCGCGCAGGAAGCGGGTGGCGGTGCGCGTCTTTTGGGCGAAGCGATCGAAGTCCCCCCGCACCGCCGGATCACGGTCGATCGCAATGAGGGTGCCGCCGGCGCCGGCATCCTCGACGAGCTGCGATGCATGCCCGCCGGCTCCGAACGTGGCGTCAACGACGGTATCCCCGGGCTGAACTGCCAGCAGCTCACGCACTTCGGCCGACAGTGCTGGGACGTGGCTAGTCGCTCTCGGCAAGATGCTCAGCAACGAGCTCGGCATTGTTCTGCACCTCCTCGATTCGTGCCTTCCATGCGGCGCGGTCCCAGATCTCTGCGTGATCGAGCAACCCGGCCACGACGACCTCGTGGCCGAGACCTGCGTGCTGGATGAGGGCGGGTGAGAGAACGATTCGGCCCTGGCGGTCGAGCTGCGCGTCCATCGCGCCGGCGTAGATGAGCCGACGCATGTCCCGTGTCTGCCTGCTCATCTGATCCATGCCCTCGAGACGGCCCGCGATATGCCGCTCCCACGACTCGGGTGTGTAGAGGGCAACGCACCGATCGACACCTCGCGCGAGGAACACCCCTTGCGCGAACGCAGCGCGAAACCGCGCCGGCAGCGTGACGCGATTCTTCGCATCGACCGTGTGCTCGTACTCGCCGAGAAGCATCAGAGCTCGCAACTCCTATCTCCCACGTTGCCCCACAATACCCCACTTCTTTCCACTTCGCAACCCAAAATTCCCACTGGCAACAACAACGTGGCCCTAAGGGGCCACGGGCACGACAAGAGGTCTCGCGGCGAGCTAGTCGGGCAGGCCGTGAGCGCCGCGACGCGTCAGCGCTTCGGCCCCGCAGGCCGCGGCAGCGGCGACTGCCTCATCGACTGACCAACCCCGGCCGAGCCCATAGGTGAGCCCGGCGGCGAAGGAGTCGCCGGCTCCGTAGCTGTCTTCAAGGGGCCCGGGGAGCTTGACCGCACGAAACGGCCCGCCAGGGCGCAGCCAGCCGCCGAGGGCGCCGGCCGTCGTCACCACGACCTGCGCCCCTGGATCAAGATCTGCAGGCGCAACCTGCTCGGCGTCATCCTCCCTGCTCCCCACCACCGCGTCGATGGCCAGCCCTGCATCCACGAGCGTCCTTCGCTCGCGACTCGTCGCGACGAGAACACGGGCGCGGCGCGCCTGCTGGAGAACCTCGACTCCGCCGGCCGTGAAGTAGACGGCGTCGGTCTCCGCCAGCTCCTCCCACGGGAGCGGGTCAGCAAGACGTGGTGCGTGGCGAGGCCCGATCACCGTGATCGTGCGCTCACCCGACTCATCGATGTAGACGAGAGCGCACCGCTGGGGCTCCGGCCGAGTTCCCGCATGGACGTGCACACCACGTCGCTCGAGCTCTGTGCGGGCGCGCCTCCCGAGGGCATCACCCCCGAACGCGGTATAGAGGGTGACGTTGCCGGCCAGCGCCGCCAGCTGCACCGCAGCAACGCCGCCCCCGCCCGCAGGCTCTTCCCAGCGCTCGAGGGCGTGGACGATCTCGCCCTGCGACGGCACACGCTCGACCCGAAGGAACTCGGCCCACTCCACGTGCCCAACAACCGCTACACGCACAGCAGTAGTCTCACATTCCAAGGCCTTCCAGCGTTAGAGACCGTGAGACCGCGATGAGCCGACTCCCGCCATTCGAGCACCTCTACCAGCAGCATCGAGATGAGATCTTTGCGTTCCTGACCCGGCGCCTTGGCCGTGCACAGGCAGAGGATGCTTTCCAGGACACGTTTCTGAGGGCGCTGCGAGCCTACGATGAGCTGCGCAGCCCGACCAACCTCCGTGCGTGGCTCTACACGATCGCGAGCTCCGTCACGACCGACCAACTCTCGACTGTCGTCGCATCGCCGCTCCAGGCCGCCCGTGCGGGCCGAAGCCGTGGAGGATGCCCGCCCAGCCTGGCTGGCGCTTGCACCGCTGACCGACGAGCTGCCACAGGCACAGCGCGCCACCGTGGTGCTTCGCTTTGGCTACGACCTGAGCAATGCGCAGATCGGCTCGGCGCTCGGATCGAGCGCCGATGCCGCGCGCCAGGCCGTCTCAACGGGCGTGCGCCGTCTGCGGCAGCAGCGTTCGGGCCAGCCGGAATGAGAGCCTGACTGAGGGAGACTGGATGAGCACCGTCCCAGACAACCTCGACCGCCGCTTTCGGGCGGCCGCCGCCGCGGCAGGCTGCCTCGACGTGGCGTGGGCACTCGCCGACTCGCCAATTGGCGAGCTGCTGCTTGCTACCACCCCCCGTGGCATCTGCCGCATCGCATTCGACCCAAATGTCGATGCTGTGCTCGAGCGGCTCGGCGAGACGTTCGGCGCGCGCGTCCTCGGGTCGGCGGGGCCGCTCGAGCCGCTGCGAGGCGAGCTTGACGAGTACTTCGAGGGCAAGCGGCGACGGTTCGATGTCCCCGTTGACCTCTCAGGCCTGACGAGCTTTCACCGCACGGCTCTCGGCGCCCTCTCGGACGTTGGCTACGGGATGGCCACCACCTACGGCGAGCTCGCGAGGCGGCTGGCCCGACCGCAGGCCGCCCGGGCAGTCGGGGGCGCGATGCACCGGAACCCCGTTCCCATCGTCGTTCCCTGCCACCGCGTCATCGGGGCCGACGGCAGGCTGACCGGCTACGCGGGCGGGCTCGAGCGCAAGCGCAGCCTGCTGGCCCTCGAGGGCGTCAGCCTCGAGCCGCCTCAGGGCACGACGAGCTGGTAGCCCACGCCCCAGACTTTGAAGACGAAGCGCTGCTCGCCGTCGCCGTTGAGCTTGCACCGAAGCCGGCTCGCGTGCGAGTCGAGCGTTCGCGTGCGCCCCTGGCTGCGGAACTCCCAGACATCGCGAAGCAGGTCGTTCTTCTCGCAGACGCGCTCGGGGTGCTCGGCCAGCGCGAGCAGCAGCTCGAACTGCTTGCCGGCGAGCGTGACGCGCCGACCGTCGACGCGCACGACCCGGGAGAGCCGATCGATTTCGAGCGGGCCAACCACGATGAGGTCGACGCGCGGAAGGCCGCAGGAGCGCGCGCATGCGGGCGACCAGCTCGGCGTAGACGATCGGCCGTGCGAGGTAGTCGTCTGCCCCACGCGCGAAGGCGCGCGCGCGGTCTTCGGGCTCGTTGCGCTCGCCCATGATGATGACCGGGACGTTCTGGTTCCAGCGGCAGCCGGGTGCGCCGGTGCGAAGCCGCTGGCAGACCTCGTAGCCGGACATCGGGAAGCATTGCCTCGAGCACGACGAGTTGGGGGTCGTCCGCCTCGACGAGATCGAAGACCTTCCGAGCACAGCTGGCAGCGAGCACCGAGAACCCGTCCTCGGCCAGCTGTTCCTCGAGGAACCGCCGCTCGGGGATCTCGTCTTCGGCAAGGAGGACGGACTCACCATGCATGCGGCCCAAGGTAGCGAAGCATCGGGTGGCTGCCTAGATGTCCTTTCGCACCGAATCGCGCCGAGAAGTCGACAGGTTCTCGACACATGCCCGTGCCGGCCGCGTCCGTTCGGTCGGCGCACCTTGGTGGTCGGCGGGCCTCAGGCGGCCTGGCAACTCTCGGCACAACCGCCCCCGCAGGCCCTGCGCTGCTCCGCCCTGACGCATGCGGCTCGAGAACCTGCCATAGTCACGAGATGACCCTCCAAGCAATCATGGACAGCCTGAGGACAGACCTCGACGTTTTCCGCACGACTCTCCGTCTCGACCATCCCGAGCCCGGCGACGAGGTCTTTCCAATTGTCGTCGAGTCGCTTGGCAAGGACGCCCAGTCGATCAAGGGGCCACTTCCCTTCAACCTGCGTGCCACCGGCACGTACGAGTGGCTCGCGACCGAGCAGCGCATCCTCGTCCAGGACGACTGCAGCGAGGGCCCGAGCCCGCCGACGCACCTCATGGAGGTCTTCGGCGTGGGCGCTCAGCTGCTGGGACCGCTGATCAAGGACGGCGAGCTGCGCGGGATCATCTCGGTCCACCACGCGGCAGCGCCGCGGGTCTGGACGGACGACGACGTCCAGGTGCTCGAGCGGGCCGTCGCCGACGTCGAGGCCATCCTCGACAGCGAGTAGCCCGCCCCGCAGGCGACGCCTGCTACGAGGCGCCGGCCGGCGCGGCCGGGTGGACGTCGCGCCAGTGCTCGGCAACGTCGATGCCCCGGCAGAACCAGACGCCCTCGCGCGAGCGCATGTAGTCCAGCAGCCTGATCACCCCGGCCGCCCGGGCCGGACGCCCGACCAAGCGATCGTGCATGCTGATCGACAGCAGCGCCGGTCGCTCGGAGCCCTCCTCCCAGAGCACGTCGAACGCGTCGCGCACGTACTGGAAGAAGTCGTCGGCCTGCGCGAAGCCGGTGCTCTGGTCGCAGCGGTTGTCGTTCGTCTCGTAGGAGTACGGCACGATCAGATGCGGTGTGCCTGCAACCTCGACCCAGTACGGCAGCTCGTCGTTGAGCACGTCGCGGTCGTAGAGGTACCCCCCGTGCTCCACGAGCAGCCGCCGGGTGTTCATGCTCGGCCGTCCCGTCATCCACCCACGCGGGCAGACGCCCGTCACGGCCTGGAGGGTCTCGGTCGCCAGCCGCATGTGCTCGCGCTCGGTCGCCTCGTCAACCTCGAGGTAGTCGATCCAGCGGTACCCGTGGCTCACGATCTCATGACCCAGCTCGACGCAGGCTTGGCCAACATCGGGGTTGCGCTCGAGCCCGGTTGCGACGGCGAGGATGCTCGCCGGCACCTCGAACCGCTCGAAGATGCGCAAGAGCCTCCAGATCCCGACGCGCGAGCCGTACTCGAACGCGGACTCCGCGAGCGGGCTGCGCTTCCCCCGCGAGGAAGGCCAGCCGATGTCGGTGAGCAGGCTCTCAGAGGCACCGTCCCCGTCGAGAACGTTCCGCTCGCCGCCCGTCTCGTAGGCGAGGTTAAAGTTCACAGCGATGCGCGCCCCGCCAGGCCACCTCGGGTCGACCGGGTCTCGTCCGTAGCCGACGAAGTCGCGCTCGGGCTCTCGAGAGGTCAAGTCCGCCACCGGGTCTCCCTCCTCGCTCTCTCACGCGCCGCGTGAGACGGCGTCGTCGATAACCGTGTGGCCGGTGATCGTAGACGGCCCTGGCGCCCCTCGGCCACGGGCTCAGACGCTCGCGCCCGCAGCGTCCCGGTAGGGGAGGATCTCCTTCGGCTCCGGCTCCTTGAACGCGGCAGCACTGCTCGTCGCGATCCCGTAGTCGCATGGCCTCTCCAGCAGCTTGACGGCACAGGCAACGCCGTCCAGCACCGGGACGTCGACCTGGCTCCCGACCGCCCTGTCGAGCGGGCCCATGCCTGCGCAGCCGAGCAGGATGGCCTCCGCGCCGTCCTCTGCGGCAGCGGCTCTCGCCGCCGTGACGATCTCACGCTCGGCCGAGCTCGGTTCCCGCTCGATGTCGAGGACCGACAGCGGCGTCGCGCGGATCGACGCACAGCGGCTCTCGAGCCCCTGGTGTCGCACCACGTCCTCGAGGAGCGGAACGACCCGCGGCAGCACAGTCACCGCCGAGAACGAATGCGCGACCGTGCACACCATCAGCATCACCGGCACCGGCGAGATCTCGCGCGCGGCAAAGAGCCCAGGGTCGCCGTAGCAGGCGATGACGACGCCGTCGTAGCTCGGCGCGCGCTCCTTGATCAGCTCGACTGTCGCTGCCGCGGCGACGTAGTCCTCGTAGTGCCCCTCAATCGAACGCGGCCCCACATCGGCGACATCGCGTCGATCTCGACATCGGCGCACGCATGGCGGCGGGCCTGCTCTCCGATGTCGGCGGTCATCGCCTCGGTCGTGTTCGGGTTAATGACCAACAGGCGCATTGCGGGCTCCCTTCGCTGCTAGCTCGTCAGGCGATAGTGCTCGTAGTCGCGCCGGGCGGAGTCCTTGGTCACGTAGCCGTCGGCGATGTCCTCGCAAATCCGCTCGATGCTGCGCCCGGCGGGATCGCCGTAGCCGCCCGCCGACGGAGCGATCGTGCGGATCGTGTCACCGGCCTCGACCTTGCGGAACGGGATCTTCGACGGCAGCTGCTCCTCTTTCAGAGTGCCCGGGTTGAGGATGATCGATCCTGCCGTGCCGTCACGGCCACCGAAGGCGCCGAGCGGCGGCCACTTGTTGCCGTCCGCTTCGATCGAGAAGCCCCCTGGCTCGGTGAACTCGACGTCGCGAACCGAGCCAATGCCGCCGCGCCACTGGCCGGCGCCGGCCTCGTCGGGCCAGAGCTCGTAACGCTTGATGCGCAGGGGCAGGTGCGACTCGATGTCCTCGATCGGGTTGTTGCGGGTGTTGCCGTAGAGCGTGTCGACCGCGTCGAGGCCGTCCTTGCCATGCCGGCCTCCGTAGCTGCCCTCGATGATGTCCATATGCACCCAGTGCCCGCCCTCGCGCAGACCTGACGAGGCGATGACCTTGAGGTTGCCGACCGAGGCCGCGACCGCTTCGGGCGTATGGGGCGCGAGCGCCCGCATCACGGTCTCAGCAATGATGTTGCCGGCAACGAAGCGCGCGATCGTGGGCGCCGGGTAGCGCGGGTTGGCGAGGCAGCCCTCGGGCGCAGTGATTGTGATCGGGCGAAACAGCCCGGAGTTCGTCGGCACCGGGTCGTGGGTGTCCGAATCGAGGAGGATCGAGCGCAGCACAAGGTAGATCGCGATGTCGACCGTGCCCTCGAACGGCATGTTGATCGGCAGGTCGACCTGAGGCGCGGTCCCGGTCAGGTCGACCTCGAGGTCTGAGCCCTCGACGGTGACGGAAGCCACGATCGGGAGATCCCGGTAGGCCGGGCTCTCGTGATCGAGGTATCCGTCGATCTTCCCCTCGGCGCTGTAGGTGCCATCCGGAAGCCGCTCGATCTCCTGGCGCAGGACATGCTCGGAGTAGTCCATCAGGTCCTCGCTCGCGCCCTGGACGGTCTCGGGGCCATAGCGCTCGAAGAGCTCGAGGAAGCGCTCCGCGCCGATCCTCGCCGCGGCGATCTGCGCCTGCATGTCGGCGACGACGACGCTGGACATCCGGATGTTGTCGCGCAGGATGCGCCACACCCACTCGTTTACCCTGCCCTCCTCGACGACCTTGATCGCGGTGAGCTGCAGTCCTTCCGCGTAGGCGTCGGTGGCATCCACGATGCCGCACGAGCCCGGTGTGAGCGCCCCGATGTCGAGGTGGTGCGCGGTCGTCGCCGAGAAACCGACGAGCTGGTCCTCGAAGAAGACGGGGACGACAAAGCCCACGTCCGGGCCGTGCGAGGCCCCGTAGTAGGGGTGGTTGTGCATCACGACATCGCCGGGCTTCCACTCCTCGCCGATCTCGGCGAAGCGGCGGTTGATGCCCCGCACGTAGCCGGGGATCGGGCCGGACTGCAGCGGAGTCGACTGCGGCGACTCGCACAGCTGCCTCGCGCCCGCATCACAGACAACCGTGCCGAAGTCCTCGGACTCGCGGATGATCGACGAGTAGGACATGTGCGCGAGCTTGTGGCCCATCTCGATCGCGATCGAGTCGAGAGCTCCGGCAATGACCGACGCGGTAATCGGGTCGACGCGGGTCTCTGCGACGCTCATGGAGCTCTCCTCTCCAGTAGGAGGTTGCCGGATGGGTCTGCGAGCGCGCTCCAGTCTGGCGGGACAAGCGCCGTGGCATCGCGCTGGAAGATGACGGCTGGCCCCGGGACGGCCTCCTCGAGCGGAAGCCGCGCTCGCTCGAGGTACTGGGTCGGCAGGCGTGTGAGCGATCCGCCCTGCCGAAAGACGCTCTCGCCCTCGCCAAGCAGGGCGTCCGCAAGCGATCCCGCCCTCACGCACGGCGGTCCGAGCTTCGGCCGCTTCCCCGTCGCGGTGACGCGCAGGTTGACGATCTCGATGGGGTCGCCCATCGCATGCCCGTACTCCTGCTCGTGCAGCAGGTGGAACTCGGCGAGCGCACCGTCTGTGAAACGACACTCGGGCAGCGGCACGCGCAGCTCGTACCCCTGACCAACGTAGCGGCAATCGAGCGCGGCAACCACCGTAATCTCGCCGTCGGGGATGCCGTCCTGAAGCAGCTGGTCCTCGACGAGCGAGGCGAGCTCCGAGAGCTCTCGATCGAGGCGCGCGGCGTCGATCCGGCCCTCGATCATGAAGACGGTCCGCAGCTGGTCGTACTTCAGATCGCTCGTCAAGAGGCCCGTGGCCGAGGTGATACCAGGGTACGGGGGCACGAGCACCTCGGGGACGCCCAGCGACGTCGCGACCTCCGCGGCGTGCAAGGGTCCAGCGCCTCCGAACGCGACGAGCGTGAAGTCGCGCGGGTCGTGGCCCTTCTCGATCGTGCGTGATCGGATGGCGCGCGCCATGCTGGCATTGGCGATCGTGATGATCCCCTCGGCGGTCTCGTGGAGACCGAGCCCCACGACGTCGGCAAGCGCCTGCACGGCGGCGGAGGCCCGCTCGGGATCGAGCGGGATCTCGCCGCCGAGAAAACGATCGGGGTCGATGCGGCCGAGCACGGCGTTCGCATCGGTGATCGTCGGCTCCTCCCCGCCGTAGCCGTAGCACGCCGGCCCGGGGCGTGCACCGGCGCTTCGTGGGCCAACCCGGAATCCGCCGGCTCCATCGACATGCGCGATCGAGCCGCCCCCAGCGCCGATCGTGTGAACGTCCAGCATCGGGACGAGCAGCGGGTAGCCGGCCACCCACGTGTCGCGCGCCGAGGCCTCACCGACACCCCGCTCGGTGACGATGCCGATGTCGGCCGAGGTCCCCCCCATGTCGAACGTGATCAGCCGAGCTCGACCCGAGAGCTCACCGGCCCAGACGCCGCCGAGGATGCCGGCGGCCGGCCCCGAGAGCAGCAGCGTGACCGGCTTCTCGGCGGCGGCCGACGCGGTTGCGACACCGCCGCTTGACATCATCACATGCAGCTCGCCGGGAACTCCCTCCTCGCGCAGCGAGGCCGCAAGCTGCTCGAGGTAGCGGTCCGTGCCGGGGCCGACGAACGCGTTCATGCACGCGGTTGTAAAGCGCTCGAACTCACGGAACTGCGGGAAGATGTCGGCGCTCGCGGTGACGAAGGCACCGGGCATCTCCTCACGGACGATCTCGGCGGCCCGACGCTCATGCAAGGGGTTGAGGTACGAGAACAGGAAGCAGATAGCAACAGCCTCGATACCCGTCCCGGCGAGCGAGCGGGCGGCCTCGCGAACCTCCGCCTCGTTGAGCTCCTCGAGCACCTCGCCCGCCGGGGGCACGATGCGCTCGGTGACGACCTTGCGGTGGCGGCGCTTCACGAACGGGCGAGCCTGCCACGGGATGTCCTGCATGATCGAGTAGTTCTGGGGCCGCTGGTGGCGGCCGATGTGCACCACGTCCCGAAAGCCCTTCGTTGTGATCAAGCCGACAGCCGCGCCGCGGTGCTGGAGGACGGCGTTCGTCGCAACGGTCGTGCCATGGAAGACCGCGTCGATGGCCGCCGGCTTCACGCCGGCGCGAGCGCAGATCTCGCCCATTCCAGCAACCATCGCCTGGTCGGGAGCATCTGGCGTTGAGGGCACCTTGTGCACGTGGGTGGTGCCGGCCTGTGTGTCGTAGAGGGCGAGATCGGTAAAGGTCCCGCCTATGTCGACACCGAGCACGCGCACCTCGGACGACCTCGCTATCGATCGGGAGCGCGGTGCAGGAAGCTCGCGAGCCGCTTGAGGCCCTCCTGCACGGTCTCGGGTGATGACGAGAGCGACACGCGCGCGAAGCCCGCTCCGGTTGGCCCGAAAGCGCTGCCCGGCACAACTGCAACCTTATCCTCCTCGAGGAGTCGGCGGCAGACCGCCTCGTCGTCGCTGCCCGCGCTCGAGACGTCGACCATCAGGTAGAAGGCCCCGCGGGCGTAGACGAAGCGGACGTTCTCAGCCCGCAGCAGCGCGACGGCCGCATCGCGGCGCGCCCGAAAGGCATCCCGCATTGTTGCGACCGGCTCCTGCGAGCCGGTCAGCGCCGCCTCGGCGCCACGCTGCGAGACGCTTGACGCGTTCGCGACAACCGACTCCTGCAGCCTCCCGATTACCGCTGCAACCTCCGGAGGCGAGAGCGTGTACCCGACGCGCCAGCCGGTCATCGCGTAGCTCTTCGAGAACGAGAAGACCGACACGGTGCGCTCGGGTTGGCCAAGCGTCGCGACGCTCGTGTGCTCCTCATCGAAGGCGAGATCGTCGTAGCACTCGTCGGAGATCACCCAGAGGTCGTGCTCTTCAGCGACCGTCAGGAGACCCTCGAGAACCGCCCGCGTGTAGACGCAGCCCGTCGGATTGCCGGGGGTGTTGACGATGAGCGCCCTCGCTCGCGGGCCGATGCGCGCGCGCAGCTCGACGAGGTCTGGCTCGAAGCCGCGCTCGGGATCGAGGGGGTAGTGCACAGCCACGCCTCGCACCGCCGTCACGATTGGAATGTTGTTCGCCCAGCCCGGATCGGGTACGAGAACCTCGTCGCCAGGCTCGATCAGCGCCAGCAGCGACATGAAGAGCGCGCCGCAGCCGCCTGTGGTGACGACGACCTGGTCGCTCGTGCACGCGATACCGTTGCGCGCCTCGATCTTCTCGGCGATGCGCTCGCGCAGGCTCATCAACCCGACCGAGGGCGTGTACTTCGTATAGCCGTCGTGCGCGTCGTGCGCGGCCGCGTCGATGATGTGGGCCGGAGTGTTGAAGTCGGGATCACCGACGTGGAGCCTGATCGCATCAGGCACGCGAGCGGCAAGCGCTCCGATCGCGCGAATGCCCGACTGCGGGGCGCGCAGGCTTGTCTCGGGCAGGCTCGCCACTGCTAGCCGACCCCTGCGCCGCTCGCGACCGCGTTGACAACGGGCGCCGGCAGCTCGCCCGCGGCTACACGGCCGCCCTGCATGACGGCTGTGAGGGCCGCTGGGTCGGTGATGGTGCGCACATCCTTGAGCGGGTTGCGCTCGAGCACGAGCAGGTCTGCGAGCTTCCCCGCCTCCAGCGTGCCGACCTCCTCGTGGCCGATGACGCGAGCCGCGTGGCGCGTCGCGCACAAAAGGGCCTTGGCAGGGCTCATCCCCACCCGCTCGACGTAGGTACAGATCTCCTCGAGGCCACCACCCTGCGGGAAGTTTGCGAGACCCGAGTCGCTGCCAGCGATGATCGTGATGCCGGCATCGTGCGCGCGGGCGATTGCGGCAGCGTGCAGCTCGTGGGTGCGCCGGTGCGACTCGACGATCTCCCGGGGAATGCCGAAGTCGAGGCCCTTCTCGGCAAATGCCGTGTACAGACCGAGGGTCGGGCACACGGCCACGTCGTGGTCGAGGAGCGCCTGGATGCCGTCATCGTCGAGGAAGATCGCGTGCTCAACGGTTCGGGCGCCCGCCTTGGCCGCGTTGATGATGCTGTCGCGCGACTCGGCGTGGCAGGCGACCGGGCGGCCCTTCGCGCCCGCCTCGTCACAGAGCGCCTTGAGCTCCTCGAGGGACATCGTGTCCCGATCGGCCGGGCACAGCGGGTTGAACCCCGTGCCGCTCGCCTCGCATTTCACCCAATCGACTCCGTCCTTGACCTGTTGGCGGACGACATCCCGCACCCCCCATGGGCCCGAGGCGATCTCCGTGAGCGCGGCCGCGTATTGCTCACGCCGGAAGATGTGGGTCGGGTGCAAGTCACCGAGGCCACCCCAGACCGAGATGATCTGCTTGCTCGCCTTGATTCGCGGCCCCAGGAGCTTCCCGGCAGCGACCGCGTCCCGGATAGTGACCGCGATGTTTCCGCGCGTGCCGACATCGCGCACCGAGGTGAAGCCGAGCGAGAGCAGGCGCTCCGCGTTGAGAGCAGCGTCGATCGCGGCGCGCTCGAGGGGCCGTGAGAGCTCGATCGTGTAGGGGTCGGTCACGCCGTCGTACACGAGGTGGGCGTGCGCATCGACGAGGCCGGGAATGATCGTCTTGCCGCGGCAGTCGACCACGGCCGCCGCATCCGCCGGATCCTCGGCCGCGGGGCCAACCCACGAGATCCGCTCGCCGTCGACAACGACCGTCGCCTCGGTAAGCGCCTCCTCGTCCACGGCGGTGAACACCGTCGCGTTGGTGAGTGCGAGCTTCACGTTCCTCCTCCCATTGTCGGTGGCAGTATCGCGCGAATTGCTCCTCGGTTGGCGACCGATGCGCCCGGCGCGCCCAAGACGCCCCCAGCAGGCCGGCTCGACGTCCTCGCCCGAGATCCTACGCACCCCTTCCTCCCGGGTTTCCTCGGAGGCGAGAAGCGTCGATGCGGCTCGGAGGTGGGCCAGGCTTCGTGCCAGCCCACGACGACGGCCGGCAGGCTGACTCCCCCGGAGCCGACGGCGGCACGCGCCCTCGTCCACCGGCCTTGTCATGGCAGAGGCCGGAGCGACCCAGACCGAGCACCCGGTGGGCTCTCCTCAGATGCGGCCGCTGCGTATGACCGCCCAGGCGAGCCAAAGGCCCAGGACCGTGGAGAGGGAGAAGCCGGCGACTGACACGATGTGAATGCCAAGCACCATTGGCCCCGAGTCGGCAGCGACAGCGAGGATCGCCGAGCCGAGCACCCCGCCGACCGCCACGACCGCAACCACGAACCTGTTGATGACGATATCGGTCTGGTGGGTGAGGGCTTCCAGCCCCTCGTGGCGGAATCCGATCTCCACCCGGCCGTCGCGCAGCTCTTCGAGCACGTCATGGACCTGGTGAGGGGCCTCAGACGTGACGTGCGCGTAGCTCCGTGCCTCGCGCGAGACGCGGCCGGCAATCCTCGTGACGCTGAACCGCTCACGCATAAGTGCCTGAGTGTATGGGCTCGCAACCTCGACGACGTTGAAGTTGGGGTAGATCTCGATACCGACGGAACCGAGCATCGCAATCGCCTTGTCGAGCAGGGCGAAGCGCGTCGGGAGCTTAAGGTTCATCCGATAGACGAGCGCAAACCCCTCGCGGATGAGCTGCAGCGGGTCGATGTCACCGGCCTTCGCGCCCATGTAGCGGTTGTACACATCCGAAAGCTCGGCGGCGAACTCCTGCTCTCTCTCGCGCGGAAATTGGACCCCGAGATCGATGAGATGCCTCGGCAAGGCCTCGACCTTCTCGTTGACGGCGTCGATCAGGAGCGCCGTGAGCTTCGAGAGGTCGTCGGCCGTCAACCTGCCGGCCTGGCCGAAATCGACGAGCCCAATCCGCCCGTCAGTCATGCACAGGATGTTCGCCGGGTGGGGATCGCCGTGGAAGAACCCGTGGCGGAAGAACATCGTCAGCCACGCCTCCGTCACCGCGTAGGCAAGCCACCGTCGGCTTTCGAGCGTCCATTCTCCGAGGTCGAGGTGAGCAAGCTCCGTCCCCTCCTGCCATTCGAGCGTCAGGATATTGCCAGTCGAGTAGCGCGGGTAGACCTGCGGGATCGACACGTGCGAGTCTCCTGCGAAGTTACGGCCGAAGCGAGTGGCGTTCGCAGCCTCTCGCCGGTAGTCGAGCTCGCCGCGAATCGTCCGGGCGAACTCGTCGACCAGACCGACCGTATCGATGAAGCGCAGTGTCTTGACACGCTTCCCGATGGTGCCGGCTGTCCGGTACAGAAGCTCGATGTCGGCCTCGACCTGCCTCGGTGCCTGCGGACGCTGTACCTTCACGGCGGCCAGGTCCCCGTTGGGAAGGCGTGCGCAGTGAACCTGTCCGATCGATGCCGCGGCAACCGGCTGCTCCTCGAACTCGATGAACGCCCGCTCGAGGGTCAGTCCGAGCTCGCTCTCCACGACCTCCTGGACCTGGCTGAAGGGGATGGGCTTGGCATCGTCTTGGAGGTGTTGCAGCTCCTTCGCGATGTCGGCCGGCACCACATCGGGCCTCGTCGAGAGGAACTGCCCGAACTTGACGAACGTCGGCCCGAGCTCGTCGAGGAGCTCCCGCAGGTGCTGGCCACGCGCCGAGGGCGCCTCACCGTCCGGCGCGAGCTTGGTCAGGCGCAGCCAGGGCGGCCTCGCGTCGAACAGGTACCCAAGCCCATGCCGCGCGGACACCTGCGCGATCTCCGAGACGCGGCCGAGCCGGCGGGGGGACGCCGCGGGCCCCGTCACCCGGTTGGAGAGCGCCATCCCTCGCGGGCTCCTACGTTTCCTCGCCGGAGGCAGCCGCTCCGTCGCGGTCATCGGCACGGTCCTCGAGCAGGCGCAGCCGATGCTCGAGCTGGGCGATGCGCAGCTCAATGTCCTCGTGCTCCTGCCGCTGCACCACGCCGAGCTCTGAGAGCAGGCCCCCCAACAGCTGCGAGGCACGGTCACCCAGTCGACCGCCCTCACCTCTCACCCTGCGGAGGGCATCCTCGAGCCCCTCTTCGAGGAGGCCGCGAAGGGCAGGGCCGCGATCGTCAGCGTCGTCGGCCATGTGGTTTCGACCGTCGGCGCTTCCGTCGCGCCTCGCGCCGAGCCGCGGCTTCCGCCTCTATTGAGGCTTCCGGGGCGGGCTCCATCGACTCCCTCTCGGGAATGACCTCTCCGCCGCCGGCGACGGCCAGCGGCTCGGCCGCCGGCTCGGGAATCAGCGGCGCCGGCGTCGCGTCGGGCTCGTCGAGCGGCTTCTCGAGACCGGAGGGCATCGTCACACCCTTGCGCTTGGCGTACTCGGGCTCCCGCTCCATGAACACCGTGAAGAGCGGCGCGGCGATGAAGATCGTCGAGTACGCGCCTGAGGCGATTCCGACAATGAGGGCGAAGGCGAAGTCCTTGAGCGTCGCGCCACCGAACAGGAGCAGACTGACGAGCGGTAGGAGCACGACGAACGTCGTTGCCAGCGACCGGCGGATGATCTCCCACAGCGACTGGTTGACGATCGCCGCGATGCTCGAGCGCTTCATGATCGGCATGTTCTCGCGCACGCGGTCGAAGATGATAATCGTGTCGTAGATCGAGAAGCCGAGGATCGTCAGGATCGCCGCCACCGTGGGCGTGGTCACCTCGCGACCGGCGAGCGCGTAGATCCCGAGCGCGAACAGGATGTCGTGCGCAAGCGCGATGAGCACGGGCAGCGCGAAGCGCCACTGGAACCTGATCGTGATGTAGAGCGCGATCAGGAGCAGAGAGGCGATGACCGCCACGATCGCGTTCTGGAGGATCTGGGAGCTGAAGCTGCCGGAGACGTTGCGAACCTCGATGTTCTCGGCGGCGAACTGCGACTGCAGCGCAACCTGGAGGGCGTTCGTCTCCTCAGCGGTGAGCGAGTCGGTCTTGATCTGGAAGCTCGTAAACCCGCCGTCGACAGACGACCCCTTGCCCTGGACGAGGGCCGCCCCCGGCACGATGCGGCTCGACTCGACCCTCACATTCTCGACCGCGAGCGGCGCTGCGGTTGTGAACTGAACCTGGCTGCCGCCCCGGAAATCGATACCGAGGTTCAGCCCGGCGGTGGCGAGCGCAACGACTGAGACGACGACCGCGACAGCCGACATGCTGAACCAGATGCGCCGCTTGCCGATGAAATCGACGCGCTGCCAGGCCGGGATCTTGGCGGCGGTCGCGCCCATGAACGCCGGGTTGTCGAACCAGCGGAAGCCGGACAGGATCCCGAGGAACGCCCGTGTCGCTGCGACCGCGGTGAGCATCGAGAGGATCGTGCCGATCAGGAGCATGAGCGCAAAGCCCCGCACGCTCGAGATCGCGACCGCGAAGATCACGAAGGCTGTGATGATCGTGACGACGTTCGCGTCGACGATCGTCGAGAAGCCCCTCCGGTAGCCGGTCGCGATCGCCGCGCGCACACTTCTCCCAGCCCGCACCTCCTCCTTGATGCGCTCGAAGATGACGATGTTCGCGTCGGCCGCAACACCCACCGTGAGGATCAACCCGGCGAACCCCGGCAGGGTCAGCACGACGCCGAACAGGAGGATCGCGCCGTAGAGGAGCGCACCGTAGATGCCCAGGCCGAGGATGGCAACGACGCCGAGGAAGCGATACACGATGAGCATGAACGCCGCAACGGCGAGCAGCCCGAAGAACGCGGCGTTTCGCGCCTCCCGCAGCGAGTCCTTCCCGAGCGAGGCCGACACGTCGGTTCGGTCGACCTGGACGAAGTTCACCGGCAGCGCGCCCGAGCGCAGCACAAGCGCGAGCTCCTCTGCCTCCTCGCTGTCGTCGAGGCCGGTGATGATCGCACCACCCCGGCCGGGGATGCCGTCCGGGTTGTCGCGCCAGTCGATGGTCGGGATGCTGCGGATCTCGTTGTCGAGGACGATCGCGAAGCTCTGCAGCGACAGCTCGGGGGGTATGCCCTCCGCCTGGGCCCGGAGCTGCCCGCGCCGGGCGATCTCGCGGGTGACCTCATGGAACCGCTCGCCGCCGGATCCCGTGAACTGGATCTGGACGATGGGGTCGGTCGGACCGCTTCCCGCGGCCGTCCCGCCACCCCCAACCGTGGCACGGGTGCCGTCGAGCTCGAGATCTTCTCCCGTCAGCTCCGGTACCGGCCGCTGTGGGTCGTTCGGCTGGTACTGGAACAGGTAGTAGAACGTGGCGGCCCCGGGAAATCCACCGGGGCAGACCGTGGCCGACTCGGCCGTGCAGGAGTGGACGATACGGTTGGCCGGCACGCCCAGGATCTGGGAGCCCGGCGGCGCAGCTCCGCCTTCCAGCCGCTCGAGCAGCGCCGCCTCAGAAGGGGCCGGGCCTTCTATCAGCTGGTTGCTCCCATCGAACAGGTAGATCTGCGTCGGCGCTTCGCCCTCCTCGACCGCCTCTTGGAGCGGCGAAAGCAACACGTAGAGGTCGGAGGCGGGAATTGGCTCGAGCGAGGCGTCGATCGAGGGGGGGATGAGGCTCCGCTGGAGGTCGTAGAACTCAAGCTTCGCGGTCTTGCCGATCAGCTCGGTCGCCCGCGCGGGATCGAAGACGCCCGCGAGGGCAACGGAGATCTGGTTGTCGCCCTGCTTCCTGATCTCGGGCTCCGAGACGCCGAGGCTGTCAACGCGGTCGCGGATGATCTCGACTGAGGTTGCGAGCGCCTCTTCGGTGACCTCCTGGCCACGATCGGCCTCGGCCTGCAGAACCACCTCGGTACCGCCTTGCAGGTCGAGACCGAGGCTTAGGTCCCGAGTGACGGCCAGGCCGATCACGCCGCCAATCGCGACGAGAGCGAGGACCAGAATCAGGACGTACTGGCGCACAGGAAGGAGGGTAGCGCAGGTATCGGCACCGGCCGAGCCGGCGCGGGGCCGCCTTCCAGAGGCGCTGAGAGCGGCTCGGGAAGCCGCGCCGCGCTCCGCCGATCAGGGCCTTTGGCCAGCTCTGCTCGGTCGGTTACGAGCGCCCGTGGTCGGACGCTGGCTCTGAGTCGGCTGCCTCGGCGTCGCTCCCGCTGGCCGAGCGGGATGGGCGGGCGAGCGATGAGATGTCGCTGCCAGAGTACGTGCGCACGTTCTCTGGGTCGAACTTGCGCACCTCCTCGTCCTCACCTCTCGTGCTCGAGTCCACGTAGTCGCCGAGATCATCGGCTTTGACGACGGAGCCGATGGCGCGACGGGCAACCTCGATGTGGACATCCTCGGCGATCTCGAGCACGATCTTCTCGTCATCCTCATCCACCTCGACGACGTCACCGTAGATTCCCCCGATCGTCACGACCTCGTCCCCGGCCGCGACGCCGGCGATCTGCTCCTTCTGCCGCTTCTGCTGCGCGCGCTGCGGCCTGATCAGGAGGAAGTACATCACGACCCCGATCAGCAAGAGGACGATAAGGAAGGTGCTGCTTCCCATTAGGCGTGCGCTCCGACGTCTTCCAGCCGAGCAAGCGTCTTCGAGCAAAAATGCTCGAAGTCGCCGGTTTCGATTGCGTGTCGTGCCTGGGTAGTCAAGTCAAGGAGGTACCTAAGATTATGCTCTGAGAGGAGAGTATGCCCGAGCGTCTCGCCTTGTGTGAGAAGGTGGCGGATGTAGGCGCGGGAGAAACGTCGGCACGCGGCGCACGGGCAGCCGTCATCCAGCGGTCGCTCATCGCGCCTGAACCGCGCGTTGCGTAAGTTCATTCGACCTGTTCGTGTCAGGGCGGTGCCGGTGCGCCCAAGCCGAGTGGGCATCACGCAGTCGAACATGTCGATCCCCCGCTCGATGACGGCGAGCACGCCGGTCGGGTCGCCGATTCCCATGAAGTACCGCGGCTGGCTCGCGGGAAGCGCCGGAGCGGCGTCGGCCACGGTGTCGAGCATCCTCGCGCGCTCCTCGCCAACGCTGAGGCCGCCGAGGGCATAGCCGTCCAAGTCAAGCGCTGCGATGTCCTCGATGGAGCGCTGGCGCAGCACCTGATCCGTGGCTCCCTGCGTGATCCCGAACAGCAACTGGCCCTCTGCCCGAGGCGCCGCCCGCTGCCGGCGAGCCCAGGCGGCGGTGAGCGCCACGGCGCGCGTGAGCTCGTTCGCAGACGCACCCGCAGGGGGGCACACGTCAAGGCACATCGCGATGTCCGAGCCCAGCTGCCGCTGGATCTCGGCGACGCTCTCAGGGGTGAGCCGCGCCTCGACACCGTCGTAGATCGAGCGAAACGTCGCGCCATCGTCATCGAGGCCGGTCAGCGTGTGGCGTAGCGAGAAGACCTGGAAGCCGCCCGAGTCGGTCAGGATGGGTCCGCCCCAGCCCATGAACCGGTGCAGCCCGCCGAGTGCCTCCACCACGTCGGCGCCCGGGCGAAAATGCAGGTGGTAGGCGTTCGCGAGAACGATTTCCGCGCCCGCAGCGCTCACCCGGTCAGGATCGAGCGCCTTGACGGCGGCCTTCGTCCCCACCGGCATGAAGACCGGCGTTCGAACCTCGCCGCGCGCCGTCTGCAGAACGCCGGCCCGGGCCTGCCCGTCGGTGGCAGTCACCTCGAAGCACCGGCGGCTCATCGTGAGCATCCTACGGCGCTTGCCGGGAGTCGCCCGGAGCCGCCCTAGAGGATGAGCATCGCGTCGCCAAATGTGTAAAAGCGGTAGCGCTCCTCGACGGCCTGTCGATAGAGTTCGCGCGTCTCCTCGATCCCTGCGAACGCCATCACGAGCGCGAGCAAGGTCGAGCGCGGCAGATGGAAGTTCGTGATCAGCGCACCGACACGCCGGAACTCGTAGCCGGGCGTGATGAAGAGCGACGTGCGACCGCTGCGGGCCCCGCCTGCGGCGACAGTCTCAATGGCACGAACGCACGTCGTGCCCACCGCGACGACGCGCTTCGCGGCGCAGATCCGCTCCCACGTCTCGGCCGGGACGGCGTAGCGCTCGCCATGGAGCTCGTGCTGGCCAAGGTCGCCGACCCGCACGGGTTGGAAAGTGTCGAGCCCGATGTGAAGCGTGAGCACTGCGGTCTGGAAGCGGGCGAGGAGCGCAGCGGTGAAGTGAAGCCCGGCCGTCGGGGCAGCTGCGGATCCGCGCTCTCTCGCGTAGACGGTCTGATAGCGCTCGGCATCGTTGAGCGGCTCGGTGATATAGGGGGGCAGGGGTGCGGCGCCGGCCGGCTCCCCGTTGAGCCTGACCTGCCATCGGCCCGCACCGAGGGGTGCGACGAGCTCGACGCTCCAGCTTCTCTCGGCCTCGCCTGCAGGCGCCCGCACGGTCATCCCAGGGGCGAGCCTGCGCGACGGTCTCGCGAGGGCCTCCCAGCTGCCATCAGCAGCCTGCTCGACGAGAAGCACCTCCCCGCGTCCACCGTCCGGCCGCTCCACTGCCAGACGACCCGGCACGACACGCGTGTCGTTGACGACGAGCAGATCGCCGCCGCCGAGCTCCTCCGTCAGCTCGCCGAAGACACGATGCCGCGTGGCCCCGCTGGCGCGGTCGAAGACGAGCAGGCGGCTGGCGTCGCGCCTCCGCAATGGACGCTTCGCAATCAGCTCCTCGGGCAGCTCGTACTCGAGCTCGGCAGCCAGCATCCGTCTGCCGAGAACGGTACAGTTGGCGCCGATGGAGAGGCACGTGATCGAGCGCGCACGTTCACGCGTTCGCAGCCTGCGTGCGAGCAATCCTGATGTGCCTGAGCTGAGCGGCGTCCTCGAGCAGGCCCGCAGCGAGCTCGCGGAGCTTGCTGAAGTTGCGGCTGAGCTCCAGTCCACTATCCCAGAGCAGCTTCGCAGCGCGATTCAGGAGGCCACGCGCCGCGAGATCCTGCCGGTCGCCCGCTACCTGGCCGAGGTTCGCGGGCTCACGGCTCAGCAGACGAGACGCCTGGAGCGCATCCAGGAGACACTCGACGCCGAGCGCCATGCGCGCATCGCTGACCTCGAGGTGCTCGTCGATCTCCTTGCGGCCAGCTGGGAAGGCCTCGACGCGCGCCTCGACGCGCTGGGCGAGCGGCTCGGCCGTCTTGAGCGCCCCGAGCTCCGCGAGGCACCCGCCGCCGAGGGCCTCGAGCTTCATGAGGCGCCTGCGGCCCAGGTCGAGCGACTCAGCTCGACAGCCTAGAGAGACGCTCAGGCATCTGCCCTCGTTCGCCGGCCGGAGCGCTGCTGTGGTGGTCGGGAGCGGCGTGGCTGTCGTGGTTTCTGGGTCGAGCCAGCTAGCGTGGCCTGCGAATGCCCGCGCGGCAAGCCGTGCCGAAGCCTGTCGAAGCGCCGTCGGAGAGCACCTCTGAGAGCCGCCTCCTTCGAGCCGACCCTGCTGAGCGCTTCAAAGACCGCCCCGGCTTCGTCAAGGCGCCCTCTGAGAGCGCCGCCTCCTCCAGAGCGCTGTGCCCGGCGAATCCTCGGCCTGCCGCGATGAGCCCCCTGCCTCTAGCCGCTTCGACGGCCGCGAAGGGCAACCCGCCCCTCACCCACCACCTGGGGCAGGGTAACCGAGAAAGGCGCACAGCTTTCGCACGGCCTGCCGCGGAAGCACCACGACACTGTGCCAACTCAGCTCTACCGCCCCGCCGGCGGGGTCGGTCCCCCGCGCGAGCAACTCGGCGGGCGTCGTGGGTTTGGCCACCAGGGCCGGCCACGGTCGCTCCGCCCGCGGGAGACCCAGCTGGAGGAAACCTCGCGGCTGCCCGCAGCAATGCTGCTCTTATGCCCCCGGGTAGCCGGCCTGGTGTTTCCTCGTTCGCCTGCGCGATCCGGCACCTTGCGCGCTGCCGTGCTTGCGCGCAGCTCCAAACCAGCCTCGTGCCGTGCCTGCCTGTCCTGAACAGCGCTCAGACGCTGGCAGGCTTGGCTGGACGGCGAATGTGGGAGCTACACCGAGGTAACGATCCTAGCCAACTGGCCTCACCGTCCCGCGCAGCCCGACGGCGTTCTCTCGGTCGCGTGGCCGTTCTGTGAGCTTCCACCCGAGCTCCATGAGCAGCCCGCTCGCACAATGCGCAAACGGGGACCCCTCCGCGCTCAGCGCGGAGGCTGCGCCAGTACCGGAACTGCTCACCGGTGAGGAGCTGTCGACGGCATCTGGCGCACGTCGCCACCGGTCCCTGGCTGTAGCGCGGTCGCCAAACGGCCTAGGCTAGTAGCAGCCGGCGACTAGGGCGTTGCGTACTCGAAGAACCCGCGGCCTGACTTCCGCCCCAGGTGGCCTGCCTCCATCATGCGAACCAGCCGAGGCGGGGGCGCATAGCGAGCTTCGCGGTAGGCGCCCCAGAGGACCTCGGAAACATGAACGTGCACGTCGATGCCAATCAGGTCGATCAGCGAGAGAGGCCCGATCGGCCAGCTTGTCCCAAGCTCCATCGCTCGGTCGATGTCCTCGGCGCTGGCGGTCCCCTCGTCGAAGACGCGCACCGCATCGTTCAACACGGGGACGAGGATGCGGTTCACGACGAACCCCGGCGTGTCTCGGCATGCGATCGGCTGCTTGCCGACTGTGTGAGCAAAGCCGTAGGCCGAGTCGAAGGCGTGCTCGGCGGTCAGATCGGTGCGGATGATCTCGACGAGCGGGAGGACCGGCGCCGGGTTGAAGAAGTGCATTCCGACTACGCGCTCCGGCCGCGCGGTCGCGGCCGCAATCTCGGTAACAGAGAGCGCCGAGGTGTTCGTCGCGAGCACCGCCGCCCGCTCAGCG
Organism: Actinomycetes bacterium; assembly: GCA_026708005.1. Taxonomy (GTDB): domain Bacteria; phylum Actinomycetota; class Thermoleophilia; order Gaiellales; family Gaiellaceae; genus JAPOVR01. The sequence goes on from JAPOVR010000145.1 coordinate 53,451, forward strand.
ACACGATCGAGCTCCTCAAACAGCTGCCGCTTCATCTCGATCTCCTCCACCGCAGCCTCGATCACGAGGTCGACGTCGGCGAGAGCCGACAGCACGGTCGACGTCGTAAGGAGCTCATGCGCACGCTCGCTCGCGTGCGCGTCGATCTTCCCACGCTCGACCCCGCGCGCGAGGCTCCGCGAGAATGCCGCTCGACCGCGCCCTACCGCCTCGTCTGAGACGTCACAGGCAATTGTCTGAGCTCCGGCCCGCGCACAGACCTCCGCGATGCCCGCTCCCATCGTGCCGAGCCCGACGATCCCAACCGACCTGATCTCCGTGGCAGCCAACGGCGAGCAGCCTACCCCGTGTGGGACGGCGTGTCAGCGAGAAGCGCGTGCCACGCGCCGTGGGAGGAACGCACAGCCGTGGCAACCAAGCAGGAGAGACTGGTCAGGCCCCTGCGGGCTCAAGCCTCGATGGCTCACAGTCTGCAAGCGCCCTTCCTACCGCCACCGGCCGGGGCCTAACCTGTACGAGCCGCCGTCCGTTGCGCGAGACTGACCACGGCTACTGCCGCGAATGCGCGGCACGGGTCCTCGACACGCCCCTCCCACCAGCCCCTGGACTGCTCTGGGCCTGAGACTCGTTGTGATGCTGGGGACCGTCGCAGTCAGCTACGGTTCACCGTTGCCTTGCTCGCCGCGCACGGCTGATCTCAGCCCAAGGCTGCGGCTGCTGAGGCACCCGCAGGCTGCGCGAGTCTCACCGATTTCCGGATCGGGTCGTGCTCGCTGGCCGGAACAGCCCGAGCGCTTTCGTGCAGACGGCCGGGCGGCGTCGGCGACTCGAGCACGCCGGTGCTGAGCTCGCAGACCGGACTCCGATCCGGTCCCAGAGCGTATAGCGTGAGCGAATGATCGAGATCGAGGGACGGAATGTCCTCACGACGCTCGAGGAGAAGGTCGATCCCCGGCATGCGGCGATCATCGTTATCGACATCCAGAAGGACTTCACGAGCAGAGGCGGGTTCGCCGACAAGCTCGGTCTCGACATGAGCCCGATGGAGGCGCTCGCTCAGCGGGTGATCGCTTTTCTCGACCACGCTCGCGCCTACGGGATGTTCATCGTCCATGTGATGGCGAACTACGACCCCAAGCACATGAGCGATCCGATGTATGAGCGCCTGTACCGCCATGGCCAGAAGCCGTACTGCGTGACCGGAACCGAGGGCATCGAGTTCCACGACGGCCTCGAGCCTCGCGAGGGAGAGCCGGTCGTCGTCAAGCATCGGTTCGACGCTTTCTACGAGACCGAGCTCCATATCCTGCTCCAGGCACGGGGGATCAAGACGGTGATCATGAGCGGCGTCTCGGATCACGCCTGCGTCGACTCGACCACCCGGCATGCGTACTTCCATGGCTACTACACGGTCTTCGTGGACGACCTGACGGGCGGTGCACCTCCGGAGGTGCACCAGATGACCCTGGACTCCATGAACCAGCTCTTCGGAGTCACCGCGACGGCTGCGGAGATCGTCGAAGCCTGGGAGAAGGCTCGCCGGTACGTCTCCCGCGACGTGGCGGCTAGAGCCCCCTCAAGCTAACCCGGGACAGGCACGTCGAAGAGGCATCATCCGCGAGCGGGAGCGGAGCGCCCCTGCGTGACGCGGCTTCGTGGCAAGCGCAGAGTCCGCTCGCCCGCTGGGGATATTGGCACGATGGAACCACACCCGATCCATACCTGCATCCAGGCCGCTCGTTCCACGAGAACAGGGGCACCCCGAGAGCACACGAGGTCCGTCATGCGGGTTGCCGCACACCGGCCCTTCCTCGGTTAACCCAGCCTTAACGGGCGTTTGCAGGTAGTTAATCGTGGGTGGGCGACAATGCGATGGTCACGATGAGCGAGCGGGCCCTAGCAGTCATGTACCAGTATTCCCGAGCGATCTACCGCTCGATCAAGGACTCGATCGACCCGTACGCCGACTCGAAGACGCGCCTCTAGTACCGCCGGGCGGTTCTCTCCGCCTGCGAGAACACCGTCGAGCGCCTCGTTCAGGACTCGTACTACTTCGCCCGGCCCGAGCGAGCGCTCTTTCAGGAGATCCGGCGGTACTTCCCGATCGCCAGCCAGGCCCAGGTCTCATGGGCCGTCGCAGAAGGGATTTGGAGCAGCCTCGGAGTTCATCGAGGAGCAGATCAGGGAGGGTGTGCTCGACGACAGGGTTTCACAGTGCAAGGCGACGACGCGCAAGGGACGGCCGTGCCAGCGAGCGCCGCTTTCTGAGAACGACTACTGCCCGCCGCACCAACATCTTGCGACGAGCCGCGCAGCGGCGTAACCGAGCCTCGAAACACCGTCGCGACGGGCGCTCGCCGCCCTCAACCACGTCTGGGTCGTGGGTAGAGTTCGTCCACGTGCCGCCGATGTCGCACGATGCTGACAAGCTCATCCGGCAGCTCTCGCTCGTTGCGTTCCTGATGGCTGAGCGAAGGGCACTGACCGCGCGCGACGTCAAGTCGTGCGTCGAAGGCTACGCCGACATGTCCGACGAGGCGTTCGCGCGCCGCTTCTACTCTGACCGCACCGAGCTCGCCGCACTGGGAGTCCCGCTCGGCTCGCAGCGTGACGAGTTCACCGGCGAGGAGCTGTACACGCTCCGGTCTGACCAGTACTTCCTCCCGCCGCTCGAGCTCTCGAATGAGGAGCTCGCCGCGCTCCAGACCTGCCTATACCTCCTCGAAGGCCAGTTCGCCTACGCCGAGCCCCTGCGTCTGGCGCTCCAGAACCTCGCGCTCGGCCGACCGGCAGTCGACGAGGCGCCAACCGAGAGCGCTGTCCGGGTCAACGTGCTCGGCAACGACTACTCCTCCGAGATGCCCGGCCGTCTCACGAAGCTCGAGGCCGCGATCTCCAAGCAGCGGACGGTTCGTTTCCTCTACTGGTCGATCGGTCGCGACGAACGTGCCGAGCGCACCGTGAACCCCTATGCGCTCTTCTCCGACAACGGCTCCTGGTACCTCGTCGGGCTCGATCTCGACCGTGAGGCTGAGCGAACGTTCCGAGTGTCTCGCATCTGCGGCGATATCCGCTTTGCCACGCGCCGTGAGCGTGACTTCCGTCCGCTGAGCGACTACGACACGGCGTCGCTGCGAGGACGCCCGAACTGGCAGGTCGGTGAGCTCGCCGGCGAAGCACAGATCGCTGTGAGCCCCGACACGGCGTGGTGGGTCGAGCGAGCGTTCGCGGGGCGCGGGCGCGTGGAGGACGGGGTGTTCACCACACCGTTTGCGAGCCTTCCGTTCCTCGCAAGCTGGGTGCTGCGGCAGGATGGCCGAGCGAGGCCGATCGAGCCACCCGAGCTCGTCGCGCTCGTCGAGGAGGGTCGCGAGCTCGTCGTCGAGCGTCATGCCGAGGAGGCTCCCCCGCTCGCGCCTCCCGCAGAACGCCAAGAGCCCGAGCCACGCGGCACGAGACGGTCGGCCGGGCCTCTCGTGCCCGAGCGGTTTGCGGTCCTGCAAGCCCTGCTCGCACACCTGCTTGCCGCCTGCGGCGAGAGCACGGAGGCCACCCTCCAAGCCCAGGATCTCGCCGACCAGTTCCGCATCTCACGAGAATCGCTGGAAGAGCACCTCCAGCTGCTCAACCTGATCAACTTCGGCGGCGGCTGCTACGCGATCTACGCCAACCTCGATGGCGATGAGGTCATCGTCCAGAAGGAGCTGTTTGGGGATGTCTTCCGCGGCCCGCCAAGGCTGACGCCGCTCGAGGCGCGGGCGATTCGCCTGGCGCTCGAGTTCGTCGGGCCGATGATTGCCGCCGAGGCGAACACGCCGCTTGAGCGGGTTCGCCGCAAGCTCGAGGAGACGTTCGGACAGTTCGAGGTCGAGGAGCGGGCGGAGCCTGAGGAGCCAACGGATGAAGAGACCCTGATTCGAACGCTCTCGCAGGCTCTGAGCGACCGGAGGCTCGTTGAGATCGAGTACCTGTCCACCGGCGAGTCGGGCACGACGCTGCGCCTGGTCGAGCCGTACACGCTCGAGCGCCGCCTTCCGTACTGGTACGTCCACACGTGGGACCGGACCCGCGGCGGCGAGCGCAGCTTCCGGCTCGATCGCATGAAGGCGGCAACTGGTCTCGACGAGCATTTCGAGCCACGACCCGAGTTCGATCCACGCGAGCTCAAGAGCTCAACATCCGCCCGCGTCTGGTACTCGCCCGCGGTTGCACGGTGGCGCGTGGAGCGCGAGCCCGTCGAGCAGCTCACCGACGGCTCGGCGGTCGAGACGGTCGCGGTCGGCTCGGTTGACTGGCTCGTCAGCGAGATCTTCTCCTACCGGGGCGAGGCGGTCGTGCTTGAGCCGGCAGACCTCCGCCAGCAGATGGCAAGCCGTGCCCGCAGGCTCAAGCGAGAGCTGGCACCGCCAAAGCGAACGCGGAAGAAGGCGGCCGGCGCGAGGTGCGCATAGTCAGCCCGACCGCCGCCAAGTCGCTGCGGTAGGTGGAGCATTCCAGCCTCAAGGAGGCCAGTCGCGGCAGCGTACTTCGAGCTCGCCAGGGAGCGTGCAGCTTACGCCGTCTTGCCGGGCCGCTTCCCGCGAAGCCGGGCGAGCGAGGCCTTGGCGGGCTCCTGCAGAACGGGGTCGGCCGTCGAGGCATGGCGCTCGAGCAGGGGCACGAGCGCGTCGTCACCGACGTTGCCCGCCACGACGATCGCGTTGCGCTTGAGGAAGCGCGCGTCGTTTCGGGGGAAGTAGAGGTGGTCGTAGCGTGCCCGCAGGTCGGCGGCGTCGGCCTCGAGCCACGCTCGGAGCGAGATGGTCGCCTCCGCGCCCGCTGGCGCCGGTGCACCCGACCGCTCCCGCTCGATCGGGCGGTTCCAGGGACAGACCTCCTGGCAGATGTCGCAGCCGTAGACCTGGTTGTCGAGCTCCTGCGCGTACGCCTCAGGAATCTGTTTGCGCGACTGCGTCCAGTACGACAGGCACCGGTTTGCGTCGAGCGTGCCGGGCTCGTCAAGCGCCCGAGTGGGACACGCGTCGATGCAGAGCGAGCACTCGCCGCAGTCAAGCTCGAGCGGATCGCTCGGCTCGACCTCGCCGGTCGTCACGAGCGTGCCGAGCACGACCCATGAGCCGAAGCGCTCGGTGATGAGCATTGTGTTCTTCCCGTAGAAGCCAACCCCTGCGCGGGCGGCGCCCTCGCGGTCGACGTGGTCATTGTCGTCCACGAGCACGCGATAGTCGCCGCCGAGCCGCCGGCCGAGCTGGTCCAGGCGTGCCCGCAGGTCCTGGTAGCGGTCGCGCCATGCGTAACGAGGCAGCTTCGCCTCGCCTTCTGCGGGTGACTCCCCCGCGTCGAAGTAGCAGAGCGCCGCCGAGATCACGGTTCGTGCACCGTCGAACAGGTGATGCGGGTTACACGAGACCTCGGGCCGCGCCATCGTGAAGTGCATGTCGGCGAAGAGGCCCCGGCGGCGCCGCTCGGCAATCGCGGCCTTCGTGCGCTCATACGGCGCCGCCGGGGCTGCGCCGATGACATCGATGCCAACCTCCCGCGCGAGGCTCTTGAGCTCGGCCGCTCTCATCCGGGGACCGCACCGCTCGGGCTCGTCGGCGACACAAGCGCCGTGCAACATGCGGGGAACCCGCCGTTCACCGTCGGCGCAGCGGGGAGGCGCAGTGCTGCCAGGGCGAGGCACCGGCAGCGGCCTGAGACAGTCAGTAGCCGACGCCGAGGATGAACTTGGCATCCTCGGACATGAGCTCTGGGCTCCACGGAGGGTCCCAGGTCAGGTTCGGCTTGACCTCCCCGACACCGTCGATTGCGGAGACGACCTCAACGATCTGCTGCTCGATCAGCGGGCCGACGGGGCAGCCCATCGACGTCAGGCTGTACGTGACCGTCACGTTCGGCCCGTCGAACGCGGCATCGTAGAGCAGCCCGAGCTCGACGATATCCATGCCGAGCTCTGGATCCTCAACGGCGCGACAGGCCTCGAAGACGTCCTCTTTGGTCGGCATGCCATCAGCATAGTCCGCAGGCTGGGTGACCGCTCCAACATCGGGCGGAGCGGCCGGAGCGTGCCCGTGGGTCGAGCGACCCATCGGCCGGTCGGGAAGCGGTGTCCGGCCGCCTGGCTACCTTGGTTCGGTGTCGCCGGATGTGCCTGCCTTTCAGGCATACCTCGGGGTCCGCCCACCGCGCTTTGCCAACAACGCCGAGCTCCAGTGCGCGCGCATGCTCGACTACCACCGCATCCCGTGGCACTACGAGCCGCGAACCTTCGTGCTCGAGCGTGACGACGAGGGCCGCGTCACCGAGGCGATGACGCCAGACTTCTTCCTCCCAGAGCAACAGCTGTATCTCGAGGTGACCGTGATGAAGCAGTCGCTCGTCACCCCGAAGAACCGCAAGTTGCGAAAGCTGCGCGAGCGGTATCCAGGGGTTCGCGTCAAGCTCTTCTATCGCCGTGACGTCGAGCGGCTTGCCGAGAAGTACGGATTCTCAAGCTCGGCGTGATCTCGCCCGGCACAACGACTCAGAGCGAGCGCCGGCCCGGGCCCGTCTTCCTCTCGCACGCGGCGATCTCCGAGCGCATCGCCGAGCTCGCCGACAGCATCGACCGTGACCATGCCGACCGTGACCTCGTGCTCGTGCCCGTGCTCAAAGGTGCCGCCGTCTTCGCTGCCGACCTCTCTCGCGCGCTGCGCGTTCGACACGAGCTGAGCTGCGTGGCGCTCGACGGCTACGTGGCCGCTCGGCCCTCGGGGTACCCCGCGATTCGCCTGCTGCTCGACGTCGACGTCACGGTGAAGAGCCGTGACATCGTCATCGTCGAGGACCTCGTCGACACCGGGATGACGCTCAACTACCTGATCACGACGCTCGGGCTCCATCGCCCTCGAAGTATCCGCGTCTGCACCCTGCTCGACCGGGCTCACTGCCGCCTGCTCGCTGATCTTCCGCTGCACTACGTGGGCTTCAGCGTGCCGGACGAGGACTTCGTCGGCTACGGAATGGGTCGTCCCAGGCACCTTCGGCATCTTCCCGACCTGCACCGGGTGGCAGGTGGGAGCGCCTGACGTCGACGAGAGGGAGCCTCAGCAGATTCTCGGCGGGTCGTTCCAACCGGCCCCGCCTTAGAGGTAGTCCAGAGGATCGTGCGGGACGCCGTTGACGCGCACCTCGAAGTGCAGGTGCGGCCCCGTCGAGAACCCCGCGGAGCCCACCTCGCCGAGCACGGCACCCTCGGAGACCCTGTCTCCGACGGAGACGACGATGCGCTGCTGGTGGGCGTAGGCCGTCGACAGCCCGTTCCCGTGGTCGACCACCACGAGGTTGCCATAGCTGCCCAGCCAGCCCGCGTCGATGACGACTCCCGAGGCAACGGAGACAATCGGCGTGCCGAAGGGAGCGCCGATGTCGATCCCTGCGTGAAGCCGCCCCCACCGCGGTCCGAACGGGCTCGTCAGCACACCGTTCACGGGAAGGATGAAGCCGCTCTCGGGACGGGCCCAAGGCCGGAGGAGGCCGGTGCAAAGACACGCCGCCGAGCGGCGATGATCCTGCGCTCGAGCTGCGCCGAGGTGCGCTCGAGCTCCGCGATCTGGGCCTCGTCATGAGCGCGGCCGGTGCGGACCCACGCGAGCAGCTCCCGCTTGTCGGAGCGCGCACGGTGGAGCTCCTGCTCGCGCGCTGCCACCACGTCGAGGGCCGCGCGCTGCTCCTGCGTTCGCTCCGAGACACGCTGCGCCTGCTCGGCAACGTCCTCCCGGAGAACGCGGGTCTCCTGGCGGGCCAGCCGCGTCAGGAGCCGAGCGGCGTGCACCGAGGCAATGATCTCCTGGTCGCGCTGCGCAATCCTGCGAAGGTGCTGGACATCGTCGATGGCGTCGGCGAGGCTCCGCACGCCAAGGAGGATCTCGATGAGCGCCTCGGCGCCGCCCGACTTGTAGAGGGCAACAAACCGCTGCTCGAGAGCCTCATCCGCAATGTGGCCCTGCTGGAGTTGGCGTCGCAGAAGGTCTGTTTGCTCTCTGAACTCCGTCCGCAGCAGCCGAAGCCTCGCCTCGCGACGCTTGAGCGCACCCTCCAGCTGGAGCAGCCGAGCCTCTTCCGCGGCGAGTGTCTGGCTGACGATGCCGATCTGCGCATTCGCCGCCGAGAGATCTGACAAGAGCACGCTCTTGCGGCTCTTTGCCTCGGCGACCTCCCGCCGCAGAGCGTCGAGCTCCGTGTCGATGACGTCCTTCCGATGCTCGAGGCCGCTGCTGACCTGCCGATGCTCGGGGCTGCCGACAACGACAGGAACCACGACGGCAACGGCCGTGCAGGCCGCGAGCGCAGCGCCGACTCTCCTGGAAACAGGCACGTGCGCGCAGGTTCGTCAGAAAGCTGGGCGTCCCTCGCGCCGGGATGCCGTTTCCCACCAGCTCCGGTCGCACGGCGCGCGACCACACCTCAGGAACGGTCGTCGTCGGCCGCCGGCGACGGCTGGGAAGCCTCGCCTGGGACATCGAGGCTCGACTCCCGGGCATCTGCTGCCGTCGCCCCACTGCCCTGTGTCGGCCGAGGGCCGGCGGCGTCCAGCTTCACGAGCACTGAGCCCACATCCCGCCGAAGTGAAGCTCGCATAAACTGGTAGTCCTCATCTGAGATCTTCTGCAGGTCCCGGTCGAGCTCGAGGTCCTGGACCGCCGCCAAGAGGCGGTCGCGCTCCTCGAGGAGCCGCAGGCGCTGAGTATCCGCGTCCGGCAGCGCCTCCGCTGACCCGTCTGGCGTGCGTCGCTCCCGCACGAGCGGGAGAGCAACGAGGAGCACGCAAGCCACCGCGAGCGCGGCGGCCAGCCCAAGCGCGGCAACGGTCACCTCAGGCGGAGGCCGCAGCGCCGCGCTGCGGGTGGGCAGACCCCTCACCGAATGTCGAGAGCGCCTCGAGCCGTTGCGCGATGCGCCGCTGCTCGCGGGCGTCCGGCCACATCGTGACGAGCGCACCGAGCACGAACACGATGCCGCCGAGCCAGATGAGGTTGACGAGCGGGTTCACGATGACCTGCAGGAAGACGCTTCCGTCCTCGTCGAACCGGTCGGCGATGACGAAGAGATCCTCCGCGCGAAGCCAGCTGGTCCGAATTCCGACCTCGTTCGACGTCTGAGCCTCAGCGAAGTACCGGTTCCTGCCTGCGAGCACGGTGCCGACCTGCTCGCCGCCGCGGCTGACGGCGAGCCGCGCCCGCACCTCGAGCGCGTTGGATGAGCGCCGCTGCTCGCTTCCCAGGTACTCGAGCGTGTACCCCCCTACCGAGACCGACTCGCCCGGTGCTGCGTGCACGAGCCGGGACGTCGAGAACGCACTAACGCCCGTCGCCCCGATCAGGAGCAGCACGGCCGAGGCGTGCACGATGTAGCCGCCGTACCGGCGGCGGTTCCGGGCCACGAGCCCGGCGAGCGCGCCGGGCCAGGAGAGGCTTGCATCAGCCCGCCGACGCGCGGCGGTGCCGCGGGCGAACTCCAGGGCGATCGTGCCGATCACGAAGGCCCCGAACGTGTAGCCGATGAGCGCCGGGGCGCTTGACCTCGCGCCGGCGGCCGACAGCCCGGCGCCAACGGCGACCGCGAAAAGCGCCGGCCACCGCACGTGCCTCCACAGCGCTCTGAGCGACGAGCGCCTCCACGCCACGAGCGGCCCGATCGCCATCAGCAGGATCAGCGGCAGCCCGAAGACGATCGCGAAGAAGTCGTAGTACGGAGCCCCGACGGTGACGGCGACGCCGCGCAGCGCCTCGGAGATGAGCGGCCAGGCAACGCCCCAGAGCACGGTCAGCGCGAAGGCGACCAGGAAGAGGTTGTTGTAGAGGAACACCGCCTCGCGGGAGATGAGCGACTCGAGCCTCGTCCTCGCGCGCAGCATCGGGAGCCGCGCGATGATCAGCATCGTCGAGCCGACCGCTGCCACCGCGATCGCCCCGAGGAACCACGAGCCGATCGATGACTCGGCGAAGCTGTGGATCGAGTTCAGGACGCCGCTGCGCGTGAGGAATGTCCCGAACAGTGACAGCGTGAACATCAGCGCGACCAGCACGACGTTCCAGACACGCAGCATGTTCTTCTTCTCCTGGATCATCACCGAGTGGAGGTACGCGGTCGCGACGAGCCACGGCATGAGCGCCGCGTTCTCGACGGGGTCCCACGCGTACCAGCCGCCCCAGCCGACCTCCTCGTACGCCCACTTCGCACCGAGGAGAATCCCGAACCCCAGGCAGGTCCACGCAAACAGCGTCCAGCGGCGGGTCGCGACGAGCCAGCGCTCGTCGACGCGGCGTGACACGAGCGCAGCCATGGCGAACACGAACGGGACCGTCAGGCCGACGTAGCCGAGGTACAGAAGCGGCGGGTGGGCCGCCATATAGGGGTTCTGCAGGCTCGGATTCAACCCCAGCCCATCGGGCGGCGCTGCCTGCGTCGCGAATGGCGAGGAGACAAAGACGAGGACAAGCGCGAAGAAGAGCGCCACCCCACCGAGGATCGGAGCCGTCCACGGGAGGTCGATCGTGACGAGACGGCGGTTCAGCGCAACCGCCGCGGTGCCGACCCCAAGCAGCACGAGCAGCCACAGGAGCAGCGACCCCTCCTGGCCACTCCAGAGCGCGCTCAGTCGATACCCGATCGGGAGGTCTCGGCTCGTGTGATCAGCGACGTAGCGCAGCGAGAAGTCGCTCGTGCCGAGCCCCGCGACGAGCACCGCCGTCGCAGCGGCGGTTGCGCCGAATGCCGCGAAGATCGCCTGCCGGGCCGAGTCGATCAGGCTGCGCCGGCCGCTCCAGGCGCCAAGCGCACCGATGACGATCGCGTAGAGGAGAAGGCCAAACGCGAGAACCAGTGCGGCGCGGCCAAGACCGGGCATCGTTGTCTGGACGGCCTACGCTGAGCCTGGGTGTGCGTCGTCGTCGACCGGCGCGTACTTCGACGGGCACTTCGTGACCAGCGTGTCCGCTTCGCCGACGAACTGGCCCTGCAGCTCGTTCTCGACCGGCGCGCCAGCCCCGACGAAGGTCCCCTCGAGGAACACGTGGCGTTCCTCACGGAAGAGCTCGGGAACGCGCCCCCGGTAGAGGACCTCGACGGTCGCGTCGCCGTCGTAGTCCCTGAGCGAGAACCGCAGCCCCTCGCCGCGCGCATCCCCGCTGACCGGCCCAGTCACGATCCCCGCAAGGCTAACCGACTGGTCACGGTAGTCGGCGAGCTGGCTTGGCCGAAGCGACGGCGTCGCGCCGCCCGCGAAGCTCGTGTACAGGAGGAAGACTGCGAGCACGCCCGCGATTGAGAGCGCGATGATCAGCCGCACGGGCATGCGTCGTCCCTCGGTCACGGCTCAGAGTCTAGCCCGGTGCCGCGGGCATCGACCGACCGAGCCGAGCACCCGTCGCCCTAGTGCTTTGGCGCGGGCGAGACGGGCCGCTCAGGGATGCGGTATCCGTGATCGTGGCACAGCGAGCCGGGCTCGTCCTCGGTCAGCGCGTCGCAGTAGCCCTTTCCGTAGGCGGCGCGCAGGAACGCGGCTACGATATCGGTTGACCAGTCTTCGACCTCGGCGGCCTCGCCCCAGAGGTCGGCAAGCCGGAGATCGATGTCAAGCTCGAGCAGCTCGATGCGGGAAGGGCGTCCGTTCATGGATTCGAAGGTACCGAGGCCCCCGGACAGCGCTCCGGCTCACGTCGGCTCTCAGGTCAGGTTTGAGCTGTTCGAGCGCCCGCCGGCCGGGCGCACGCGCGGGGAGCGCGGGTAGGTTTCACCTGTGGAGTCCATTCGGGTCGGTCTGCCGCGCCTGCCGAGCCGCGACTCGCCCGAGGATGCGATCGCGCAGCTCGCAGCGGTCGGCTTCCGCGCCTGCGAGCTCGACTTCGCGGGCGGGTTCTGGATGGACAAAGACTTCGCCACGGCGCTCGGGCAGCGTGCCCGCGAGCGCGGCATCTCCCTCTCCGTCCACGCTCCAATTGCCGCCTTCCTCGGCCACCTTGACCACGGGCCCAAGTACCGACGCGCGATGGGCATGCTCGACCACTCGGCCGGGCTCGCACAGCTCGCGGGAGCTGCCCCCGTGGTCATCCATCCGGGCTTCCTCCTCGAGCGCGAGCGCGCCGAGGCCCTGGGGTCGGTCATCGAGCAGCTTGGTGAGCTCCGTGAGCGGCTCTGCGCCAAGGGCCGCGGGGTCGCCTTCGGGGTCGAGATGATGGGGCGCGTGCGCGACTTTGGCAGCGCCGAGGACGTCTTCGCGATCGCGGAGCGGCTTGACTGGGTGCTGCCGGTCATCGACTTCGCCCACCTGCACGCCGTGAGCGACGGCGCGTTCACCGACGCTGACGCCTTCGCGGCGGTGCTCGAGCGGGCTGACGCGCTCCTCGGCCCCGACGAGCGGTTCCACCTGCACTTCTCGGACATCGCCTTCGCGAACCGCAACGAGACGAAGCACCTGCCGTACGGGAAGGGGACGCTGCGCGCCGAGTCTCTGCGTGAGGCGTTGGCCCGCCTCGGGCGCGGCGCGACCGTGATCAGCGAGTCGCCGGATCTCGCAAGCCACATCGCGATCCGCGACCTGCTGGAGGCGCCCCTACCTAGCGGCGCATGAGGCTTCTCCTAGAATGGCGCTCGATCAGCGATGGGGCTTCGCCGCAAGAGACCACGGCTGACGGAGGCGACGGAGGCCGGGCTTGCAGCCCTCGCCGGGCGCTGGCGCAGGGCTCGCATGGCCTACCAGCGCGCGACCACGACGCTCGGGATCGTCGGCATCGGCACAGCGGTGGGCGCGATCCTGGGACACTTCGACGTGGGCCACTGGGTGACCGGTCTGATCGTCGCCCTCGCCTGCGTCGCGTTTGCCGCAGTCCTCTGGACCGTCAAGCTCTGAGCGGCCGTCGAGCTCTGAGCAGCCGCTTGAGCCCGGCCGGATAGCCGCACGGCCTTCCTGACGCCAACCGCTGCCACCGCAGCGGCTGGACTACCCGGGCGGAGCGAAGCCGGGTAGCCGCCTCGCTAGGAGACGAGCCGGAACGGCTGGGGAGGCTGGTCGTCGATCAGCGCGACCGTCTTCTCCGTGCCGGGGCTTCTCCAGCCTGGGCCGAGCCGCTGCTCGATCTCGCCGGCCAGCTCGTCTGAGATGGCGAGCTCCTCGACGATATCCGCGCCGCCGATGAGCTCACCGCTGACGAAGACCTGAGGGATGGTCGGCCAGCCGTACAGTTCCGTCAGCTCCTGACGAATCCGTTGGTCGGGCAGGATGTCCACGGCCGCGATCGGCGCCTTGACCGCGCGCAGCGCCGAAAGAGCCCGATCGGAGTTCCCACAGGCGACCCAGTCGAGCGTTCCCTTCATGAAGAGCACGACGGGCTCCCCTTCCACAACTGTGCGGATTCTCTCCCGCAGCTCGCTCATATCGATCCTTTCGTCTTGATCCGAAGCTCGTGAATCGTGCCATCCGCGAGGGGAGTGGCGAGTGCCTCGTTGACACGCCGGTGCTGCTCGAGCAACGGGAGCCCGTCGAACTCAGAGCTCACGACCCTGACCTGGAAGTGATCGTCGCCGCCGGTTCGGTCGATGACCGCAACCTCGGCCGCCCCCGGAAACGCGGCACGCAGAAGCGCCTCGATCTGCTCGACCACCATCGCAGACATCATGGCGGAAACGCTCTGCGCCCGCACCCCAGAGCGTCGAGCACGCCTCGCCCGGCCCACGGGCTCCAGCCAGGCAGCCACGAGGGGTCTCTCGGAGCTTCGCTCAGGCCCGTGCCTGAGTCCTGCAGGACGGGATCGAGCCTGCCGACGACAAGAGCCCTTCGTGCCGGGCTGGCTTCGGCCACTCCAAGTGCGGTACCGTCCCCCACACTCACGATGGGACCGACGATCGGACGCCGCACAAGGGGACGGAGATGACCGACGTGAACTCGGGTCTGGAAGGCGTCGTTGCCTTCGAGACGCAGATCGCCGAACCCGACCGCGAGGGCGGGTCTCTCCGCTACCGAGGCGTCGACATCGAGGATCTTGTGGGGGCCGTTCCCTACGAGAAGGTGTGGGGCCTGTTGGTGGATGAGGCCTTTGAGCCCGGGCTGCCGCCATCGGAGCCGTTCGTGCTGCCCCAACCCACAGGCCGTGCGATGTCAGACCTGCAGCACGCAACGGCGGGGCTGGCCGCGGCGTGGGAGCTCAGATCGCTCATCGACATCTCTGAAGAGCAGGCCCGTGCCGACCTCCGGCGGGTCTCGGCAACCATGCTCTCGATCGTCGCGCAGTCCGGCCGTGCCGCCGACGGCAAGGCGGAGGCCGTTGACCGTGGCGCGCTCGAGCGCGCCGAGACCGCGGCCGAGCGCTTCCTGATCGAGTGGCGCGGCGAGGCGGATCCGATCCACATCCAAGCGATCGATACGTACTGGATCTGCACGGTCGAGCACGGGATGAACGCCTCGACGTTCACCGGGCGGGTCGTCGCCTCCACCGGCGCCGACTGCGCAGCCGCGCTGTCGGCCGCGGTTGGGGCGCTCTCGGGCCCGCTTCACGGCGGTGCGCCCGCCCGCGTGCTGCCGATGCTCGATGCGGCGTCCGAGGCTGGTGATGTCGAGTCCTACGTCAAGGGCCTGCTCGACAGGGGCGAGCGGCTGATGGGCTTCGGACACCGGGTGTACCGCGCCGAGGATCCGAGAGCGAGGCTGCTTCGGCGAGCTGCGAAAGAGCTTGGCTCTGCGCGCTTCGAGGTGGCTGAGGAGCTCGAGCGCGTCGCGCTCGCCGAGCTCCACGCGCGCAAGCCCGACCGTGTGCTGGCGACGAATGTCGAGTTCTGGTCGGCCGTCGTCCTCGATGTCGCCGAGATTCCCCCGCAGCTCGCGCCGGCGATGTTCGCGTGCTCGCGCACCGGCGGCTGGGCGGCGCACGTCCTCGAGCAGAAGCGCCTTGGCAAGCTGATCCGCCCGTCGGCACGCTACATCGGCCCGGCCGCGCGTGCCGTCTCAGCGGTGAGCTGACGGGCGGCGTGCAGGCTGCAAGGCTCCTGCGGGCCAGCGACGCTCTTCGGGTTGCGCGCAGGACAGGCTGGCTGGCCCCGCGAGCGGCCGCGACTGACGGAGGACGACCGCGATGAGCGAACGTTCATTCCACACGCCGAGCACCCTCCCGTGATACGCGGAGAGGCCCGCCTCGGCCGCAGTCCGCGCCGGCGATCTCGCCTTCATCTCAGGCCAGTGCGCCCTCGATGAATCGGGCGCAGTCGAAGCTCCTGGTGACGTGGGCGCGCAAGCACGCGCTGCCTTTGGGCGGCTGCAAGAGCTCGTCGCGCTCGCCGTCGCCTGAGGCAGGCCCGCTCCGCGAGCAGCCCGCGCCCCCGGTTGCTCACCAACCTCCCCGGCGGCAACGAGAGCGGACGGCGGGGTTGGCACACCGCCAGTTCCGCGGGAAAGGGGCCACCGAAGGAGGTAGGGGACACCCGGCCGTCTAACTGCGAAACGCTGTCAGTGATGGCATAATGCTTTCATGCCTGTTCAGATCACAATACGGGGTGTTCCCGAGGAAGTCCGCGATCAGCTTGCGGCGCGGGCGGCGCTTCAACGCCAGTCGATGCAGGAGTTCCTGCGTTGCGAGCTAGAGCGCATCGCGTCGCGGCCCTCCGTCGGCGAGTGGCTGCAAGGAGTCCGCAGCCGCAAGGCCGTGGCGGGCACGCGGGTGCAGCCGTCCCGTATCCTCCGCGCCCGTGACGCAGACAGGGCGTGACGGTAGTCGTCGTTGCGTCCGTTCGGTAGTCGTCGATACGTCCGTTCTGGTCGCGGCCTTGGTCGACTCAGGACGCGAAGGCCGGTGGGCGGAATCGGCGATCGCCGAAGACCCCCTGGCCAGCCCGGAGCTAGCACTGGTCGAGGCCAGCAACATCCTGCGCCGGCTGGAACGGGCTAAACACGTATCGCGCATAGAGGCCACTAGCGCCCACGGCGACCTGCTGCGGCTCGACCTTGAGCTGTTTCCCTTCGCCCCCTTCGCCGAGCGGGTGTGGGCGTTGCGGGGCAGCCTGACCAGCTATGACGCCTGGTACGTAGCGCTGGCCGAGGCGCTGGACTCCCCGCTGGTGACACTGGACCGGAAGCTTAGCCACGCCAGCGCCCCCGCCTGCGACATTATCACCCCGCCCCACCGACAGAAGACCGCCCGCGTACGGAAAGGCTCCTGACTCCCGCACATGCAGGCGACCGGCCGAGGCGAGCTCCCCCGACCGCCAGGCCCGAGCCATCAGCCAGACACCATGAGACGAGAGCGCTCAAAGGACAAATGCAGAAGCCTATCCGGCTTCAGGGTGAGTTGCCTGGAAAGCCAACGGAACCCCTCCCGCCTCTCTCCAGGTGCTCGCGCCCAGCCGCGCGCATCCGCTCAGCCATGGGGCTCAGAGGTGCTTGACCGGGAATCTCTGGGCAGGAAGGTCGGTGGTCAGCCGGGGCCGCTGGTTATCCGGCGCTCTCCGGCGAGTTGGTGAACGGGGTGGCCGCGCGCAGCCCGGCGTCGTCTCGTTCGGGGCTCAGGTCTTCGGAGTACACGACATCGCAGCCGCTCAAGCGAGCAGCGGCCAGGTCTGCGCTGTCCCAGTAGGGCAAGCCGAATTGCTCACAGAAGGTGAGCGCCGTACGCATCACGTCGAGCGTGATCGCTTGAGTGGGAAAGCGCTCGAGGGATTCAACGAAGGCCGTCGCCTCCTCGTGGCGCAACGCCTCCGGACGCGAGGGGCGCGCCGACTCAACTGAGAGCTCCTGTAGCACCTGCACCGACAGGGCACCATCCCGCCTCGCGAGCAGGTCGAGAGCGCGGCGGCGCTTGTCCTCATCTGCCGGTGCCGCGCTGACCGCATCGACCAGCAGGCTGGTATCAACGATGAGCGTCCCGCTCGTGCAACGCGCCGCGTGGAAGGCTGTCGGAGGCGTGCAAGCCGCCGCCGCGGGCGCGGATGGCCTCCAGCGTCTCGTCCTCGGGTCTCGGGAGAGACTCCCTGGGCACGTTCGATCAGCTAGGAGCGAACGAGAGCCGAGACCGATGTCCCGGCCTCCGCGGCCCTGACACGGGAGAGCCGGTAGGTCTCCTCATCGACAGACACGCACAAAGACTGAAAAGCAATCAACCCGGGGCAGCAGCCGCCATCTAAACGAGAGAGGTCAACCAGACCGGAACAGCTCCATCCCTGTCTGGTCTCTCCCTGTCTCGTCTCTCCCTGTCTCGTCTCGGGTTTGGTTGTGGTCTATGCATGCTCCCTATCTAGCCTGCCTAAATCGGTCTTGCCGATCCCGCTCTCCAGGGAGGCCAACATAGCATTGGCCTGTGTCCTCTGCGCAACCACCCCGCCCTCAGCCCGTAGGCTCCGCGCCCCGGCGACATCATCCCGCCACTACCGCTAAGAAGACGCTGCAACCCGGGCGCCACACGAGAGCACGCGGGCCCTAGGCGTGGCCCCGTCTCCGGTGAGCGAGCACGGTAGCGCTGGGCAGATCCAGCAGAGCTGATCCAGCACTCCCAGGGACGCCAACACTCCGTGTCAGCGTGGCGGCCCCGCCTGAGGCGTCAGGCCTGGAAGAGCCTCCTTCGGCCGCTTCCTGCCAGAATCTGGCTGGCCCCTCGGCGTCTCGCAGCCTGGCGGTGATCCGCTCTGGTGTGTGCCGCCGGAATGTCATTGCGTCCTCCTCCTGGCCTACCGCCCCTACACCGGGAGCAGGTCCCCGGAGATCCCTTCCGGCGGGGACACCGGCCGCCCTTGTTTGCTGTTGGCGAGGGTGGGACGGAAGTGAGGGGCTACTGTTGCGGGGGCTCGCTGGCGGGGAACACGTCGTTGATGAGTTGCAGGTCAGCGTTGGGGCAGTGCGGCAGCCGGATCTGCCGCCACTCAGGGTTGGGGATGTGGTAGAGCACCTCGTCTCCGACTGTGATCTCGGCTTGCAGCTCGTATCTGCGGTGGCGGCTGATCTCGACGCCCTCGTGGGGGAGCTCAAACTCGATTGGGAAGCCGTCGAGGTCCTCCCGGGTTGTCTCAGTGACAACGAAAGGCTCTCCGGGATCGGTAACGTCAACCAAGCGAACATGCAGCAGCCCGCCGCCTGGCAGGTCCCGATCGGCGTGATCAGAGTGGATCCATCCCGGCAGTGGCTCCACGCACCTATCGAAAGGGTTGGTTGACACAACCACGACATCGCTGTCTTGGGGAGCGCCCCGGGTCAGGACCGGGTGGACAGTGTCATTGACATAGAGCAGCTCCTCACCGAGCCTGACCTCAGCGCTGAGCGCATAGTCGCTGCGATCGGAGACCCGGTCGCGGTCGTACTCGACGCGAAAACGGACGGGAAACCCCCCGGAGTTCTCGATCACATCACGGCCGAGCTCCACAGACGGAGCGTCAGCATAGGAAATGTCCTGCAACCTGACGGTGACAATGGAGCCTTCCGGAAGCCTGACTTCCCGTGCGAAGCGCACCTCGCCAGTAATCGCACCCACACCCTCCAGCGATCCGCAGGCAACCGTCGCGGCAACGAACACGGTCAGCAGCGCCATGACCAGCCACTGACACACCCGAAGCATCACCGGATCACCACCTCCCGCACCGACCGCAAGCCACAACCACCTCAACACAGTGAGATAGCAGAACACACCAAGTTGCCCTGCCCCCAACACCCTCGCCAGGAGGGTTTGGCAAACCGCTGTGGTCGCGTGGCTGGGTGCGGACACCCGGCCTAGCTCACCTCCGGGGCCGCGCCGGCATGGTTGATCAGGAACAGGCTACCTGGCTGCCTCTAGCGGGTCTGGGGCCCTTGGAGGAAACAGAGACCGAAGAGTGCTTCAACGGCAAGCGGCGCGACGGGCAGCCCAAGCCGCGAGATCTTCTCCACCCCCGGGAAGCGCAGGCCCGGTGGACGGTTAGCACGAAACCAACCCCTATCCACAGCCCGCCCGGGTACCAGCCCACCAGCACCTGGAACCACCCTCACCCGAGCCCACCCATATCCACACCCGCACCGCCTGCGACTCCACCAGCCGGGTCTGCTCCGGGGTCTGGTTCCGCCTGGGCCGGGCCGTGTCCGGGTGGTGGCGG
>JAPOVR010000157.1 GCA_026708005.1 Actinomycetes bacterium
CCCATCCCCGCAAACACTACCCCCCACCAGGCACACCACAACCAAACAACCAGCCCCCAACCCCGTCCTCTGGCTTAGCCCGGGCCGCTCACCCCCTAGAAGGCACCGCACCAACACAAACCTCCGCACAAACACCAAGGGCAGGCCAGCCCGGGGCCTGCCCCAGGCTGCTGCCGCGAGGCAGCGACGACCCGTCAAAACCATCCCACCCCAGCACGTTCCCCTCCGGAACCCCTTTCGGACAAGCCGGGTGAACACCCAAACACCGTAGCCCCCCGGGCGGAACAGCAGCAAACCCACCCTGGGGCAGAGCCACCCTGGGGTATGGCCGGCGGCACCCGCCGCCGGGCAGGTTCGGACCGGTCTGGGAGATCATCGAGTCGTTGTGCCGGTACTTCGAGGAGGCCGGGGAGGCGTATTTCGGGTCGCTGGAGACCGAGGACGCGAAGCTGATCTACCAGGCCGGGGCGAAACTCGGGAAGGGAGCGAACCGGCTGCTGGAGGCCGAGCACGCCTTCGACGACGCTGTCGAAGGCCGAACAGACGAGTAGGCGGTTTCCCCGGGCGCCTTTGGGTCTGCTGCGAGTAGGCGTTCGCAGGATCGGGGGTGGTTGCGGCCCCGTGAGGTGTCTGAGTTGGGTTGACCTGCCCCTGTGTTTGTGCGGGGTTTGTGTTGGTGCCGTGGTGCGTGCCTGCTCTTGGGCTGTGGTTGGCTGGAGGGTCGCAGGTTAGGCAGGTGCGGGTGTGGCGGCTTAGGGGCCGGGGCGGCGGGGGAGGTTCTGGGGGATCAGGTACCAGCCGATCGCTAATCGACGGTGCTGTTCGGGTCTGTTCGAGGAAGCGGGCCGCCTCTGAGATCCGGCGTGGGCGGGGCGGGGCGACATCGTCGGGTTTTGGCCGGTAGGGTGCCTGCTGCTACAGACCGCAGGTTGAACCATCTGCGAGCGCATGCCGTCTCGGTGCGGGCCGACAGGCCCCCTTGCCGGCTTGCGTAGGTGGTGCTTGCGGTCTGTAGCGGATAGCTCGTACCCGACGGCCGCAAGGGGGCACCTATGCGCAGGCTCTGGTTCGCGATGGTGGCGCTGATCGCGCTCCCTGCCGCCGGGTTGGCGTTGCCTGCCTCGGTGGCCGCGGCCTCGGCGTGCACGATCGTCGGCACCAGCGGGCCTGATCGTCTGGTTGGCACCGCAGGCGACGATGTGATCTGCGGTCTGGGCGGCGACGACAGGATCAGCGGCCTCGCGGGCGATGACATCGTTCGCGGCGGCCCGGGCAACGATGTGATCGCGGGCGGCGGCGGCAACGACCGTCTCTTCGGGAACGCTGGCGGCGACCGACTCGCGGGCGGCGGGGGCGATGACGTCCTTCGTGGTGGCGGCGGCAACGACCGTCTCTACGGCGGCGCCGGCAGCGATGTGATTCGCGGCGACGGTGGCAGCGACTGGCTCCACGGCGGCACGGGCAGGGATGTCTTCTACGTTGACGCCGAGGATCGTTACGGGCCCGGGGGTCTCCAGGGCACCGACACCGTCCGGGGCGGCGGCCCGGCCGGCCGTGGGGACGGTACGCCGCCCGACACAACGATCACCGGTGGGCCGCAGGGGCAGACGAGGGCCACCGGCGCGACGTTTGTCCTTTCCGCGTCGGAGAACCAGGTCACGTTCGAGTGCAGCCTCGACGGGGCACCGTTCGGCCCGTGCAACCAGTCCGTGTCCTACAGCGGCCTGGCGGCGGGGCGGCACACGTTCCGGGCCAGAGCCGTCGACGGGGCGGGGAACACCGACCCGACCCCGGCTTCCCGCACGTGGACGGTGCTGCCGCCGCCGGGCTCGTGGGCAGAACCTGCGGGAGACCAGGGGCCGGGGCGCCGGACTTCACCGCGGTCATGGTCGGCGACGACGGGGCCGGGACGCTCGTCATCCGTGTCGAGACCCCCAACTTCGAGGAGCTCAGCCGGGGCGTTCTTGTCAATATCGGCCTTGACACCGACCAGAACCCCGCGACCGGCCGCCAGGACAGGAACCGCAAAGGGATCGAGTACCTGATCGTTGCCGAAGGACGAGACGGCGAGGCGTCCCTGGCCCGCTGGGACGGTGCCGCCTGGGATTGGCTCGACTCGCCCGTTCAGTTCCGGTGGAGCTTCGGTTTCACAGTCGCGCTCGACTTGGCCGATATCGGCAGCCCCCGGGGCTTCAACTTCTGGGTAGGCGCCTGGGCGAACTACGACTGGGACAGCGACAACAACGACCGGCTGCCGGGCGACCAGGCCGGCCGCGGTGCTGCCACGTGGACATACCAGGTCGGGACGGCCGCTGCTCCCCCGTTGTCGTTCCCCCTGGACACCGGCGATTTCATCATCGAGTACGTGCAGTCCGATAACCCCCATACGCGGGGGCTGATCGACTGGGTCAAGGAGTCGGGCCGGCTGGACCGGCTTGTGCGTGTCCTGAACTCGACGTACGTGCTGCCCGAGGACATCCATGTGTACGTGCAGGAGATCGGGGAACCAAACGCCTTCTACAGCCCCGGGTACCGGGCAATCGTCATGGCGCCCGAACTGCTCGACATGATCCTCGGCCTCTTCAACCGGGAGTACCGATGGGACAACCCCGATGACGCCTCAAACCACGCGCTCCAAGCGGTCGAGTGGATTTTCCTTCACGAGGCCGGCCACGCCCTCATCGATGTCCTCGATATCCCCATCACCGGGCTGGAGGAGGACGCCGCCGACCAGTTCGCAACCATGACCATGCTCCGCCTCGATCGGCCATGGCCCGCCTACAGCGGGGCGATCCTGTTCCGGGCGCTAGCACAGAACCGGGGAGGGCCAGGAGCCACCGACTACTGGGACGAGCACGCCCTGCACGAGCAGCGCGACACGAACATCCTCTGCTGGCTGTACGGGTACGACCCGTTCGAGTTCGTGTTCATCCCCACCCGCTTCCCCGACGCCACCGACCGGATCGAGCGCTGCGGAGCCGAGTACCAGCAGGTCAAATCCTCCTGGCAAACCCTACTCGCCCCGCACGCCAAATGGGACCACCCCCGGCGTCTGGTTCCGTGGCGGGAGGGTCTGACCCGGTGGGGTTCGCAAGCCACCTAGGCCGCCCCGTGCCCGGCCCAGAGCGGCCCTCGGGAGCCGGCAGGGCCGCTGCAGTGCCCCGCCCCGCCACGGGCGAGGCCGGACAGAATGGCTGGCCGCCGGGTGCCGCGTTAAGGCTGGCAAGGCTGCGGGAGCGGGCTCTGCGGGAGCGGGCGAAAGCGAAGCGAGCGGCCGCCGGGGCGGCGAGGGGGCGGCTGCCGGCTCTGGTGTCGCTGCTGCGCGCTGAGCAGGCCCGCCGGCCGGACTGCGGGCTGCTGCAGCGTCTCGCCGCCGGTGTAGAGGCGGCTCTGGCGGACGCTGCCCCCTGGAGCTGGGCGAGGAGCTGCGGGGCCGGCTGCGGGCGGAGTTGACGACGCCGGGGGAGCTAGAAGGGCTGCTCGAGCGCCTCGACGGGCACGTAGGGGCGCTTGAGGCGCTCGAGGAGGAGCTGCTCGAGGCGCTGCGGCTGCTTGTGCAAGGCAGACCCGCGATAGAGCAGAAGCTCGCCCAGGCAGAGGTGGCTTGGCTTGAGGGCGTCTTGGGGGATAGGCGGGCGGAGGAGCTGATGAGGCGGCGGCTGGCGGAGGCCGCCGACGAGAAGGAACGAATCGAGCACGACCGGGCGGCGGGCGTGTACGCGGCCGAGGCGGAGCTCCGAGCGGCACAGGACGCCCTGGACGCGCTCGCCGAGACCCAGGCGGACGGGGACGAGCCGGGCCAGGCTGAGAAGCTGGCGGAGCTCGAGGATGACCTGGCCCGGGCAGAGCGGGTACTGGCCGAGACCGAGAACAGGGCCGCAAAACAGTGGGCCGTGGTGGTCGAGCAGCAGTGGGAGGCATTCGACGAGGATCTGGTGGTGGCGCAGCTGAGGGGCGGCGAGGCCGAGGAGCGGGCGGAACAGGTCTGGCGGTACCTCTAAGAGCGGGGCATCTACAGCCTCGAATGGGTGAGGTGGGCCGAAGCCGCCGACGAGGCCGCCGCCACTGAGTGCTACCTGGGCGACGCCAAGACCGAGGTTGACAGCCCAGCCTGGGACGCCGTCTAGGAGAGGCCAGCGAAACCCACCGGTCGAGAGCACCGGGCGGGTGCGTACCTTGACCACTTTCCGCTGCCATGTCCGGCGGCGCTGACACCGGTCAAGAGCACGATCGGCGCACAGCCGGTGTTCGCGCCTAAGCCGACACCGCCCCGCAGCGGCAGTCCGAGCTCAGACTCTGCGTAATCCCGCGCCTCCTCGGCCGTGCCAAAGCGCTCGTAACTGATCGCACGGGGACGATCGCCTCGTGACGAAAGAGGAGGACGCCGGCAGCAGCAGCCGCCGAGCGGACACAGCGGCAGCTGAGCCAAGCACGCGCCTCCTACCCAAAGACCGCTGAGGCTTGGAGACCGCTGAGGCTTGGCAGTCGCACACTATTGTCGACTGAAATGTAGTGCTGCCGCAGCGGAACTCTGGCGGTAGCCATTGCCCGGGCGGCGCAGGCAGCGGCGGCGAGGGCAGACCAACGATCGTGTCGTCTCCCGGGCCGCCGTCAACCTGGTCGTCTCCTGGGCCGCTGTGGAGGCTGCCGCCGCCGTTGCCATCGAGGCGGTCATCTCCCTTCGTGCCGGCGAGGACGTCGCGGCCGAGGCCACCATTGGTTGTGGTTGTCGGTAGCGTGGTGTTGTGCGGGCTGTCGCGCTTACTGCTGTTGTCTTCGCGGGTGTTGTGTTTGGTGTGGGTGTTGGCGGGGCTGGCGCTGCCGAGGCGGAGGTGTCCCCGGCGCCGGGGGCGGTGGTGGAGCGCGTGAACGTGTCGGCTGCGATCCGGGTGGCGTTCCCGAGGAAGGCCCGCCGGGGGGCGCGTTGCATTGTCCGGCGCGAGGTCGGCCGGGGCCGGGCGAGCTTCCGGGCGGACGTGTACGGCAGCCTGGTGGGGGCTGAGGGGGAGGTTGGCCCGTTTCAGGCCCATCCGGGTTGGTGGCGGGACGGCTGGGCGGGCCGGCCGCCGGCGTTTCCCGGCTGGGGTGTGGCGCTCAGGCGTGACGCGCTGGTTGCGGCTTGGTGGGCGAGGTGGTTGTGGGAAAGCTCGGGGCGCAGCTGGGCTGTGAGCTGGCCGCACACGGCTGCTTTGTGTGGTCTTGACCGGCCGCCCAGGCGTGTCCGGGATCGTGCTGTCCGTGTCGCTCACCGCCAAGCGACCGACGCCTGGCTGACCAGCAGCCATCACCCAGACGGTGCAGGCGATGCCGGCTCGTGAGGTGCGGGATCGGGCTTGGAAGTGTCGAGACCGTGTGAGGCTGTCTAGACGGCCTGCGCGGCCGGTCCTGGTGGTGTTCCCTGCACCGGTGCCGGGTTGCCCTGGTTGGGTGGTGGGTAGCGGGTTGGGTTGACCTCCGGTAGAGGCCGTCTACTGGAACGCGTCTAGGGAGGCTCGGCCACCGAGGGAGTGTGGGCCTGTCCTGCCGGCTGGGCTGTCTGGGCGGCTGCGTAGAGCAGAGGGGGTTGCGTGGTCGCCTTGTCGGTGTCTGCTGAGGCGGGGTCGGTACCTCTTGTTTGATTCTGGCTGTTTTGGTTTCCTGGTTTTGGTCGGTTGCCTGGGGCTGTGGGTGGTTTGTGTGCCATAGGCGCTGGGCGAGGTCGCCTTCTCTTTTTTGCGTCTCGTGGCTGGCACCCCGGCGCGATCACACCTGCCGCCGATGCGCTCCCGCGAACTTGAACTGACTGGGGGATCTCCGGGTTTCTGGGGGCGCACGGCGCCCAGGGCCTGACTTGCCCCTGGTGTTTGTGCGGGGGTTTGTGTTGGTGGGGTGGTGTGAGCCT
>JAPOVR010000004.1 GCA_026708005.1 Actinomycetes bacterium
GCCCCGGATCGCCTGCTCAAGCGCCGCCTGCTCCACACCCAGACTCGTGGCGACACCGGCGAGCATCGCCTGCTCCCGCACGTCGCGGTCACCGCCCAGCGCGAACGCCGCCCCAGCCCCCACCACCCCAACCACACCCGCCACAGCCAACGCGACCGTCGCCTTGTGCTTCAACCAGCCCATCGCGGTCACTCCCTCCTTCGTGCGCTAACCGATACCCAACCGAGGCAAGCAGCCAAACCTAAACGCACCCTAAGAAACCGATTGAGAGCACGTTAAGCCACCCCAAGAAGAGTTAAACCACCCGCCACCCGCGAGGGGCGGCCGGGAAGCGGCTTCACTATGCTGATTTGATCGCGTAGGCAGGGCCAGGGCGACATGCCTCGCCCTGCCTCACCAATTGCTACTTGTGCTTAGTCGGGTCGACCAGCTTGTAGCCGCTCTCGCCCGGCTGGGTAGGTGGGAGTCGATTGCCCTTCACGGCAGTGATCTCCCGCCCTCCCCCGCCGATAGGCCGGTATTGACCCGAAGTCGGCGCCTTCTGACCAGGGCTCAGCTTCTTCGGAGGCATACGCGCCCCTTTCTTGTCGGAGAGGCCGCACGCCTCTCGCTTGGATTGCTCCATGATAGCGAAAGCCGCGACCGTGCGGGTCGCGGCTTTCTGTCCAAGCTGCTCCTTACGGAGCCAACAAGAACCCTAGGGTGGGGCTCACTGTATCAGTCTGTCTGGCGGGAGGTCCATTACCGGTAAGTTTGGTCCAGAAAGTTCCGACTGGGGCAGCCTGCGAGCCAGAGGCAGAGCACCACGATCCCCGCTGCGGGGCCGCAGGCGAGATGTCCAGCGACGATCGAATGGCTATTCGATGCGTAGGAGCGTGGCTTTGCAGTTGTCGGGACGGACGGTCCCGACTGCCCTGCTCCGCACGACGCCGCCGAGCGCGTTCCTGGCCGTGAATTCCATGCGGATCACGTGAAGGCCCTCATACGATCCCGGCCCCTGGACGGGCGTGATCTCCGTCTGCCTCGTCTTCATGCTGTCCAGGTCGTTCAGCCGGCCGCGCACGATCGCCTCGAACCCGTCGTGGTTGCCGTCCCAGTCGCTCAGGCAGTGGAACCCCTTCCACTGTTCCTCGCGCTCCTTGGCTCTCTCAGCGGCATCCTCGCGGCGTTCCTCAGCTTGCTCTGCCTCGCTTGGCCCGCCGCAGGTGGTCACGACGACGCCGATGATGATCGCCAGGATTATGAGGCCGACGATCCCCTTCGCTATATCGTCAATCGTGGTCTTGGCGGACGCCATCGCTACGGCTCCTGCTGGATCCGTAGAACCCGCTGGATCGCCCTGTCCGTCGTGGCGATCGACTCCATGCTCGCATCGAGCCGTCCGGCAGCCCGGGCAAGCAACTCCTCGGGATCCCGGCTGTATGGGCTGGCGTAGTGCTCCTCGAACAGGGCGGCGGTATCTGCGAGCTGCTCGCACGCCAGCTCCGCAGACCTATAGACCGGCCTGAGATCCCCACGCGGCGGCTCCCCAATCTCCTTGGCGAGCTGTCTGGGGCATCTCCTGATCCTTCCGATTGCCTCGTCGATCCTGGTTAACGAGGCAACCTGCGCCCGCCGCTCATCATCGTGCGGGGAGAAGATGCCTGTCCTGAATTCCCCTGCGGCCTCTTCTAGCTCTCTGGCCTCGACTTCGAGGCTGAACACCCATAGGCTGACTACCTCCAACCACTCACGTTCTGCCACAGCCTCAGGCTGCGCAGGCTCAATAGCCGGGGCCGGGCCAGTCTCTGGCGGGGCGGGCGGTAGCGGCAAGGCAGGCGGAGGAGATGGGGGCGGAGCGGGCGGCGTCTGTGCGGCTGTGTCGCAGCCAGCGGCCAGGACAGCCAGCACAGCCGCGGCAAGGAAGATGCGCATAGAGGGAGCCCCTTCCAGGTTGGGAATCAGGCTTCTTGCCCTAGATGCCGTCAACAGCCTCGCCAAGAGGGGGCGCGCACGCCGATTCCCTCGCGGCAGCGAGACTGTCCAGGACGCATGTCCCGGCATCTAGGGCAAGAGCACCCAATACGAACCCCGCCCACGGGGCCGCCGAGGACCTATACTTCAAGGGCTGGATCCTGCACCTGGGCGCTCTTCGGAGCCCTTGACTAGAAAGCCGCGATCGTCCGGGTCGCGGCTTTCGCTAAAATGATGGCAGTCAAGGGCGAGGCCGGACACCGAGCCCAGGAAGGAGCCGACATAAGCTCCGATTCATCTTCACGCCCCCCTGGGGAGCAGATCAGGCCCGTCACCTCTCCCGGCATCCGGACAACCGTCGCCCCGACAGGGCCGACGAAGACCACCGAGGCCAAGACACCGCCGCGAACCATCACGAGGTAAGGGATATGCCAGAAAAGACGTTCGAGCCCGGCGATATCGTCGAGCTCAAGAGCGGCGGCCCACTACTGACCGTGACCGACGTCACGGGCGACGCGATCGAAGCGACCTGGTTCACCGAAGCCGGCGAACGCAAAGAAGGCACCTTCGATCCCATAACCCTCCAGGGGGCCGAGACTCCAGGAGCCCGCAGGGCCAGGGCCATGTCAGGCCGGCGCTAACCCCGATCGTATTTCGCCAAGCCCTCCTAGGAGGCTCTGACAGATGCCTAATCCGTGGACGTTGGCCGCGTTGGTGCTAGCCGCCGTCGGAACCGCTATCGCCGTGGCCGCCCTGATCGTGGGCATCGTCGCCCTGGGAGGCGACAGCGACACCGACGCTCCTACGAAGGCCGCGCCGCGGGCGTACACGGTCTGGCTCGTCGAGCAGGCGCTGGCCCGCTACGAACGCGACGGCGCCGAAGCGACGCTCGACTACTACAACTCCCCCGAGGCACTGGACGGCCCCTGGTACGTGTTCGTGATCGAAGACCGCGACGGCGCCCTGTACTCGGTCGCCAACTCCAACCGTCCTGACCTCGTCGGCACAACCTACGAGCGGATCGACGCCAACGGCTACGACTACGGCGCCGCCTTCGCCGAGACCGCCGACGGCGGAGCAGGCCAGTGGGTCACCTACCTGTTCACACACCCCGTGACGCGACAGAACGCCCCCAAGCACACCTGGATCGTCCGTCGCGGCGAGTTCCTGTTCGGGGCGGGCTGGTACGAAGGCATCAACTAGCAAGCCCAAACCCGCGCCACCCGCCCCCAGACAGCGCTTCGTTAGCCCTTCCTAGTCGCCGCCGCGGCGGGGGTTTTGTTGGCGACCTCGACGAGCCGGTACCGGTACCGTCCGGCGTCCTGGGGCGGCTCCCGGCCCGGGTAGGCCTCGTACCGCTCCACCCTCAGCTCGTACACATAGCCGGGCTCGTGAGTGAACCCCTCGATCGGCTGGTAGAAGAACTCGCCGTCGACGATCATGCACTCCTGGGGGCCGACGCCGACGCAGTCGACGAGCTCCGGGCCGACCGCGACCACAAAGACCTCCTCACCGCCGCAGGCCGCGGCCGCGAAACCCAAAGCGACGGCCACGGCCGCGGCTGCTGCCCGACCCGCCAAGACGGTGACCACAACCCCGCACGGTAGCGTCCCTGTTATGGAGGAAGCAGATCAGAGCCGCGGCGGCAACGGCCGGCCCGGGCAGGAGATCAGCGGCGGCCAGATCGACAAGGCCCTCGTCTCGATCAGGGAGGGGGTACCCCAGGCGGCGGCATGCGAGGAGCACGGGTTCCCCGAAAGCGTGCTGATAGATCGCAGCGACCTCGAGCTCGCCGAGCGCGTCGAGGAGGCGAACCGGATCAGCGTAGGCTCGCTCGAGCGGATCGCCCGCGAGCGCGCCAGGGGCAGCTGGAGGCTGGAGGAGCTGCGCTTGGGCGGCACGACCAAGAGGAGGAAGAAACCCAAAATCGGCCTTTCGCTGCGCCTGCAGGAGCGGGTCGGCCCGGACTGGGGCAAGGGCAAGATGTCAGGCGCACCGGCCCAGCAGACCAGCATGAAGCTGGCCCCGGCGGATATGCAAACGATGCTCGAAGCCCTCGACGAGTCCTGGCCCGGCGGGATCTTCGCCATCATCGAACTCGAAGGGATCGCGGAAAAGTTCGGTATCAACATGCCCGCCGGGGACGGGCACCCGGGAAACAGCGGCTAGGAGCCGGCACCTCCCGCACCGTCCCCGGCCCCGTCAGAAAACAGCTCTGCCCCCGCAGAGGAAGCCGCATAATGCGGGCGTGGACGCGCCTCGGGGGAACCGTGATCCCGGCAACGTCAAACGCAAGCTCGGGCGGCTAGACGAGCCGCACATCGTGCCGCTCACGGAGTTCGTCGAGCGGCTGGGCAGGACGCGCCCGGCTGCTGTGCCCGGCGTCCCCTCTGTCCCGTACTTCGACCCCGACGAGGCCGGCACTGGTGCCCGTGTCCTGTTGCTTTTGAAAGACCCGGCCGCCGGTGGCCCGAAGTCTTCGGGGTTCGTCAGCTCCGACAACGACGACAACTCCGCCGAAACCGTGTGGTGGGCGCTCCGCCAAGCCGCGATTGACCGGGCCCGCGAGGTCGCAACCTGGTTGAGTTCGCGTCCAGTCGGAGCAGGCGCCGGCACGGGAATGCGATCTCGCTGCTGGCGTTTCCGATCCGCTGGGCGGCCGCCGGGCTAGCTGACGCGCGGGCCTCCGGGGGCCTCTGGCTGTACCAGCATCGCCGCAGGCGGCGCGCCCGCCGGCGCGCCCGCAGGTACTGAACTGCGACCGTCGCTGACCGTCGGCGGCGTCCTGCTCGACCCCGCCGCGGCTAGGGCCGCAGCACCGTGGTCGCGCTCGCCGCCGCCTAGGTCGCTGCGGCCGCGGCCGAGGAAATGTGAGCGGTCATGCTCGAATTCAATGAGTCCCCGGCCGCGGCCCGCCGAGCCTAGCCGACGCGGCCGGCACACTGTCGGCGTGCGCTGGACGCTGCTGCTGATCCTCTCGCCGCTCTTGGTCGGCGTCGGCGCGTTCTACGCGGTCGTGGTCCTCGTCTAGCCCGGCCGTAATGGGCGCGAGGGAAACGGACGCCGGTGGAAGCGGGTGAAGGGAATCGCCGCGACCGTTGCCGTGGCCGTCGTCTGTAAGGGGCTTGGCGCCGTCGGCGGCCTCGTCGCCGCCGAGTCTGTCGAGCGGACCGACCAGAGCCTCAGAGCCGGGCTCGCCGACGCACGCCGCGCCGACGCCGAGCTGGGCGCACGCCTCGACGAGATAGAGCAGCGGGCCGAAGCGCCGGTCGTGTGGCGCCGAGACGAGATCGAGCGGCGCCTCGCCAACGTGGAGGAGCGGCCGATCGCGATCGAGCGCCGGCTCGAACTCCTCCAGCAGTACGCCTTCGGCGACGCGTTCGAGATCACCGTGCCGTGACAGCAGCTCGAGCAGTTTCCTGGCGGCGGCTGGGCGAACTGCGGGCCGGTCGAGTTTTCCGTCGAGCCGGAGCAGCGGTCGATGCGAGCGGCGCTCGCGTGGCTGGCCGCGGTCGCGCTGGCCGGCCTGCTCGCCTGCGTGCTCGTCGCCTGCGTCGGCAACCTGCTCGAAGCCTTCGACAACTAGGCCGGAATAGCGTCCGGTAACGGACCCTACCGGAAGGAGCCTGTCCGGCGGACGCTGCGACGCTCGCCCGCCGGGATTCCGCAGGCCGCCGCTAGGGTGCGGCCCGGCGGGGATCTCCTCGCGTACGCCAATGCCCCAAGGGGCTCTCGCCACGGCAACGCGGCCGGGGCAGCGCAGGAAAAAGGACCGGCCGGCAAACCGGGACGCAAATGCCGGCTGGCAAACCGCTCGGAATAACTGCCCGGCTATTGCTGCTGCTGCTGCTGCGGGTCGCGCTGCT
>JAPOVR010000039.1 GCA_026708005.1 Actinomycetes bacterium
AGGCTCACTTTTGCGCGACTAACAGAGCACACGCAAAACCTGGCAGAGATGGAGCTAGCCGGACTCGAACCGGCGACCTCCTGGGTGCGATCCAGGCGCTCTCCCAGCTGAGCTATAGCCCCGCACGCTGCATTCTAGCGAGGGGTGGGATCACCCTCCCTCGCGAGCACTGCGCCGTCAGGCTATTCGTCCCAGGTGCTCGCTTCGACCTGCCTGCGCCTCCACTCCTGGGCGATGTCCAGGTGGTGGGCGATCCAGACGTCGTCGTGGCTCTTGATGTAGTCGATGAGCTCAGCGAGCATCGTGACGCGCGGCCAGCGTCCGATACAGAACGGGTGGACGACGAGCAGGAAGCAGCCGCCGGCCTCGTAGGAGCCGTCGAACTCCGCCTTCCAGATCTCCAGCACCTGCGATGGAGTCGCCATACCGGACATGTAGGGGAAGAAGTTGAAGAGGAAGTACGGCGCGTCATCGAGCTCCCAGCTGACCGGCAGCTCCACGAAGTCGCGCAGCTTCCCTCCCTGCACAGGCACGCGGGGGCGGTACGGCTCGTCGTGCCCAAACAGGCTCGAGTCGTAGGCGAAGTCGAGCTCCTCGAGCAATTCGGCCGTGTTGGGGCCGAGAGCGAACGGCGGAGAGCGATTGCCGCGGGGAGAGACGTCGAAGGCGTCTTCGATGCGGGCGACGCCACGCTTCATCAGCTCTCGCTCCTCCTCGATCGGGATCTCGAGCACGCTCTCGTGGTAGTAGCCGTGGTAGCCGATGTCGTGAATGCCGCGGCTCTTGATGTCGGCGCAGGCCTCTGGATGCTCGTCGATGACCTGGCCTGGGATCATGAACGTGGCCGGCATCTCGTGGCGGTCGAGCAGGTCCAGGATCCGCGGAAGCCCTGCGCGGAGGTCATAGTCGCCGCGGGAGATGGGGCTCGGCGTGCTCAGCTTGAAGGTGCCGGTCCAGAGGGTCTCAGCGTCGAAGTCGACCGAGAGCGTGGCCGCGCCACGGTACGTCCCCTTCCACATGACGCTAGCTGGCCCTCGAAGCCGGGCCAGAGATGTACAGCTCACAGAGGTTCTTCCCCATGCGCCCGCACGAGCGGTCTGAACGCCTCTGGATCAGAAAGCCGATGAACTGGCAGCGGCGCCGCCTGAGTGCCATGCGATCTCCTCTCGGTGTCTGCCGCATCCTTTCGCGATGCGAGCTGCCGCGTCAAGTGTGCTCAGCGGCAGCTTCCGTGTCTCCCCGCTCGCGGCCCGCAGCACGAGCGGCCGACGTTTACGCGACAGGTTGCCGGCAGCCTGTGCTCGGCGCGCTGGCAGCGCTCCCGGGGGTGTGCATCCCGTTCGTGGATGGGTTGTCACGGAGTTGGAACAATCAGGCACACACCCACGCCTGTCCCGCCACTACGCTCGAGAGCGGAGGGAGGCAGGCGGCCAGCCCCAGAGGGCACCCGACAGCGCCATGGCCGACACTGACATGGCCAGCGGTTCAACCACCTGGGGCTCAGGTGCCACCTGGGGCTCAGGTGCCGTGAGGGCCGTCTTCTTGCTCGCTGCGCACGGTCAGCGCTGCATGCGCAGCTGCGCCGCTTGACTCCTGAAGCTCAGAGGAGTCAACGAGCGGCAACTGGCGCTCATTGACGAGGTTCGACACGCCAACACCGACGAGCCGAAGAGCACCAGGGCGATCTTGAAGCGCCCGATCGAGCAACTGACAGGCGACCTCACCGATCCGCTCGGCTTGGTCGGTCGGCTCGGCGAGCGTCCGGGACCGGCTGCGGATCGAGAAATCCCCATAGCGGACCTTCGTCGTGATGGTGCGACCGGCCTGCCCCAAGACGTCGAGGCGCTCGACAACACGCCCGGCCATAGCGTTGAGCTCCGCGTACAGCTGCGTGCGGCTCTCGACATCGCGCGGGAAGGTCTCCTCATGGCTGATCGAGATAGCCTCGGCAGGGCCGGCGAGCGCCCGCGGGTCGATGCCCTGCGCCCGGTGCCGGAGCAGGCGGCCCACCTTGCCTCGTAGCACAGTGCTCAGCTCCCGATCGTCGAGCTCGGCGAGCGCACCGATCGTCTCGATGCCCGCCGCGCTCAGGCGCCGCTCGGAGTGGGGCCCCACACCCGGTAGAAGCCGGATATCGAGCGGCGCCAAGAACGATCGCTCCTGACCAGTCCGCACGACCGTGATTCCACCCGGCTTCCTGCGATCGCTCGCGATTTTCGCGACGACCTTGCAGGATGCGACGCCGAGCGAGCACGAGAGGCTCGTGGCGGCCCGCACCGAGATCTGCACCGCCTCCGCGACCGCCCTTGCCTCCCCGAAATCCGAGGCGACTTCTCCAACGTCGAGGTATCCCTCATCGATGCCGGTGCGCTCAACTGTTGGCGTGATCTCCCGCACGCAGTCCCACACCGTGCGCGAGTAGGCGGAGTAGCGGTTACGCGATGGCCTGACGAAGAAGGCGTGTGGGCACCGACGAAGTGCCTCCGCGCAGCTCATCGCAGAACGGATGCCATACCGCCGCGCAACGTAGTTCGCGGTCGCCACGACGCCGCGCCCTTTCGGATCCCCGCCAACGACAAGAGGTTTGGTGCGGAGCCGGGGATCTTCGAGTTCCTCGACCGCCGCGAAGAACGCGTCAAGATCGAGATGCGCGATGATCATGACCACACATAATAGAACACATGTTCGGCGACCAGCGGGACTCCCGCATCACCTACCTGCCCCATGCCAGCCCATACCAGCTCAGACCGCTGCGGTAGGCTCCAGCAGCGCGCCGCGCCCCCGCTCCAATCTCGCTGCAGTCTCGACACGACATTCCGCTGCACTCGATGCAGAGTCTTGCTGCACTCTCGATGCGGAACCGTGACAACCGGTCACTGGCACGCGTGCGTTCACACGATACGATCGAAATCGCGTTGTGGACTGGGGTGCCCCACTTCCGGGATTTTCCAGCGGCTGGCGGCGCTCCGCAACTCGACACGCGGGCCGTTCCAGAGCTCGACGTGCAGCCGCCCCGAGTCTCAACGCGTGGGCCGCTCCTGCGGATCGACGCGCATTGACGCGCGGATTTTGCGCGGGTTGCTTGACTCCCTTGCGCGCGAGTGATATCGGATAGGCGCAGTCACGTGAGAGTGGCCTCTCAGGCAGTGCGCCGACGTTCCGCCGCGGATCGCCATCGCTCGGCGGCTGGTGGCGAGCCTCTGAGAGGACCGCTCCGGGTCAGCAACGGCCGCCCCGGGCGGTCGGCGAGGGAAGGAGCGGCATCGTGAGCCTGGTCGTCAAGAATGGCAACGTCGTCACCCCATCGGGGATCGTGCGAGGCGGTGTGCTCGCCGAGGACGGCGTCATCGCTCGGATAGGCCCGGACCGCTCTCTCCCGACGGACTCCGAGAGCATCGACGCCGACGGCAGCTGGATCCTGCCTGGGCTGATCGACCCCCACACCCACATCGGCGTTGGCCCCGCCGATGCCACCGTCGACCGGCTCCGCGCCAGCTGGGAGAGCGAGAGCCGCGGCGCGGCTCACAAGGGCGTCACAACCATCATCAGCTTCCAGGGTGGCTCGCCGATCCCGATGCGCGACGAGCACGTCCCCTGGCTCGAGCAGCAGATCGCCTGGGCCGATGGGGTCGCGTACGGCGACTTCGCCTTCCACGCGATCATGCAGACCGACGGCCACCTCGATGAACAGGAGGAACTCGCGAAGCGCGGCGTCGTCGGCTTCAAGCACTTCTATACCGCGTACAAGCCCGGGAAGGACGCGACCGCCGACCAGATCTCGATCGGCTACACCGACGACGGGATGCTGTACGAGAGCTTCGATCGGCTGGCCACGCTCCGCCGAGATGGAGCCGACGTGCTCGCGATGATCCATGCCGAGGACGCCGACATTTGCGCCCGTCTCGAGGAGCGCCTCCAGCACGCGGGACGTACCGACCTGGCAGCTTGGGGGGAAGGCCGACCCAACGTCGCGTGTCTCGTCCGAAGCGAGTCAGCCAGCGAGATCAGCCGCGTCACCGAGTGTCCGCTCTACATCGTCCACATCACGACGGCCGAGGAGGTCGACGTCGTCCGGCGCATGCGCGCGCTCGGCGTGCCCGTGTA
Source organism: Actinomycetes bacterium (assembly GCA_026708005.1). Classification (GTDB taxonomy): domain Bacteria; phylum Actinomycetota; class Thermoleophilia; order Gaiellales; family Gaiellaceae; genus JAPOVR01. The sequence continues at coordinate 4,105 of JAPOVR010000039.1, forward strand.
CGGGGAGACCTGCCTGCACTACCTCACCCACACGCTCGACATGGAGGACCGTCACGGCTGCTATCCGAAGGTGATCCCCTCGATCAAGTCGGCCGCTGACCAACAGGCACTCTGGCGAGGCCTCGCCGACGGGACACTGACGACGGTCGGCACCGATCACTGCACGTGGACGAAGGACGAGAAGCTCGGCCCAAGCGGCAAGCAGTTCGGCAACATCTGGGAGTCGCTTCCGGGCATGACCGGCATCGAGTGCCTCCTGCCGGCGCTCATGACGTTCGGCGTGCGCGCCGGGCGCCTTGGAATCGAAGACATCGCGCGCGTCTGCAGCGAGAACCCAGCCCGCCGCTTCGGTCTCTACCCGCGGAAGGGAGTGCTGCAGGACGGAGCGGACGCCGACCTCGTCGTCGTGGATCCCGAGGCGCGGGCCACCGTGGACGCCGACTACTACGAGGGCTGGATCCGCGACTGGAGCATCTACGAAGGCTGGCAGTTCCAGGGCATGCCACAGTGCACGGTAGTGCGAGGCAAGGTGGTCGCCCACCGCGGCGAGATCGTCGGCAGCCCCGGCCACGGAACGTACGTGGGAGCTGCGACCGCGGCGACCGAGACGGCGTAAGGTGCGGCCATGACCTGGAGAACAGAGGTCAGCGAGCTGCCGGATCTGTCGCCGGCCGAGTTCGACTTCAGCCTGCCAACGACCGGGCTCGTGATCGTCGATATGCAGTTCGTCGACGCCCATCGCGACTACGGCCTGGGCGCGTCGCTGCGTGAATCGCACCCCAACGTCTGGGACTACTACTTCGCGCGCGTTGAAGGGCTGGTGGTTCCGAACTGTCGCCGGCTACTCAACGCATTCCGCGAGAAAGAGCTGCGCGTCATTCACCTCACGATCGGGCCGGTGCTCGACGACGGGTCCGACATGGTTCGCCTGCGCCGGCCGCGCACAGCGCCGGGCCTGACACCGCTCCTGCACCACCAGGGCACCTTTGAGCACGGAATCCTGCCCGAGGTCGCGCCCCTCGACGGTGAGCTCGTGATCAACAAGACCTCGCGGAGCGCCTTCAACTCGACTGCGATCGAGCGGGTGCTGCACAACCTTGGCCTCGAGACCCTCGTCGTCGCCGGCGTCTCGACCAGCTCGTGCGTCGAGACCACCGCCCGCGACGCTGCCGACCGCGGCTTCCAGGTCGTGATCGTCGAGGACGCCACAGCCGAGCTGGACGAGCCGTCGCATGAGGCAACGCTCAGGCAATGGGCCGTCCGCTGGGGCCGCGTTTGGACCACGGATGAGACGCTGAACGAGCTCTCGCGGGCCGCAGCCGGCACGAACGTCGGCGTGTAGCGTGAGCGAGCGCATGAGGACGCCCCCCGTTCGCTCCGCGCTGTTCGTGCCGGCCAACCGGACGAGCTGGATCGATAAGGCGCCGGAGTACGGAGCCGACGCGCTCGTGCTCGACCTGGAGGATGCGACTCCGCCAGCCGAGAAGGAAGCAGCGCGCGCGATCGTGCACGAGCGGCTCGCGCCGATGGAAGAGCGGGGTCAGGGGATCTGGGTCCGCGTCAACTACCCCGATCCCGACCAGCTGCGCGCCGATCTCGAGGCGATCTGCCACCCTGGCCTGGGCGCTGTCTGCGTGCCCAAGATTGCCTCGCCAGCCGACATTGCCGAAGTCGACCGCCTGATCACGTACTTCGAGGGAGCGGCGGGCGTCCCGCTCGGCACCGTCGCCATCGTTCCGCTGCTGGAGACCGCCGAGGGGATCGCTGCTCCGCGGGAGATCTTCACGGCGTCCGATCGCGTGCGTTACGCGGGCGGACTCGCCGCCGACGGGGCCGACGTGCAGCGGGCACTCGGCTACCGATGGTCGCACACCTTCGAGGAGTCGTTCGTGTTGCGCTCGCACGCGCTGATTGCCGCCCGCGCAGCAGGCGTCGAGAACCCGATCACAGGCCTCGTGACCGTGGTGGATCTCGACCCGGTCCGGCGCTTCGCGCAACAGAGCCGCGGCCTGGGGTACGCCGGCATGTTCGTGATCCACCCGACACACGCGCCGATTGCGAACGACGCGTTCTCGCCGAGCGCCAAGGAGGTTGCCTGGGCCGAGGAGGTGCTCGCGAGCTACGAGCAGGCTGAGGCCGGCGGCCGAGGTGCGGTGCTCGACTCCCGCGGAGCCATGGTCGACGCGGCGCACGTCGAGACCGCCGAGCTTCTGCTCGCACGCCACCAGCGGTTGCAAGCGCTCGACGCAGCGCGGTGAGTGCGGGCCCCCTCGAGAACGTCCGCGTGCTCGATGTCGGGCACGTGGTTGCCGGACCGTTTGCCGGTGTCCTGCTCGCCGACCTGGGAGCCGACGTCATCAAGGTGGAGGACCCAGCGAGCGGCGGCGACACGCTGCGCAAGCTCAGCCCGAAGGCCGCCAACGTACCGGTCTGGTGGAAGGTTGCCGGGCGAAACAAGCGCAGCGTGGCGATCAACCTCCGCGAGCAACGCGGGCGTGATCTCCTGCTCGATCTCGTCGAGCACTGCGACGTTATGGTCGAGAACTTCCGGGCGGGCGCGCTCGAGCGCTGGAACATCGGTCCCGCTGTGCTGCACGCGCGCAACTCCAGGCTTGTGCTGCTTCGAATCTCTGGCTTCGGACAGGGGCGGCTCGGCGCCGGTCGGCCGGGCTACGGCCGGATCGGTGAAGCCATGAGCGGGGCAGCACACCTCACGGGCGAGCCGGAGGGCAGCCCAACACACGTGGGCTTCTCGCTCGGCGACGCGACGTCAGGCCTGCTTGGAGCATTCGGCGTGCTCGCCGCGCTGCACGCCCGCGATCAGACGGGGAAAGGCGACGTTGTCGACGTGGCGCTGTTCGAGTCGCTCTTCCGCATGATCGAGTGGCAGCTGCCCATGGCCGACTCGCTCAACGTCGTCGCTCGGCGCCGCGGCAACCGGTTTCCGATCGGCTCGCCCGTTGCCGGCTCCTTTGAGGCCCGTGATGGACGGTGGGTCACGATCTCTGCGGCGACCGAGAGCGGGATCCAGCGTGTGCTTCACGCGGCGGGCGGCAGCGAGCTGGCGAGCGACCCGCGGTTCGCCGACCCCGAAGCCCGCGCCGAAGCCGGCAGGCTCGAGGAGGTCGAGCAGGCAATCGCGGCCTGGATCAGGACCGAGCCGTCCGAGCGGGTGATCGAGACATTCGAGGGCACTGACGTGGCGGCCGGCTTCGTGTACGACGCGGCGATGATGATCGGCGATCCGATCTTCGAGGAGCGCGAGATGGTCATCCGGATCGACGACGATGAGGCGGGGTCGCTGGTCATGCCCGGCGTCGTGCCGAGGCTCGAGCACAACCCCGGCCGGATCCGCTGGGCAGGGCCGCCTCTCGGCCAGCACACCGCAGAGGTGCTGAGCGAGCTCCTCGGCCTGACCTCCGAGCAGCTCGCGGAGCTCGAGCGGGCGGGGATCGTCACCACGGCCGACAACTGAGCTGGAAGCTGGCGCGGCAGCACGAGCCGCCCAGCCGCCGCAAAGAGCGAACCCGCCCCCACTCACCACCCGGGGGAGGGTAGCCGAGAAACGCGCGTAGCTTTCGCACGAACTGTCACAGATGTGTCACAAGAACTGCGCCAACTCCGTTCGGCCTTGCCGCCAGGCGAGAGCGCGGGGCCAACCCCTCCAAGCTGCCAGCCAAGAGCCAGAGCGCGCGGGGCCGACTGCACCGGCCGGACAAGCTGACCAACCGACCTGGCCAGGCCAGAGCGCGCACCAGGCCAACGGCCGATATCTCCGGGCGGGGCACCGTGCGTGAGCCAGACCAGAGCACGCGGGGGCCAACCACAGCGCGCCCTTCTATCTGTAGGTGCGCAGCACTACAGCAGAGCACGCGCGATGCCAACCCGATGGCTTCGTCCAGTCGACACCGGCGCACACTAGACCAGACCGCGCGGGGCCAACCCCACCCACAGAGCACCGATTGACCTGTATCCCCGGCTCGACAACAGGCGAGGGCGCGTGCCGAGGCGAACCGGAAAGTCGCTCTTAGGCGAGGATCGACGCGCGCGAACGGCGTCTTGTCGCCCTCCTTGACCAACACGGCACCGCCGAGCCTCCTCGCGCTGCCACCCCGGCCGACCCTGCCCGCGTGAACACTGCCCGCGTGAACAACACTGCCCGCGTGAACGAGAGGTCTCTGCACCGAGACCCTCAAGCGGTGCGGAACAGCCTCGATCAGCGTCCAACAGCCAGCTCTGCGCATGCAGGATACGCAGCCGCCGGTACCCGCAGGCGGGTAGTCTCCTCGGCAGCCGCGGATCCTTCCAACCGGTCACACATCGCCTAGCCCGACTGGGACAGGCTCTTCGGCAGCCGCTGTCCTTCCCTTCGCAGCCCCACTGCTTCGGCGGGGACCTTCCATCCCCGGCCCCTGCCTCGCTGGGCACCACTTACCTGGCGCCCGCCAGCCACTCGACGCGCTAGCCACCCCGACACCGCTCGACCAACGGCCTGCCGCGCGCTCAGCGTCGGCGGCGAACGGGCCGGCCCATTTGTTCAGCGACCTCGGCCAGCGCAGCCAGCCGCTTCTCGAGCGGCGGGTGGGTGAGGAAGAGCTCACCGGTGGCCCTCCGTAGGGTCGTCGGAACGATGAAGAACGCATTCATGCGCTCGACCTCGCGCAGCTGGCTCTCGGGGATCCGGCTCATCCGACCGGCGATCTTCTCCAGCGCGCTCATCAGGTGCTCGGGACGGCCCGTCATCACCGCGGCGCTGCGGTCGGCGACATACTCGCGGTAGCGTGAGATGGCGCGGATCAGGATGAAGCTGATCACGTAGGTCACGAGCGAGACGAGCAGGATGATCGCGAGCCCGCCGCCGGCATTTCGGGACCGGCCGCCGCCCATCAAGCCCGCGAACAGGCCGAACCGCATCAGCATGGCAGCCACCATCGCGAAGAAGCTGGCCACGGTCATGATCAGAACGTCGCGGTTGGCGATGTGCGCCAGCTCGTGGGCGAGCACGCCTTCGATCTCGCGTGCGTTGAGCCGGTTCCAGAGCCCCTGAGTCACCGCAACCACGGCGTTCTTGGGGTTTCGCCCGGTCGCGAAGGCGTTGGGCATGTCGGTGGGGATGACGGCCACCCTCGGCTTGGGCAGGTCTGCTTCGAGGCACAGCCGCTCGACCATCGCATGAAGCTCAGGCGCCTGCTCAGGGCTCACGACCCTCGCGCCCGATGCGCGCAGCGCGATCCTGTCCGAGGTGAAGTACTGCACGAGCGCGAGCGCCGCGATGATTGCGACCACCGCTCCAATCGACAGGCTGAAGAGCTGGAGGAGTACGAAGAAGAAGGAGACGTAGAGCGCCCCGAGCAGGAACGTCGTCAGGGCCATCCGAGCCGACAGCCCAGGATCGCGAGCATACTGCTTCCGCTTCACTCGTCTGCCTCCTCTTCCATCGTAGCGGCGAGGTCACACGCCAGCACGAGATTCAGATGTCGGGTACACCGGGGGGTCAGATAGACTCGCGCCCGCATGCGCCGGGCTTTCCTTCTCGTCGTAGGTCTCGCCACACTTCTCCTGGTCATCGCGGCCTGCGGGGACAAGGGAATCAAGACACCCGAACCCGAGGCCATCATCGGCGAAGTGGAGCGGCCGCCAGACGTGAGCGAGCTCGCCGGCGCAGCGGTCTTCACGAGCACCGGCTGCGGCGCCTGCCATGCGCTGGCGGGCGTGGAGGGCGCCACGGGCGCGCTTGGCCCGGACCTCAACGTTTCCCTGCAGGGGCGTGACGCCGCCTACATCAGGGAGGGGATCGTCGCACCGGATGCCGTCATTGCCGAGGGCTTCCCCGCCGGTGCAATGCCGGGGACCTACAGCGAGCAGCTTTCCGACCAAGAGATCGCCGACCTCGTCGAGGTGCTGTCCATTGCCAGCGGCGGCTCCGGCAGCTAACAGCGCTCCGGTCCTGACGCCGCCGCTCGAACTCCCCGCAGGCCTCCCACCCGAGGTGGAGGCGATTGCGTGCGATCTCGACCGCACGATCCTCGCCCGCGGCGCCCAGCTCGAGCCCCAACTCATCGCGGCGATCGCAGCGGCGCAGGAGCGGGGAATCCACGTGGTCATCGCGACCGGCCGTATGTTCCGCTCTGTGCGCCCGCTCGCTCTGGAGGCGGGCCTGTCCGGCCCGATCGTCTGCTACCAGGGAGCGCTGGTGGCCGAGGCTGAGTCTGGCCGATTTCTCTTGCACGCGCCGATGTCGGTTGAGATCGCGCGAGAGGCAATCGAGGCGCTTGCCGAAGAGAGCTACTCCCCGAACGTGTACGTCAATGACGAGATGTACGTCGCCGACCACACGGCAGCATCCAATCGTTATGCGAGCACGCAGAGCATCGGCGTCCGTGAGGTTGGCGATCTGATCGACTGGCTCCGCGAGCCGCCGACCAAGCTCGTCGTCGTCGGCGACCCCGATCACCTCGACGAGGTGAAGCTGCGCATGCGCCGGCGCTTCGACGGACGTCTCTTCATTTCGAAGTCGCTCGCCTACTTCCTCGAGTTCGCAGCCCACGGCGTCACGAAGGGCTCGGGCCTCGCCTTCGTGGCAGACACGCTCGGTTTCGCGCTCGAGCGAACGATTGCGTTCGGCGACGGCGAGAACGACATCGAGCTGCTCGACGTCGCCGGATTCGGCGTCGCGGTCGATGAAGCCGACCCAAGCCTGGCGCCCGTGACGGACTGGTCGGTGCCGCCCCCGGAGGAGCTCGGCGTCGCGCGCGCGATCGAGGCACTGCTCGCGCGCACCTAGCCGAAGAGTCCAGCCGCCCCGACGGGCTGCGCGCTCCCGGCCACGCGCTTCCAGGCGGGTCGCCCTTCTTGCAGCCACAACAGACAACCCGCCCCCCAGCCACCACCCGGGGAGGTAGCCCACATATGCGCACAGCTTCCGCACGCCCTGTCAAGGAAGCGTCATGCACCTGTGTCAATCCGCCATGTGTCAATCCGCCACCGCCGAAAGCGGCAGCGTGTGACGCACCGATGCGCACGTATGCGGGCGTCGCAAAACGGCCAGCCGGTCGGCTCGATGTCTCCACATGCGGCGGGCGCGGTCGCTCTTGTGGTTGTCTCAACGCCAGCAGCCAAGCACGTCCCGTCGCCATCAGTCAATGGCCGGCGGACATCCGCGCCGGGGGCCGTGCCCACCAGCGGCGCACCGTCCTCGCCCTCGCTCGCTGACAACCGCGGCTGCCCCTCACACCCTCGCCGTCGAGAGCGAAGGGCTCTGACAGTGGGCGGTGTCGCTCTCAGCCAACTTCATCCGGGACCCCTCAACTGGGTTCCTCGCCATCCCCTCCAAGCCTGGGCGGAAACCCGCATGGAACAGCGCAGCGACGACCGACAACGACGTGAGCTCGGAGCGGTGCCCACAGCTGGAGCTGATGATCGGCTGGCCGTGCGTTGAGACAAGGCGCAGGTGGACGCAGCATGAGGCCGCGCGCTCGGGAAAGATGCATACGAGCAGGCCGACGAAAGGAAGCTGATGTCCGACCAGCAAGCCGACGTTCTCGACGTCATCGAGGGGCTCATGCAGGAGAGCCGCACGTTCCCGCCGCCGCCGGAGTTCCAAGCGCGCGCGCTCGTGCGCGATCGGTCTCTCTACGACGAGGCGGCGAAAGACTTCGAGGAATTCTGGGCGCGGCTTGCTGGGGAGCTCATTGACTGGTTCACACCCCCAACGAAGCGGCTCGAATGGGATCCGCCCCACTGCACGTGGTTCGCGGACGGTGAGCTGAACGTCTCCTACAACTGCCTTGACCGCCACGTCCAGCAGGGCCATGGCGACCAGGTTGCCTACCACTGGGTTGGGGAGCCTGCGAACGAGACCCGCGACGTGTCATTCGCCGAGCTGCTCGAAGAGACAGGCCGCATCGCGAACGGCCTCAAAGCGCTCGGCGTGAAGCGGGGCGACCGGGTGGGAATCTACATGGGCATGGTGCCGGAGCTGCCCGCCGCGATGCTCGCGTGCGCGCGCATCGGCGCGCCTCACGTCGTCGTCTTCGGCGGCTTCTCCTCCGAGTCGCTGGCCGAGCGGTTGCAGTCAGCGGGCGCAAAGATCCTCATCACCCAGGACGAGGGCTGGCGCAAGGGCGGCAAGGTTCCGCTCAAGGCCGACGCCGATGAAGCCGTCGCGGGCTCGCCGAGCGTCGAGCGCGTCGTGGTGCTACAGCGAACCGGCGGCGATATCCCCTGGAACGCCCAGCGGGACGTCTGGTGGCATGAGCTGGTTGCCGACGTGCCCGCCGAGTGCGAGCCAGCGCGAATGAACGCGGAGGACACGCTGTTCTTGCTCCACACCTCCGGCACGACCGCGAAGCCCAAGGCGCCGCAGCACGCGACCGGTGGGTACCTCCTGCACGCCGCCGTGACGCACAGGCTCATCTTCGATATCCACGAGGACACGGTGTGGTGGTGCGCTGCCGACATTGGGTGGGTGACCGGACACTCCTACATCGTCTACGGACCGCTCGCCAACCGTACGACGGGTCTGCTCTACGAGGGAGACCCGGCCTACCCGGACTGGGACCGCCACTGGGAGCTCGTCGAACGCTACGGAGTCACCACCTACTACACGGCACCAACGCTCATCCGATCCTTTGTCAAGATGGGGCCCGCCTATCCAGGCCGTCATGATCTCTCGTCACTGCGGCTCCTTGGCACGGTGGGCGAGCCGATCAATCCCGAGGCATGGCTCTGGTACTGGAAGGTCATCGGGCAGGAGCGGTGCCCCATCGTCGACACCTGGTGGCAGACAGAGACCGGCGCCATCCTGATCAGCCCGCTTCCGGGCGTGACCACCCTCAAGCCAGGCTCGGCGACCGTGCCCCTCCCCGGCATCGAGGTCGACATCGTCGACGAGCGCGGCACCCCCGTTCCGCCCGGAAGTGGCGGTTTCCTGGTCATTACCCGACCGTGGCCCGGAATGTTTCGCACGCTGTGGGACGATGACGAACGCTACGTCGAGACGTACTTCGGCGAGTACGGCCGGGGCGTGTACGTGACAGGCGACGGCGCCAAGCAGGACTCGGACGGCTACTTCTGGCTGATGGGCCGAATTGACGATGTCATCAACGTTGCCGGCCACCGTCTCTCGACTACCGAGATCGAGTCGGCGCTCGTCGAGCACCCGGCGGTCGCAGAAGCCGCCGCCACGGGCGCGCACGACCCGCAGCGCGGCCAGCGCATCGTGTGCTTCGTCTTGCTCAAGGCTGGCCAGACACACACGCCCGAGCTCTCCGGCGACCTGCGTGAGTTTGTGGCAGAGAAGATCGGCAAGATCGCGCGGCCAGCGGCCGTGCTGTTCGGCGACGACCTCCCGAAGACCCGCTCGGGCAAGATCATGCGGCGCCTCCTCAAGGACATCGCCGAAGGCCACGATCTTGGAGACACGACGACGTTGCGTGATGCGGACGTCGTCGAGGAGCTCAAGCGGCAGGCCGACGAGGCGTTCGGGCGAACGGCATCCTAGCCTGCGCTGACCCCGAGTTCTCCCGACACTGGGCGGAAGCGGAGAGCTGTCTTTGAGGGCGGACATTGAAGAACACCCCGGGCATCGTCCCGTGCCTCAACCACCATCGCGACTGCCACGGCCGGACAACCTGCTGCGACCTGCAGCGCTGCGCAGCGCCTGCCATGCACGGGCGACGTCGTCCTGGGACGTACGCGCGTTGCCGACCGCGAGCCGAAGCGTGACCTGGCCCCCGAGAACAGTGTGGCTGATAAACACCTCGCCGCTGGCGTTAACGGCCTCGAGGATCCTCAGGTTCTCGGCCTCTCCTCCCCGGTGACGGAAGCAGACAAGCGAGAAGTGCCGGGGCGCCGCGAGCTCCCAGTCGGCGTCGGCGCGGACCCACTCCTCGAAGAGCGTTGCGAGCTGCACCGCCTCGCGAATTCGCTCCTGGATGCCCTGCTGCCCAAAGCAGCGAAGCACGGTCCACAGCTTGAGCGCACGAAACCGCCTGCCGAGCGCTGGGCCGTAGTCGGAGAGGTTCTCCGCCTCCTCCTCGGCTCGCAGGTAATCTGGAACGAGGCGAAATGCCTCGCGGAAGACATCGGGCTCCCGGGTCCAGAGCGCGGAGCAGTCAACCGGAACGAACAGCCACTTATGCGGGTTGACGACGAGCGAATCGGCCCCCGCAGCACCCGCCTGGGACCAGCGGAATTCATCGCACACCCACGCGGCGCCCGCATAGGCAGCATCGACGTGCAGCCAGGTACCGGTCTGCTCGCACAGGCGCGCGAGCTCTGGCACCGGGTCGACCGCGGCAGCCGAGGTCGTGCCGACTGTTGCGACAACGGCGGCCACGTCCCCGCGGCGCAGCTGGGCCGCGGCGAGCTCGCTGCGCATCCGGAACTCAGTGTCAGTCTCGATCGGCCGCAGCTCGAGCTGAAGCATTCGTGCGGCCTTCTCGACCGAGCTGTGAGCGTGCTCCGAGCACACGATGGCGGGCCTCGACGTGCGGTGGCGTGCGGCGACCAGCGCAGCGAGCGTCGAGGTCGACGCAGTGTCCTCGAGGTGGCCGTGCCAGCCATCCGGTAGGCCGAGGAGCTGTGCGAGCCAACTCAGCATATGGAGCTCGAGCTCGGTTGCGGCAGGCGAGGTGCGCCAGATGAACGCCACCTGGTTGAGCGCCGCCGCGATCAGCTCGGCGAGGATCGCCGGCTCAGACGAGGTCACGGAGAAGTACGAGAAGAACCTCGGGTGCTGCCAGTGGGTGAGACCGGGCATCAACAGCTCATCGAGGTCTCGGAGCACAGCTGAGAAGGGCTCGGGCTCCTCGGGCGGCGCGGCCGGCAGCTGGCCGCGGATCTCGCCGGAGTCGACCTGCGCGAGCACGGGCAGCTCAGGCACGCGCTCGAGGTATCGGGCAACCCAGTCGAGCGCGGCGGCCCCCTCAGCCCGGAGATCGAAGTCCGGGGCTCCGTCCCGCGACGGGCGCGCCCCGTCGCTCACGGCTCAGCCCGTGCTCGTGTGCGCACGTTGGCACAGTCTCGTTGAATACCCGGCGCAGACTTGGCCAGTCTGGCACGGTTGAGGCCGCTATCCTCAAAGGTGGGTGGTGGCTCTGGGCGGCCCCGAGGCGCGCGGCCCCGCTGTCCCAAGCAGACACGGCTCCAAAGGCCCCCCGGCGCGGAGCCAGCGCCGCCGCGCCGGCCGGCGCGTCGTGGGCCCATGGAGTGCAGCGGGACCGTGGCGGACAGGCCGGCAGCGCCCCACGGTTCTCCCTTCGTCTGTCTACTTGGAAGGGCCACGGGGCTCATGACGCGTGAAAAGGCCGCCGGTGCCGTGGCCTGAGCGCCTGGACTTCCTGCCACGGCAGCGTGTTGATCACGTTCGCAGGGGCAAGCCAGGCCCGCCGCGCTTGGCTCACGGCGAAGTCGCTGTAGGCGAGCCCTCCCACCGAGTGCGCGTCGCTCGAGACAAGGATCGAGACGCCCGCCGCTGCGGCCGCGCGGGCAGAAACGTCCCGCAGATCGAGCCGGTCTGGCTGCCCGTTGATCTCAAGACAGGTTCCGGTTGCCGCAGCCCGCTCGAAGATGACATCGAGATCGAGAGCGTACGATGCGCGGCGGCCCAGCTTCCGGCCGGTCAGATGGCCGATGCAGTCCACGGCAGGATGGTCGATCGCAGCGAGAATGCGCCGCGTGAGCCGGTCGTGGCCATCGCCGAAGCCCGAATGGACGGAGGCGACAACCCAGTCGCGAGCCTCAACGTCCGCGTCGGCCAGGTCGAGCGAGCCATCAGCCCTAATGTCCACCTCCACGCCCGACAGCACCCGCAGTCCCGAGATCCGTCCGTCGAGCTCGGCCAGCGCCGCGGCTTGCTCGTCGATCCGGCCACCCCGAAGCCTGCGCGCGTGGTCGCACACCGCGATGTACCGCAACCCCCGCGCCTTGGCCGCCAGCGCCATCTGCTCAATCGTTGTGCGTCCATCAGACCAGTCGCTGTGCAGGTGCAGGTCGCCGCGCAGGTCGTCCGGCGTGACGAGTGGCGGCAGCTCGCCGCTACGGGCGGCCTCAAGCTCGCCCATGTTCTCGCGCAGCTCGGGAGGAATCCACGCGTATCCCAGGTGCTCGTAGAGCTCCTCCTCGGTCTCCATCGCAGCGGTCTCGCCCGTGTCCACGACCTGAACGCCCCACTCCGAGACCGAGAGCCCGCTGCGCACCGCCTCCTCCCGCAGCGCGACATTGTGTTCCTTCGAGCCCGTGAAGTGCTGGAGGAGGTTTCCGTAGTTCTCGGGTGGAACCACCCGCAGATCTACCGGGAGGCCGTCCTCGGACATCACCGAGGCCTTCGTGTCCCCGCGGGCCGTGACCTCAGCAACCCACGGTAGATCGACAAGGTGATCGACGAGAGCTCGAGGGTTGGCGGAGGTCGCGATGACATCGACATCACGCACGGTCTCGCATCGGCGCCGGACGCTTCCCGCCTCAGACACGCGGTCGCTGGCTGGGTGGCACTCGAGCTCGTGCACGAGGTCCGTCACGAGCGGCAGGGCGCGGCCGAGCAGGGTTCCGCGCGCCTCGACGTGCGGGTCTGGCCGAGCGAGCGCTGCGAGAATTTTCGCTTCGCTCCGGGCTCCAAGCCCCGGGAGCTGCTGAAGCTCGTGCGCCTGGGCTGCGCGACGGAGCTCCTCGATCGACGTCACGCCGAGCGAGCGCCACAGCTGGTGCGCCCGCTTCGGTCCCAGACCCGGCACACGCATGACCTCGACCAGGCTCAGCGGAACACGGTCACGGATCTTCTTGAGCGCTGCGAGATCACCAGTCTGGACAAACTCGATGATCTTTGCCTCGATCGTTGCTCCGATCCCATCGAGCCGAGTTGCCTTGCCGGCGAGCGCCAGCTGCGCAACCGGCGTCGCGCAGCCACGGATGCGCTCGGCGGCTCGGCGATACGCGGCGAGCCGAAACCGATCGGCACCGTCGAGCTCCATCAGATCGGCCAAGAGCTCGAACGCAGCCGCGAGCTCATCGTTACGAGGCAGGCTGCTTCTCACCCCGCGATCATAGGCTCGTGCTCGTCGTGTGCCTGCCGACCTACAACGAGCGGGAGAACCTCGCGCCGATGGTCGACGCCCTCGACACCCAGCTTGCCCGGCTCGGCGAGCCTGGCCGCATCCTAGTAGTTGATGACGCCTCCCCCGACGGAACTGGGCGGCTTGCCGACGAGCTTCAGACACAACACCCGCGCCTGAGTGTGCTGCATCGATCCCACAGGAGAGGAATCGGCCCCGCGTACGCCGCCGCGTTCACGCGAGCGCTGGCACTCGGTGCTGATCTCGTCGTCCAGATGGACTGCGATTTCTCACATAGCCCGGAAGACGTCCCGCGCCTCGTCCGCGAAACAGCCAATGCCGACCTCGTCATCGGCTCACGATATGCGCGCGGCGGCACGATCCATGGCTGGAGGCCAGCGCGTCGTGCGGTCAGCAGAGCCGGCTGTGCCTACAGCCGGGCGCTCCTCGGCGCCCCCGTGCGTGATCTCACGAGCGGCTTCAAGTGCTTCCACCGAGCCGTGCTCGAAAGCGTCGACTTCGAGCGTGTTACCGGTCAGGGCTATGCGTTCCAGATCGAGTTGACGTATCGGGCGTTGCGCTCGGGTTTCCGGGTGTCCGAGGTCCCGATCGTCTTCGAGGAGCGAGCCGCCGGCCGGTCGAAGATGTCGATTGGCCTCGCCGGCGAGGCACTCCTGCACGTGCCGAAGCTGAGGCTCGCCCACCCCCCCGCACACCCCGGCCGGATGACAAGCAGCGCTCGGATGACAAGCAGCGCTGGGTATACTCGCCCCATGTCTGAGCTTCAGGACGTCACCGACAAGACCTTCGAAGACGAGGTCATCAACTCCACCAGCCCGGTCGTTGTCGACTTCTGGGCGCCGTGGTGCGGCCCCTGCAGGGCAGTTGCCCCAATTCTCCAGGAGATGGCCGGCGAGCACGGGAACGTCAAGTTCCGCAAGCTGAACGTCGACGAGAACCAGCGCACGGCAGTTCAGTTCAACGTCCTCTCGATTCCCACCGTCATCCTCTTCGAAGGCGGAGAGGCCAAGGAGGCGGTGGTGGGCGCGCGACCAAAGAGCCACTTCGAGAAGGTCTGGGCCAACTGGCTCGACGGCCAAGCCGCCTAGCAGGAGATTCTCAGCACGTCGCCCCTTCGAGATCTCCTCGGAGGCTGGAGATGGAGAGCCCGCCGGTCTTGCGGAGGGCCTGCGCAAGCTCGGCCGGCAGGGCGCGGCGGCGCCAGCACGGCTGATCGATCCCGGACTCTTCGCTCACGGGGACGGTGGAGATCGAAGCGCGACTGAGAGAGAAGAGGCGCGTAGCGCCCTCCGCGCGCGGTAGCAGCCCCGGGCGTTGGCGGCAGCCTCGTCGCGGCAGCCGACCAGCGGCGCACGCTGACCTTCCCCGCGCAACAGCTGCCCGCCAGAGGCGCAACCGCAGCATCGCCCTCCGGACCAAGCTTCGGGCAGCCCGGCAGGAGACAGCCCAGCGGCATTGGCACAGCTAGCGGAATTGTCACAGTCTCGTGACGCTTCTGTGACACCTCGCGGGAAAGTCGTGCGCTCTGCTGAGCTACCCTCCCGCGGGTGGTGGGTGGGAGGCGGGCAGTACCTCATGGCGACCGGGGCCAGGCCGCCCTCGCGGCCGCAAGTCTCCAGGCTGGCAGCACCCCCCGTTGAGGCGGTCGCGACGAGAGTGCCGCGTCGCTTCCGCCACCAAGCCTTGACCCAGCCAGCCCAGGCCGGCAGACTCAGCTGCCGCAGCCGCGACTCAGCTGCCGCAGCCGCTGAAGTGCTCGAACCCGCGAGCCTCGTAAGGCTCGCCGCCCAGCAGGAGCCGCGCGCCCGACCCCGGCAGGCAACGACCGATCACCGGCAGGTCCATCGCGTCGGCCGCGGCAGCGGTCAGTGCCGCGAGCAGCTCGTAGTCCTCGCCCCGGGTCCAGAGCGACTCGTCGGTGAGCTCGGTGATGCGTGGGTGCTTCGGGACGAGCTCAACGTCGATCTCGACCGCACATGACGACTGGTCGGCGATGTGTCCGGCGTCGATCACAAGACCGTCTGAGAGGTCGACCATGGCGTGCGCCACCGCGGCGAGCCGCTTCCCCTCGGCAAGGCGCAACGGCGGGCGGCGGTGCGCAGCGACCAGCTCCTCGAACCCCGTCAGGCCCCGCTCGAGCACCCAGAGGCCCGCGGCCGCCGCGCCGAGCGGCCCGGTCACGACCAGTACGTCGCCCGGCAGGGCGCCGCCGCGGCCGGGAACGCGCTCGCTGTTCCCCACCGCCGTCACCGCGACCGAGACGCTCTCTGCAGCAACCGTGTCGCCCCCGCGGACGGGCACGCCTGGCTCGTTCAGGCCGGAGTACACCTCGAGCACGGCGGCGAGCTCTAGGTCAGCCGGCGCTGAGAGAACGACGAACAGAGCGGTCGGTTCGGCCCCCGCCGCGGCTAGGTCGCTGAGGTTCACCG
Source organism: Actinomycetes bacterium (assembly GCA_026708005.1). Taxonomy (GTDB): domain Bacteria; phylum Actinomycetota; class Thermoleophilia; order Gaiellales; family Gaiellaceae; genus JAPOVR01. The sequence continues at coordinate 19,607 of JAPOVR010000039.1, forward strand.
CCGCGGCCTTGTAGCCGAGATCCCGCCAGCCGGTCCAGCCGCGCCTGAAGTGCACGTCCTCGGCGAGCGCGTCTGCTGTCACCACCAGCCCGTCGCCGAGCACGGCGACATCGTCGCCGATCGGCCCCGCGAGGCCCCTGCTCTCGAGCTCCCTCAGGAGCCCGCGCTCACCGAGTTCCCTGAGCAGCAAGGCCAAACACGTCCACAGGTCCTTCGCCCGAGCCGAGGTGGACCAGCCCATCACGGACGGCTCGGGACGCCACCTCCGCCGCGCCGCGCGCGGCAGCCTCAAGCGGATTGCCCTTCGCCAGGAGAGCCGTCAGGCTCGCCGAGTGGGTGCAGCCTGCGCCGTGGGTGGCGGTGGTCGAATACCGCTGCACGGGGATCGGCACATGCCGGTCGCCGTCGAAGAGCCAGTCGACGGCCTCGCTGCCATGCCCACCCGTCACGACCACAGCGGCCGGGCCAAGATCGAAGATCCTCTCGCTCAGCTCACGTCGATCGGCATCGTCGGAGTAGGGAACACCGGCCAAGGTGCATGCCTCGCGTAAGTTGGGCGTCACGACCGTGGCCAGCGGGAAGACGTTCCCGACGAGTGCTCCGACGGCTGCACCCTGGATCAGCTGCGCCCCCGACGCTGCCGCAAAGACAGGATCGACAACGAGCTGCACGGGCTGCTCCTGCCCGCCGAGGAACTCCGCAACGGTCGTGACGATGGCTTCCGAGAAGAGCATGCCGGTCTTGACGGCATCGACGCCGATATCGGAGAAGACCGCCTCAAGCTCGGCCCGCACAAACTCTGGAGAAGCCTCTGTGATCCCGGTCACGCCCACGGTGTTCTGCGCCGTCAGCGCAACGACTACGCTCATCCCGTGGCAGCCCAGGCTCGCAAAGGCCTTCAGATCAGCCTGGATGCCGGCGCCGCCGCCCGAGTCAGAGCCGGCGATCGTAAGGCAGCGGGGCACCATGGCCAGGCAACGTTAGTTGACGTATCAGGCCCCGGTGGGCAGACTGGGAACTACGATTGAAGCGTGCCACCGGACGCGCCTTGGGAGAGCCTGCTGCGGTGTCCCCAGGTCGCTTATCGGGAGACCATCCCCGCAAGCAAGGCCTGCGCTGAGCCCGTCCCAGCCGACCTGCACCCGAGCGTCTCTGATGCGCTCCGCCGGGCCGGGATCGACGCGCTGTTCACCCACCAAGCCGAGGCGCTCGCGCTCGCCAGCCGCGGTCAGCACGTCATCGTCTCGACCGGCACCGCCAGCGGCAAGAGCCTCGCGTTCAACCTGCCCGTCCTCGATGCGATCGCCCGAGACGCACGAGCCCGAGCCCTGTACGTCTACCCAACCAAGGCGCTGGCGCAGGATCAGGCGCGGTCGCTCGCGCGCCTCGGCGTGCCAGGGTTGCGCGCCGCGATCTACGACGGCGACACCGATCCCGCACACCGCCGGGAGCTGCGCCGTCACGCCAACGTCGTCCTCACGAACCCTGACATGCTCCACATGGGCTTGCTTCCCCACCACGACCGTTGGGCGGATTTCCTCGCCGACCTCCGCTTTATCGTCATCGACGAGGCGCATGTCTACCGGGGGGTCTTCGGCTCGCACGTCGGCAACGTCATCCGGCGGCTGCGGCGGCTCGCGGCGATCTACCGTGCGACGCCGCAGTTCCTCCTCGCCAGCGCCACGCTCGCCAACCCCGGCGGCCTGGCGCAGGCGCTGACCGGGTTCGGCGCAGGAGTCGTCGGGCTCGACGGGGCTCCGCGCACCGAGCGCTCGGTCTGCCTGTGGAACCCCGAGCTCGTCGATCCGCAGCTTGGGCAGCGCGCCAGCGCAGTCGGCGACGCTGGCAGACTGCTCGCCGAGCTCGTCACCCGCGGGCTGCGAACGATCGTCTTCGCCAAGAGCCGGCAAGCCGCGGAGATCGTCCATCGCGTCGCCTGCGGCCGCCTTGACCACGAGCTTGCCGAGCGCCTCTCCCCGTATCGCGCCGGATACACGCCCGAGCAGCGCCGGGCCGTCGAGCGGCGGCTCGCCGACGGTCGGCTGCTCGGCGTGGCCGCAACCAGCGCGCTCGAGTTGGGAATCGACATCGGGCTGCTCGACTGCGCAATCTCGGTTGGATTTCCAGGAACCGTCGCAAGCCTGCACCAGCAGTGGGGACGGGCGGGGCGACAGCGAGGTGGCCTTGCGGTTCTCATCGCATCTGACGACGCGCTCGATCAGTTCTTCATGCGCGATCCGGCCTCGCTGCTGCGCCGCCCGGTCGAGGCAGCAATCCTCGATCACGGGAACCCTCGGATCCTGAAGGGCCACGTCATGGCCGCGGCGTTCGAGGCACCGATCAGCGACACAGACGCCGCCACGCTGGGCGCTGCCGCGCTCGGCCAAGCCGAGGCTCTAGCGGCCGCTGGCAGGCTGCGGAAGACCACAAACGGCTACGCCTGGGCCTCTCGCGAGTACCCGGCCGCCGGGGTCTCCCTTCGCGGCGGCGGCACAGACGACGTCACGGTCGTCGAGACGGAGACCGGCAGCATCCTCGGGCTCGTCACGGTAACCCGGGCGCCCTCGACAGTCCACGAGGGAGCCGTCTACCTCCACCTCGGAGACGCCTACCGCGTGCTCTCGAGCGACGGCTCGATCGCGCTGGTCGAGCCGTTCAGCAGCGACTACTACACACAGACCAAACACGAGACGTCGACCACGATCTCCGAGACGGTGGAGACAGCAACGAAGCTCGGTGTCTCACTGGCTTTCGGGCACGTGTCGGTGACGGAGCAGGTCGTCGCCTACCAGAGGAGATCGCTGCGCGATGGATCGGTTCTCGGGACCCACGCGCTCGTTCTCCCGACGCAGACCTTCGAGACCGAGGCCGTGTGGTTCGTGCCGCCCGAGCCGATGCTCGCAGGCCTGCACAAGCTCGTGCAGATCCTCGGGACGCTCCACGCCGCCGAGCACGCCCTGATCGCGCTGCTGCCCGCGTGGGCAATGTGCGATCGCTGGGATATCGGTGGCCTCTCGACGAACCTCCACCCGCAGACGGGCAGGCCGACCGTCTTCGTCTATGAGGGTCACCCCGGAGGCGTTGGCATCGCCCGGCGCGGCTTCGACGTCTTCGAGGGCTGGGTACGTGACACGGCAGCGCTTCTCACGGGCTGCCCGTGCCGGCAGGGTTGCCCATCGTGTGTGCAGTCACCGAAGTGCGGGAACCTCAACGAGCCGCTCGATAAGAACGGTGCGAGCGCGCTGCTGCGCTCGATGCTCGCGCACCAACGCGGCTAGAGAGCCGCAGGTCGGGAGGAGCCGTGCCTGGCGGCGGCCACGGCAAGCTCCACCGCCTCCTCGGGCGTGCTCGCGAGCGTCAGGCCCTCGTCCGGGGCAACCGGACTCATCGGCCCAAGCACAACCACGCGACGGCCGAGCTTTCGGGCAAGCGCGATCTCGGAAGCCGTGCCCCAGGCGCCGCCAACGGCGATCACCGCGTCGCCACTCGCGACGACTGCTAGGTTCCGGGCATGGCCGACGCCGGTTGCGACGCACACGCTGACCCACGGGTTCGCCGCGGCGCGCGACTCCCCCGGAAGCACACCAACCGCGGTTCCGCCCTCGGTGGCCACGCCTCTCGAGACAGCGGCCATAACCCCGCCGAGGCCGCCGCACACAACAGTGCAACCCGAGCGAGCCAGGAGACGCCCAACCTGCTCGGCCAGACGTTCAAGCTCTGGCGATGCCGTACCGGCACCGATCACCGAGACCTGCAGAGCCACGCCCCTGCGATCCTAGCGGCGAGCTGAGCGGACACCTAGGGCCCAAGCGCTTGTCGGGGGCCTCGCCGGCGCCTCTGTGGCCCTGCGAGATCCTCTACCGTTCTTACCAGGAGACCCGCGCCAGCAGACGAACAAGCAGGAGGTTCCGATATGGGCCTGACCAAGGCGGCAATGATCCAGTTCTCCGGCGCATCCGAGAAAGAGAAGAACCTCGAGAAAGCCAGGCACTACATCGCGGAAGCAGTCGAGAACGGCGCGCAGATCGTGTGCCTCCAGGAGCTGTTCAACACCGCCTACTTCTGCTACACGGAGAACCCCGACTTCTGGAGGCTTGCCGAGCCGATCCCGGGCCCAACGATCAATGAGATGTCAAAGCTAGCCGCCAAGCACAAGATCGTGCTCGTGGCGCCCATCTACGAGGAGGCGATGAAGGGCGAGCTGTACAACACGGCGGTCGTGCTCGGCACGGACGGGGAGATAATGGGCAAGTACCGGAAAACCAGCATCCCCCTGGTGAAGACTCCCTCGCTCGTCGGGAACGAGAAGTACTACTTCAAGCCCGGCAACCTCGGCTTCCCTGTGTGGCAGACGCCCTTCGGCGTCAACGTCGGCGTCATGATCTGCTACGACCGCCACTTCCCAGAGCACGCACGGCTGCTGGCGCTGAACGGTGCAGACCTCGTGTTCGTCCCAACAGCAACCGGTGGCATGTCTCGCTACCTGTGGGAGATCGAGCTCCAGGCTCATGCCATCGACAACATCTACTACGTCGGCGGCGTCAACCGCGTCGGCTTCGATGACGGTGGCTCGACCGACCAGAGCTACTACGGATCGAGCTTCTTCACCGACCCGAAGGGGCAGATCCTCTCCCAGGCAGGAGACGACGGCGACGAGGTGATCTACGCCGAGATCGACGCCTCGACGATCGGAGAGCTTCGCAACGAGTGGGGCTTCTTCCGCGACCGGCGGCCGGAGATCTACGCCGAGCTGTCATCCTGATCCCGAGGGCCGAGCAGAAAGGGGCAGCGCATGCAGACGGTGATCGCCGGCGGCACCATTGTGACCGCCGCCAGCACGTACGAGGCTGACGTCCTGATCAACGGCGGGCGCATTGCCCTGCTCGGAGAGGGGCTTCCGACCGAGGGATCTGAGGTCGTGGATGCCGCGGGCAAGTTCGTCTTCCCGGGCGCGCTTGACGTCCATACCCACCTCGACACGCCATGGGGAACCCAGTACACGACCGTTGACGACTGGCGTTCCGGCACCGTCGGCGCCGTCTGCGGAGGCACGACGACGCTCGTCGACTTCGCGCTGCAAACCGAGGGCCAGGCTCTCCGCGAGGCCATCGACGGCTGGCACGCCAAGGCCGAGGGCAACGCCGTCATCGACTACGGCTTCCACGCGATGATCATGGATCTCACCGACTCCGTCCAGGCCGAGATCCCACGTGTCATCCAGGACGAAGGCATCCCGAGCTTCAAGGTCTTCATGGCGTACAAGGGCGTCGTGCAGGCCGACGACGAGACGCTCCTGCACACCATGTTCACAGCCGCCGAGCACGGCGGCCTGACGATGGTTCACGCCGAGAACGGTGACGCCACTGTCGTGCTGCAGAACCGCTTCGCCGAGCGGGGCGATCTCGGAGTCGAGTTCTGGCCAAAGAGCCGGCCGCCCGAGCTTGAGGCGGAGGCCGCCCACCGCGCGATCACGCTGGCCGGCCTCGCAGGAGCACCCCTCTACATCGTGCACGTGTCAAGCGCGGGAGCGGTGGCCGAGATTTCCCGTGCCCGCGCGAGCGGCCAGGCGATCTATGGGGAGACGTGCCCTCAGTACCTGGTGCTGGACGAGGATCGCTACACGCAGCCGGATGGCGCGAAATGGGTCATGGCTCCGCCGCTGCGCCATGCCTCCCACCAAGAGCCGCTCTGGCGAGCGCTCGCCTCGGGGAATCTCCAGACCGTTGCGACTGACCACTCGGCCTGGCCCCTCAAGGACTTCAAAGACCAGAGCCTCGACGACTTCCGGTACATGATCCAGGGCGTGCCAGGGGTCGAAGAGCGGCTCTCGACGCTCTACACCTACGGCGTGCAAGCCGGGCGGATTACGTTCAACCGATTCGTCGACGTCACCTCGACAGGACCGGCAAAGCTCTTCGGCCTCTATCCCCAGAAGGGAGACATCGCCGTCGGCTCGGACGCCGACCTCGTCGTGTGGGACGCCGAGGTCGAATGGATGCTCACCAAGGACAAGCTGCACGGGAACACCGACTACTGCACCTTCGAGGGCATCCCCGTTCGCGGGCGCGCCTCCCACGTCTTCTCACGCGGCCGGGCGCTTGTGCGCGAGGGCGACTACGTCGGGGGCAAGGGCGGAGGACGTTTCCTGCGACGAGCAGCGTTCGCAACACCGTGACGAGGGAGGAACTCACATGGCTGGCGGGATAACCGGCGCGGCGACACTCGAGACCTACATCGAGCGCTCCTCGCAGTCAGGCGAACTCTTCGAGCGAGCCAAGCAGGCGCTTCCAGGGGGAAACACGCGAACGACGATCTACATCGAGCCGTACCCACCGTACATCGAGCGCGGCGAGGGCTGTCGCATCCACGACGCCGACGGCGTCGAGCGCTTGGACTTCATCAACAATTACACATCGCTCATCCTCGGACACTGCCACCCCTCCGTGGTCGAGGCGGTCACGAGGCAGGCGGCACAGCTCATGTGCGTCGCTGCACCCAGCTCGCTCGAGATCGACCTTGCGGAGGCAATCATCGAGCGGCTGCCAAGCGTGGAGCTCGTTCGCTTCGCCAACTCGGGGACTGAGGGGACGATGCTTGCCCTGCGAGCGGCTCGCGCGTACACAGGCCGTGAGAAGCTGCTGAAGTTCGAGGGCGGCTACCACGGCACCCATGACTACGCGGCGGTCGATGTCTCGGCCGGCGGGGCGTCTGGCTCAGGAGTCCAGACCGGCGGCGCAGGCCTCCCGAAGGCGGTAGCCGAGGCCGTTCTCAGTGTCCCGTTCAACGATCCCGATGCCCTCGAGCGGGTGGTCGGAGCGCAGGCGGCCGAGATCGCCGCCGTCATCGTCGAGCCGGTCATGGGAGCGGCTGGCATTATCGAGCCCAGCGAGGAGTTCCTCCACTTCTCCCGCGAGCTCACCGAGCAGCACGGCATCGTGCTGATCTTCGACGAGGTGATCTCGTTCCGCATCGCCTATGGCGGAGCCCAGACCCACTACGGCGTGACGCCCGACCTGACGACGCTCGGCAAGATCATCGGCGGCGGCCTTCCGGTCGGTGCATTCGGCGGGAAGCGCGAGATTATGGCGCAGTTCGATCCGCGCGAGGCAGGGCATGTCGGTCATGGCGGCACGTTCAACGCGAATCCGCTGACCATGGCCGCAGGGCTCGCGACGCTTCAGGAGATGACGCCCGCGTCGTACCAGCACCTGAACCGGCTCGGAGGCGAGCTCAAGTCAAAGCTCCTCGCACTGTTCGACGAGCTGGGGCTGGTCGCCCAGGTCAACCAGGTTGGCTCGCTGTTCAACATCCACTTCGTCGACCGGCCAGTCACCGACTACAACGACGTGCAGGCCGGCAACTTGGGGCTCTTGAGCGAGCTCTACGTCGCGGCGCTCAACCACGGCGTCGCCTTCACGGGTCGCGGCATGGGCTGTCTCTCGACGCCGATGACGGATGCCGACATCGACACGTTCGTCACCGCGATCCGGGAGAGCCTGAGCGACGTCGGCGCCGTGTAGAAACCGCCAGGGCTACCGAGCAGCTTCGGCGATCAGCGGCGAGCAAGCCTCGGCTTCGCGCCTGCAGAGCAGCCGTCTGCCCACGAGCCGGCGGCAGGCCAGGGCTTCCCTCCCCTATCCCTCCTTGAGAGCCCGGAGCGCGGGCCCCAGCGGCTGGCTGTTCGTGGGCGCCGCCGACAACAGGTCGCCTTCCCGCCCGACCCGGTCGAGCACGACGCCCATCGTGTAGTCCTGCGGCCTGACGTTTTCGGTTAGCTCCTCCCAGCGCAGGGGCGTCGACACAGGCGCCCCCGGCTTGGGGCGAACCGAGTAGACCGAAGCGACCGTACGACCCGGGCCGTTCTGGTTGACGTCGATCAGGACTCCGCGGCGCTTGCGCTTGAGAAACTCGGTCGTGACGAGGCCGGGATGCGAGCGTGCGAGTGCCCCGGCAACCGTCGAGGCGAGCAGGTGCGTGTCCGCGAAGGTGTGGCGCCGCGCGATCGGAGCGATCACATGGATTCCGTCTGAGCCGCTCGTCTTGACGCAGCTCTCAAGGCCAAGTAGCGCCAGTGCCCCTCGGACGAGGTGGGCAACCCGTACGCACTCGACAAAGTCGGCGTCGGGCGACGGGTCGAGGTCGAAGAGCACGACATCTGGTCTCTGGGGGCGGTCGATGCGAGAGAGAGGGACGTTCAGATCGATGCAGCCCATCGACACCATCCACGACAGGGAGAGCTGGTCGCTGACAAGCGGATATCGGATCGTTCGCGGCTTGCCCGACCGGCGAGACACAGTCTGGAACACCGCTGTCCGAATCCAGTCGGGCATGTGTGACGGCGCATCCTTCTGGAAGAAGTGCTTCCCGTCGATCCCGTTCGGAAAGCGCTTCATCGTGAAGGGACGGCCCCGCAGGTGGGGCACCACGACCGGGGCCAGAGCCTCGTAAAAGTCGAGCAGGTCGCCCTTCGTGATCCCCTCGGCTGGCCAGAACACCTTGTCGAGATTGCTCAGGCGAAGCGTTCGGCGGCCTTGACGGACCTCGCGCTGTGCGGTTCGTTCGGACACGGCCCTTCCTGCATCCTCCCTCACGGAGCGCCTGGGACGGCACCGCGCAGCAGCTGCGGTCACGAGCTGCTCCGCCGCGTCGATCTTGCAGACGAGCTTCGGCGCAGACCACGCGACATCCTGCTTGCGGCGAGCTCCCGCCAACACGGCTGCCTGGGAGCTGGGCTGCGTTGGCAGAGGCACTGTGGATACTCAGCGGGCCGGCCTCTCACGCCTGCGGTGGCGGACGGTCAGCGCGCCCGCCAGCGGTCCGCGCCTTCTGTGACGAGCCGCCCGCGCAGCCGCCGCGGCGGGCCGTCCGCGGCTCCCAGCAGGCGCGCCTCTCAGCCGCTGTACAGGCATCTCGCCCCCCCACCCACCGCCCGGGGGAGGGTAGCCCAGAAAGGCTCGGAGCTTTCCCAGAACTATCACAGAAGCGTCATGAAACTGTGCCAACACCGCACAACCGTTGGGCTTGGCCGGCCAGGCACGTCGGCCGGGCGGCCCCGCAGACCAACCCCGCACGTCTGTCAGGCTGCGCCGAGACGCAGGTGCCAAGGCAGCCTGAAGGTTGAGCGAGAGACCCTCCTCGCAGATCGAGCCGCGCCCGCACCGACCAGAGACGCAGGGACGGCGCTCGCGGGCGCCCCCGGCCAGCACTGCCCGCACGGCCAGCGACGTCTATCAGCCCCTGCACCGGGTCGCCCGACATCCCCGACCCAAGGAGCGCCGGATCGAACGGCGCGCTGAGAATCGCCAGCTAGCTCTCCGGTGCGGCGAGGACACCCATGGTGCGAAACTTCGCGCGGCGCTGCGAGCGGCGCTGGCCCGCATCGACGCCTTCGATCTCGGCCAACGCGTCCTCGATAGACGCGCCCAGAACCTCAGCCGCAGCGTCGTAGTCGGTCTGGGCGCCGCCTGGGGGCTCCGGCACGACAGCGTCGACGATGCCGAGCTCAAGACAGTGGACAGCATCGGGCTTGAAGGCCGCGGCCGCCTTCTTCGCCTGCGTCTTGTCCCGCCAGAGAATCGCCGCGCAGCCCTCTGGGCTGATCACCGAGTACACGGCATTCTCCTGCATGAGCACACGGTCGGCGAGCGCGATGGCGACTGCGCCGCCAGAGCCCCCCTCCCCGATCACGCATGCAACCGTCGCCACGTCGATCCGGACCATCGTCATCTGCGACCGCGCGATCCAGCCGCCCTGGCCGTGCTGCTCCGCAGCCACACCGGGGTAGGCGCCCGGTGTATCCACGAGCGAGAACAGCGGAAAGCCATGCCGGTGCGCGAGCTCCATGGTCCGGATCGCCTTGCGGTAGCCCTCAGGGAAAGCCATGCCGAAGTTCCGGCGGGCACGCTCGTGCACATCACGCCCCTTCTGATGCCCCACCAGCGCCACCGTCCTGCGGCGAAAGCGGCCGATCCCACAGACGAGCGCTCGATCGTCTGAGAGATGCCGGTCGCCGCGCAGCTCAACGAAGTCGTCGAACAGCCGCTCCACGTAGTCAAGCGTGTATGGACGCTCGAGATGCCGGGCAAGCTCGACCGACCGCCAGACCTCCTCCGCGCTCGGCGCGGCCTTGATGCGCTCGATCTGCCGCTGCAGCCGGCTGAGCTCATCCTGAACGCCCACACCTCGAACCAAGGGGAGCTCGCGCAGCCGCGCGAGCCGGTCGCGCAGCCGCAGCAGCTCGCTTTTCTCCGCCCTCGACGGGTCAGCGTCAGGCATCACCTACGGAGCCTCGGTCTTCGCGAAGAGCGCAAGCAGGCGACCGATGAACGTCCGCAGATCGCCGCGCTCGACAATCGCATCGACATGCCCGAGCCGAAGGTTCGACTCGGCGCGGCCGAAATCGTCGGGGAGTTTCTCGCCGGGGACCGTCTGCTGAACGACACGCGGACCCGTAAACGCAAGCAGCGCGCCGGGCTCTGAGATGGTCACGTCGCCGAGGCTCGCGAAGCTCGCGAGCACGCCGGCCGTTGTCGGGTGCGTCAGCACCACGAACAGCGCGCAGCTCGAATCGCGCAAGACATCGACCGCACAGACGGTCTTCGGCATCTGCATCAGCGAGAGGATGCCCTCCTGCATGCGTGCCCCACCGGAGGCAGTCACGCACACGAGCGGCAGCTGGCGCTCGGCCGCTCGCTCGCAGGCGCGCGCGAACTTCTCGCCAACAACGCTCCCCATCGAGCCCCCCATAAAGGCGAAGTCCATCACGGCGACCTCGCACGGGCGACGCTCGATCTTGGCAGAGCCCGTGATGATCGCATCGCCGAGACCTGTCTCGACCTCGGCCTCCGCGAGGCGGTCTCGGTAGCTGCGCAGATCGAAGAAATTCAGCGGGTCAGCCGAGCGAACGTCGGCGTCGAGCTCGCTGAACGTGCCCCCATCGACGAGCTGGCGGATCCGGTCGCGGGCGCGGACGGGAAAGTGGTGTCCACACTGGGGACACACGCGCAGGGTCGCCTCGAGCTCGTCATCGCGGAAGTGCGAACTACAGCCCGGGCACGTATTGGGGTGGCCCCTGCCGACAACCCTGCCGCCGCCTGAGTCGCCCGGCGAGCCCCGATCCTCGACCGAGACATCGATACGCCTGGACATTCGAGCTCTATCTTAGTACCCCCGCTGAGAAGGCCGTCCCTTCAGATCAGCGCGCCAACGCGTCCAGCTCAGGGAGGCGCCGAAGCCGCCGTGCCCGTGTTGGCCTTGAACTCGCCAGCGGCGGCAGGGAAGGCTCGGCCGCAGGAGTGACACGCGTAGGCGTCCTCGAGCCACACCCCCGTCAGCGTGCGGCAGCCGGGGCAGCGGGCCCGAAGCGCACGTGCGGCCGGAGCGCTGGAACCTCGGCCTCGGATCGGCCCGTCTCGAGCCGCGCGCGTGTTCAGCCCGTGAACTTCTTGAAGATCAGACACGCGTTGTGGCCGCCGAAGCCGAAGTTGTTCGAGAGAGCCAGGTCGACCGGAACCTCCCGGGCCTCGTTGGGAATGAAGTCGAGGTCGCACTCGGGATCTGGGTTGTCGAGGTTGATCGTCGGGGGGACCACGTCACGCTGCACAGACATGACCGCGGCGATTGCCTCAATCGCGCCAGAGGCGCCGAGACAGTGACCGGTGTGCCCCTTCGTCGAGGAGATCGGAACGCTTCGCGCCACCTCCTCGCCCAGCGCAATCTTGATCACTCGCGTCTCGCTCGCGTCGCCGAGCGGTGTCGATGTGCCGTGCGCGTTGATATAGCCGATGCCCTCGGGCCCGATGCCTGCGTCCCTCATCGCGTTCTGCATGGCCCGCGCCGGATTCCGGCCGGTTGGATCCGGCTCGGTGATGTGGCGGGCGTCAGAGGACATGCCGTAGCCAAGCAGCTCCGCATAGATCTTCGCGCCGCGCTTCCGCGCATGCTCAAGCGCCTCTAGCACGAGGACGCCCGCCGCCTCGCCCATCACGAAACCGTCCCGCTCGGCATCGAAAGGCCGGCTGGCCTCGGTCGGAGCGTCGTTTCGGCGTGAGAGCGCCCGCATCGCGCTGAATCCCGCGATCCCAACCTCTGCGATGCCGGCTTCCGCGCCGCCGGCAAAGACGATGTCGGCGCGGCCGAGGCGGATCGCATCACGTCCGTCTCCAATCGACATATTGGCGGCGGCACAGGCCGTGCACTGCGAGAGGAGCGGCCCAAGCGTCCCGAGCTCCATCGAGACCCAGGCCGCGCCCATGTTCGGGAGGATTGACGGAATCGAGAAGGGATTGGCTCGGTCGGGGCCCTTCTCGTTCAAGGTCGTGTGGCAGTCCTGGAAGCTCTGGAGACCCCCGATGCCGGTTGCGATCGACGCACCGATGCGTTCCGGCTCTGCGGCCACATCGACCCCTGAGTCGGCCTCGGCCATGCGAGCGGCAGCGATCGCGATCTGGGCGAAGCGGTCCATGCGGCGCGCGCTCTTGGCGTCGATCCACTGAAGCGGATCGAAGTCCTTCAGCTCGCAGGCGAAGTTCACCGAGTACGGGCTCGTGTCGAACGCTGAGATGCGGGCGGCACCGCTGCGAGCCTCGAGCAGGCCCTGCCAGAAGCTCTCCGCATCGTTGCCAAGCGGCGTCACCGCTCCGAGACCAGTGACGACCACCCGGCGGCGCCCGTTTGTCAACCCTGTCATCTGCTTCCGCTACATCCCGAGGCCACCGTCGACGAGGATCACGGCTCCAGTGATGAACTCCGCCTCATCGGAACAGAGGAAGCGTACACAACCCGACACGTCGGCCGGCACCCCGAGACGGCCGAGGGGGGTCGCCTGGAGGATGGCCGCCTTGGCCTCCTCCGGCAGGGCGTCCGTCAGCTCGGTCGAGATGAAGCCCGGAGCAACAGCGTTCACGCGAACGCCGCGGGCGCCGAGCTCGTGAGCGAGCGCCTTCGTGAAGCCGATGATTCCCGCCTTCGAGGCCGCGTAGTTCGTCTGGCCGGGGTTTCCGTGGATACCGACGTAGCTCGTCGTGTTCACGATCGAGCCGGCCCGCCGCCTTAGCATCCCCCGCGCGACGGCACGGCTGGTGTAGAACGAGCCCGTCAGGTTCGCGTCGAGCACGCTCGACCAGTCGTCATCAGTCATCCGCACAACCAGCGTGTCGCGGGTGATTCCAGCGTTGTTGACGAGGATGTCGAGCGGGCCCAGCTCTGCCTCGGCCTGCTCGACGAGCGCCCGGGCAGCCTCTTGGTCGGAGATGTCGGCCTGGATCGCGAGCGCGCCAAGCTCGGCGGCAAGCTCGTCAGCAGTGTCAGACCGCGAGCGGTAGTTGATGCAGACCGACGCGCCCGCGCGGCAGAGCTCACGGCTGATCGCGGCGCCGATGCCGCGCGCGCCGCCGGTCACCAGGGCCGTACGGCCTTGAAGGCTCGCGAAGCTCTCGGTCATGCCCGAGCGCCCGCCACCACCGCAGCGAGCTTCACCAGACCCTCCCGATCTCCCACCGACACGGTGGTCGCCGAGCGGTCGCAGCGCCTGACCAGCCCGGCCAGCACCTGTCCCGGCCCGACTTCGACGAACGTGTCCACGCCCTGCTTGACGAGGCTGCGAACTGCCTGGGCAAACCTGACGGGCGCAGTGAGCTGGTTGATCAGAACATCAACCAGCCCCGCAGCCCCTTCCAGCTGGGCGGTGACGGTGGACATGAACGGCGTCGAGGGCTCCTGCCAGTCCACCGCCTCGATCGCTGGCCGAAAGCCGTCTGCGGCCGAGCTAACAAGCGGGCTGTGGAACGCGCCCGAGATGGGCAGCTTGACCACCCGGCGAGCACCTCGCGCGGCAGCCTCCTCCAGCAGGAGATCGACGGGATCGTACAGACCCGACACCACGATCTGGCCGGGGCAGTTGTAGTTGGCCAGCCACACGCCGTCAATCGATGCGCAGAGCTCTTCGACAACCTCGGCCTCTAGGCCGATGACGGCCGCCATCGCGCCAGGATTCCGCCGCGCTGTCTCGGCCATCGCAAGACCTCGCTGGCGCACGAGGTCGACCGCAGGGCCAACATGGATTGCGCGGGCGGCTGCGAGGGCCGCGTACTCGCCGACGGAGTGCCCGATCACGTAGTCGGGCTTCAGTCCGGTCGCCTCGACGGCACGCAGACAGGCAAGGCACGTCGCAACGAGCGTCGGCTGCTGCAGATCGGTCTCGGTGAGCTGCTCGGTCGACGCCTCGAAACAGGCCTCCGCGACGTCGAAGCCAACGGCGGCGCTGGCCTCCTCATACACGGCGCCCGCCGCCGGAAATGCCGCCGCCAGGTCTTTGCCCATGCCGCCGACCTGCGAGCCCTGCCCCGGGAAGCAGAATGCGACCTTCATCCGCGAGCTCCGTCGTGCGATCCGCTCACGGCATCGCCCCATACCATCAGGGCTGAGCCCCAGCTCAGACCCGTGCCAACACCCGTCATCAGCAACGTCGTCCCTGGCCGCAGCATGCCGTTGCGCAGCGACTCGGCGAGGCAGATTGGGATAGAGGCCGCCGAGGTGTTGCCGTACCGATCGACGTTGAGGATCACCCGCTCGCTCGGGATCCCGAGCTGCCTGACAGCGTGATCGATTATGCGCTTGTTCGCCTGGTGTGGCGCATACAGATCGACGTCCTCCGGCTGCATGCCTGCGATGCCGAGCACGCGTTCGGCGGACGTCACCATCACGCGGGTGGCGAACTTGAAGACCTCTCGGCCATTCATTCGCATGGTGTGGAGCTTCTGATCGACGGTGGCGGTGGTGGCGGGCGCGCGCGTGCCGCCGGCCGGGACACAGAGATCGTCGGCGTGAGAGCCGTCGTTCCCAAGCTCGAACCCGAGAAAACCGCCTTCGCCAACCGTCTCGACGACAGCAGCGCCCGCGCCATCGCCGAAGAGGACGCAGGTGCCTCGGTCGTGCCAGTCGAGGTACTTCGTCAGCAGATCGACCCCCACCACGAGCACCCGCTTGGCGAGGCCTGCCGCGATCGACCCGTAGGCCTGAGACAGCGCGTAGACGAACCCGGTGCAGCCGGCCTGGAGGTCGTAGGCCGCAACCTTGCCGGCGCCCAGCTCGTCGGCGAGAAAAGCCGCGGTGGCGGGGAACGGCATATCTGGGGTGATCGTGGCGACGATGACGAGATCGAGAGAGCTTGCATCGACCTGGGCGGCACGGAGTGCGTCGCGGGCAGCTGGCACGGCGAGCTCGCTCGCTCCCACACCGGGCTCTGCGACCCGGCGCTCGCGAATGCCAGTGCGCTCAACAATCCACTCGTCCGACGTCTCGACGAGCTCGGCGATCTCGGAGTTCGAAACGATGCGGCTCGGCACAGAGGCACCGATGCCTCTAATGCCGACCTTGAGCCCGTTCGCGGCGGCACGGGCGATCATGCGCTCAGCTCGCTCACGGCGAAGGTCAGCGTGCCTCGTGCCGCAAGCTCACCATCGACGCGGGCAACGCCCCTGCCGCGGCCGACCGGGCCCCGAGCGTGCTCGAGGTCGCACACGAGCTCGAGGGTATCGGCAGGCCGAACGATCCGTTTGAATCGTAGCTTGTCGATGCCGCCGAAGAGGGCGAGCTTGCCACGGTTCTGAGGCTCGGAGAGCACGCCAACCGCGCCGGCTTGGGCGAGCGCCTCGACGATCAGGACACCGGGCATGATCGGGTTGCCCGGAAAGTGCCCCCTGAGGTACCATTCGTCAAGAGCGACGTGCTTTCGGGCAACGACACGCCGTCCCGGCTCGAGCTCAACGATCTCGTCGAGCAGGAGGAATGGCTCCCGGTGCGGCAGGATTGCCTCGATGTCCGATCTCGTGAGCAGGCTCACGCGGTCGCGTACTCCTCGAGACCCCGGCGGAGCCGTGCGCGGCCACGGTGGACGTACGACTTGACTGTGCCGGCCGGCACCCGCAAGAGCCTCGAGATCTCCTCGTAGCTCAGCCCGAGCGCATCGCGGAGAATCACGATCTCGCGTTGCTCGCTGGAGAGCCGGCCGAGCTCGGATGCCAGCTCGCGGCGAAGCTCGGCCAGGACCACGCCGTGAGAGAGATCGCAGCCGAGCGCTGCGATCTCCGCGTAGTCATCGCCGAGCTCCTCCATCCGGCGGAGCTGCTGGCGTGCCGCCACATCACGGCACGTGTTGATGACGAGCCGATGAAGCCACGTGGAAAATTGTGAGTCCCCGCGGAACTGCCGCACACGGACGCTGAGCTTGAGGAGCGACTCCTGCGCCGCGTCGCGAGCGTCCTCGATGTCGTCGAGGAGGTTGGCAGCGAGCCGAGAGACCCGGGCGGAATAGCGCTCGATCAACGCATCGACGGCTGCACGGTCGCCGCCCTTGGCGCGCTGCACGAGATCAGCGTCGCTCAGACGCGCGTACAGCGTCGGGAGCGCCGAGCGCACGCTCAGCTCGAGCTGCTTGAACTTGCCTCCGTCCTGCGCCACGACAGTAGTCTAATCCTCGCGTGACACGCGACACGCTAGACGCGGTCCGGATCGAGCCTCTCCTGCGCTCGAGGTTTGGGCGTCCCTACCTCTACCACGAACGCTGCCGGTCGACCCAGGATCTCGTCGCGACAGCGGAGACGGAGGGGGCGGTGGCGGTCGCCGAAGAGCAGACCGAAGGGCGCGGCCGGCTTGGGCGCGCCTGGTGCGCACCCCCCGGAACGGCCATTCTCTGCTCGGTCCTGCTGGCGCCTCCGGCCGGGCGCCCACCGCCACAGCTCGCCCTGGTCGGAGGGCTCGCAACCGCACGGGCCGTCGAGCGGATAGCCGGCGGCGGCGCACAGATCAAGTGGCCCAACGACATCGTGATGGGTGGATGCAAGCTCGCCGGAGTGCTGGCGGAGGCACGCGGCTCGTCGGTGACGCTCGGCATCGGCCTCAACGTGAGCCAGGCGGCCACAGCGCTTCCCCAGGGGGCCACTCTCCCAGCAGGCTCGCTCCGCTCGGTCACCGGGCGCATGCACAGTCGAGCGCACCTCCTCGTGGAGCTCCTCGCCCAGCTCGAGCTGGCCTACGAGCGCTGGGTCAACGAGGGGCTTCCCGCCCTTGCCGATGAGCTGCGCGCGCGCGACTACCTCCTGGGATGGGCCGTGCGCTGCGCCCAAGGCGCCGGCACCGCCGCGGGCATCGCAGACGATGGCCGCCTGGTGCTCGAGCTGGACAGCGGGCGGCGCCTCATTGCGAGCGGCGAGGTCACCCTGGTCGGCTGAGGCCGCGGCGCAGCCGGCGGGCACGGCGAGGGCTCAGGGCGGCCGTCAGTTTCAGCAGGCTTGGTGGAGAAGCTCAGGGCTCCGGATCGTCGAGCTTCGTCGACTCGACGACAGGAGCAAGCGTCGAGAGCAGCTCGCCCTCCTTCAGGCGCATGACGATCACTCCCTGGGTGGACCGGCCCAGCTGCTTGATGTCGTCGACCGAGATACGGATGACGGTTCCGCCTGTCGACATCAGCATCACCTGGTAGCCGCCGCGGACGACACGGGCTCCGGCGAGCTTCCCCCTCGCCTCCGTCAGCTGGACCGTCTTGACACCAAGGCCGCCTCGCCCCTTCCGCGGGTATTCCGCGAGGCGCGTGCGCTTGCCATAGCCGTTCTCGGTGACAACAAGGAGGTCGGCGTCATCCCGCGCGATTGCCGCCGCGATGACCTCGTCCCCCTTGCGCAGGCTCATGCCTTTGACACCTGCGGCCGGACGACCCATCGGGCGCACTTCTCGCTCATGGAACCGGACGGCCTGCCCGGCTTGCGAGACCATGACGATATCGTCGTCGCCCGCGGAGTGAACCACGCTCACCAGCTCGTCGTCGTCGTCCCGCATGTTGATCGCGATGATGCCGTCGGCTTTCAGCGGCGTGTTGTACTCGCGCAGCAGCGTCTTCTTCATGATCCCGTTCTTCGTGGCGAACACGAGATGCTCGGCCTCGCCGAAGTCGCGTGTCTGAATCACCGCGCGCACCTGCTCAGGCGGTCGGAACGGCAAGAGGTTGACGATGGCCCGTCCCTTCGACTGGCGTGAGCCAAGCGGCAGCTCATGGACCTTCAGGCGGTAGACCTTGCCGACTGACGTGAAGAACAGCAGGAAATCGTGGGTCGACGCAACGAAGAGGTGCTCGATGTAGTCGTCGTCTTTCAGCTCCATGCCCATGACACCGACACCGCCGCGGCGCTGCTCTCGGTAGGTCGTGACCGGCAGCCGCTTCACGTAGCCGGACTTGGTGATTGCGATCACCATGTCCTCCTCGGCGATGAGATCCTCGAGCTCGAGCTCGTCCTCCCCAGCCACAATCTCGGTTCGGCGAGCGTCGTCCTTGCCGTAGATGGCCTGCAGCTCGAGCAGCTCCTCGCGGATCACCCCGTCAATCTTCGCCTCGTCGGCGAGGATCTCGCGGAGCTCGCCGATGCGCTCGGTGAGATCAGCGTATTCGTCCTGGATTCGCTTCCGCTCAAGGCCCGTCAGGCGCGCAAGCCGCAGATCAAGGATCGCCTGAGCCTGCACCTCGGTGAGATCGAACTGCGCCATCAGCGCCGTCCGAGCCGTGTCGCTGTTGTCTGAGCTGCGGATGAGGTCGACGACAGCGTCGAGGTTGTCGAGAGCAGCCAGGTACCCCTCGAGGATGTGGGCGCGCTCTTCGGCCTTACGCAGCTCGTACGCGAACCGGCGGGTTACGACGTCCCGCTGGAATTCCAGATAGTGGCGGATCAGCTCGAGCAGCGAGAGCGTCTGCGGCACGCCGTTAACGAGCGCCACGGCGTTGTGTCCAAACGTCGTCTGCAGCGGCGTGTGCTTGTAGAGCTTGTTCAGCACCACCTGCGGGACCGCGTCGCGCTTCAGCTCGATCTGGATGCGCATTCCTGTGCGGTCTGACCGGTCAACGAGGTCTGAGATCTCGGTGAGCACCTTCTCCTGCACAAGCTCGGCGATCTTCTTGATGACGCCCCCGTCACCGCCCTTCTTGACGCCGTACGGCAGCTCCGTGACGACTACTGCCGACTTCCCGCCGCGGAGCTCCTCGACATGGGCACGAGCTCGCATGACAATGCGGCCTCGCCCCGACCGGTAGGCGTCACGGACCCCGCTGTAGCCCACGATGATCCCGCCTGTCGGAAAGTCGGGGCCCCTGATATGCCGCATGAGCCGCTTCACATCTGCGGTTGGATCGTCGACCAGCGCAACGATTGCGTCAACGACCTCGCCGAGGTTGTGCGGCGGAATGTTGGTTGCCATACCAACGGCGATGCCCGAGGAGCCGTTGACGAGCAGGTTCGGGAACCTCGAGGGCAGGACGGTTGGCTCCTGTCGCGAGTCGTCGTAGTTTGGCTGGAAGTCGATCGTGTCGGCGTCGATGTCGCGCAAGAGCTCGGTCGCGAGGCGTCCGAGGCGGCATTCCGTGTAGCGCATGGCCGCCGGTGGGTCGTCATCGACCGAGCCGAAGTTGCCCTGGCCATCGACAAGCGGGTACCGAAGCGAGAAGGGCTGCGCCATGCGCACGAGCGTGTCGTAGATCGCCGAGTCGCCGTGCGGATGGAACGCGCCCATCACGTCGCCGACGACTCGGGCGCACTTCTTGTATGGCCGGTTCGGCTGCATGCCGGCCTCGTGCATGCCGTAGAGCACACGCCGATGGACGGGCTTGAGACCGTCGCGCACATCGGGCAGCGCGCGCCCGACGATCACGCTCATCGCATAGTCGAGGTAGCTTGAGCACATCTCGCGCTCGAGTTCGCGAGGCTCGACGCGGCCCGAGCCGAGAGCTCCGGTATCGAGCTCAGACACGGGCGGGCACCCGGCGCAGGTCAGAGCCGCTCATCACGTTCGCCGAGGGCGAGGGCGCCTCATGCCCAGCCTCGCTAGACATCGAGGAACCTCACGTCGCGGGCGTTCTGCTCGATAAATGCCCGGCGCGGCTCGACCTGGCCGCCCATGAGGACCGAGAAGACCTGATCGGCAGCCGAGGCGTCTTCAACCCCAACCTGGATCAGGAGCCGTCGTGCGGGATCCATCGTCGTGTCCCAGAGCTGGTCGGCGTTCATCTCGCCGAGGCCCTTGAACCGGCTCAGCTGGAGCCCCTCCTTCGCAAGCTCCAGCGCAAGTGTCCTCAGCTCGTCGAACGACTTCGCGATCGCGGCCTTCTTGCCATGCCTCAGCGCAAACGGAGGAAGCCCGGCGATCTCGGCGAGCCGGCCGTACATCTTGCGCGCCCGCACGTAGATCTGCGAGTCGAACATCGCAACGGGAACCTCGACGCGGCGGGTTGCGCTGGTCTTGGTATCGACGACCTTCACTGTCAACGACGTGTCGTCGCGAGCGACGAGCGAGAGGGCGTGCCCGTTCACGTGCTGCGCGGAGAGGCCGGCCTCGAAGTCGTCGGCCGTGTCGGCGTCGAGCTCGAGGAGCCCGTGCGAGAGCAGCAGGTCAGCGGCCGAGGAGCCGAAGTCGCTGCGCAGCCGTGCTGCCCAACCCTCCAGCTCGGCCAGCGAGCGGGAGAGCCGCTTCCAGCGCGCCTCGGTTAGCTTCAGCTCGGCGCCGCCGCGAGCGGCGATCTCCATCGGCCCCATGCGCTCGCGAACGAGCAGGTCTTCGAGCTGGGAATCCTTGTCGAGGTAGCGCTCCTGGTTGCCAACGCGGACGAGATAGAGCGGCGGAACAGCGATGTACACGTGCCCCCGCTCGATCAGGTCGGGCATATGCCGGTAGAGGAAGGTCAGGATGAGCGTGCGGATATGGGAGCCGTCCACATCGGCGTCTGTCATGACGACGACTCGGTGATAGCGCAGCTTGTTGATGTCGAACTCCTCGCCGAAGCCGCTGCCGATCGCTGTGATCATAGCCTGGATCTCGGTGTTCGAGAGAACCTTGTTGATGCGGTTCTTCTCGGTGTTGATGATCTTGCCCCGCAGAGGGAGGATCGCCTGGTACGTGCTATCGCGGCCCTGCTTGGCCGAGCCGCCGGCCGAGTCGCCCTCGACGATGAACAGCTCGGCGACCTCGGGGTCGCGGATGAGGCAGTCCGCGAGCTTGCCGGGAAGCGCCATGTTCTCGAGCGCGCTCTTGCGGCGAGTGAGCTCGCGCGCCTTTCGCGCGGCAACCCGAGCCTGCGCCGCGGACACCGCCTTGCTCATGATCCGCTTGGCATCGGAGGGGTTCTCCTCGAGGTACTCCGCGAACCGGTGGTTCACGATCTGCTCGACGAAGCCGCGGACCCAGGGGTTGCCGAGCTTGGTCTTCGTCTGGCCCTCGAACTGGGGCTCGCGCAGCTTGACCGAGACAACAGCAGCCAAGCCCTCACGCACGTCTTCCCCTTCGAGGTTGCTGTCCTTCTCCCTCAGCAGGCCCTTGTCTTTCGCATAGCGGTTCAGCGTTCCCGTGAGCGCCCCCTTGAAGCCGGAGAGATGGGAGCCTCCTTCGTGCGTGTTGATGTTGTTCGCAAACGAGAACACGGACTCGACGTAGGCCGAGTTCCACTGCATGGCGACCTCGAGCTGGCCACCGTCCAGCTCGCCTTCAAAGAACACGACATGCTTGTGGATCGGGTCCTTGGTTGCGTTTACGAACCCGACGAAGTCCTTGAGGCCGCCCTCGTAGCAGAACTCATGGCGCTCCCCGCCGGCCCGCTCGTCGACGAGGATGATGCGCAGGCCCCGGGTGAGGAACGCCGTCTCGCGCAGGCGCTGGACGAGCGTCTGCGACGACCACTCGATCTCGTCGAACACCTCGTGGTCGGGCATGAACATGATGCTCGTGCCCGTCCTCTCGCCCGCGTCACCAACGCACTCCATATCCGCTGTCGGCTCTCCTCGCCGGAACTCCTGACGCCAAACCTTGCCCTCGCGACACACTTCTGCGACAAGCCACTCCGACAGCGCGTTCACGACCGAGACACCAACGCCGTGCAGGCCACCGGAGACCTTGTACCCGTCCCCTCCGAACTTCCCGCCAGCGTGGAGTTTGGTCAGCACGACCTCCAGCGCAGGTCGACCCTGCTCGGGTATCACCTCGGTTGGGATACCGCCGCCGTCATCGGTGACGGTGACCGAGCTGTCGGGGTGGATGGTCGTCTCGATGGTGTCGCACCGGCCGGCAAGCGCCTCATCGACCGCGTTGTCGACCACCTCGAACGCAAGGTGATGGAGGCCGCGTGGGCCCGTCGAGCCGATATACATACCGGGCCGTAGCCGAACCGGCTCAAGGCCCTCGAGAACGGTGATGTCCTTTGCGGTGTAGTCGGTTTGCGCCATGTTTTAAATCGCGGAAAATACCTGCATACAGGACGATTCCCAGTTGTTACAATGGTATCAGATCGGCCGGGCGGACCGCAGGCGAGCAAGCGCCGCGGCGATCGCGCGCGCGGCTGTGTCGCGAAGAGCCGGATCGTCGATCTCTGAGGCGATCCTGCTCGCCTCGCGTCGCTCGCTTGGCGTAGCCTGGAGCGGCTCCGCAGGCGACCTGTGCTCCTCCGTCGGCGAGACGGGTGCGGGTTCGGGGATCGGACCTAGCCGGAATTGCAGCGCCGGCGGCGCATCGGGGCCGAGGCGAGCTCGGATCTCCCCTGCAAGCTGGGTGAGTTCGTGCGCCCACACGCTTGAGCTCGTGTGCACGACAAGCGTGCCGTCGGGCTTCACGTTCGCAGGCCAGGAGTGCCGCGCCACTGTGGGCCCAACCGCTTCAGCCCACCGGCGGCCGACCTCGAGAGGCTGCGCGGCAGGGCCGAGGCGGGCGAACTCTCGCTCGACGGCGCTGCCCAGGGGCCGAGGCAGCGCCCACCGCTTCCTGTCGCTCACGCGCCCTGCTCTATGGCCGCCGACCCGGGGGAGATAGACACAACCGCAGTATCGCCTGTCATCGCCGCGGGCTCCACATCGAGCGTTGTCGTCGTGATGACGGTCTGGGAGTCAGGCGCCAGCGAGGCGAGAAGTCCCCGGCGGCGCTCGCCGTCCAGCTCGCTGAGAACATCATCCAGCAGCAAGATCGGTGCGAGCCCCCTGGTCTCGGAGAGCACGCGGGCCTCGGCGAGGAGAAGGCCGAGGACCGCGACGCGCTGCTGACCCTGAGAGCCGTAGCTGCGCAAGTCCTGACCTGCCGAGGTCAGGAGGACATCTCGCCGGTGAGGCCCGATGCCTGTCGAGCCATGCTCGAGATCCTGGGCAAACCGCTCCTCCAATACCGAGAGCTCCACCGGCCGATGTGCGTACTCAAGGCGGGCCCCGCCAATGCCAAGCTCCCCGCAGTGCTGGCCAAATGCACCCTCGAGAGTCCCCACCAGCGAGGAACGCTCGAGGTCAAGCGCTGTGCCAAGCCGGGAGACGGCAGCGTCCCACGGCTCGATCGCCTTGCGCGAAGCCAGGCCGGCGGCGATACGCCGCAGCGCCGTGTTGCGCTGCGCCAAGACGTTGGCGTACTCGCCGGGCAGGTTCCCGTGCTGAGGGCGAAGGCGCCCGAGCATGCGGTCGAAGTACAAGCGCCGGACGAGCGGGCCTCCCTTGACGACCGCAAGGCGGTCGGGCACGAAAACGAGAACCGGTAGCCGCTGTCTCAGCTTCTCGGTTGTCGTAGCAGCGCCGTTGAGCACTGCCGTCTTTGCACCGCGGGCCGGCACGGTGACGCACGCCTCGAAGCGAGCTCCACCGACAGCGCCGCTCGCGGAGGCACGCGCTGCCTGCTCACCAAACCGCACGACCCTGTTGTCGGCTCGCGTCCGTGGAGAAAAACCCTGCGTCGCCACATGGAGCCCCTCTAGGAGGTTCGTCTTCCCGGCCCCGTTTGGGCCAACGACGAGCGTGCGGCCCGGGCTCACTTGCAGCTCCAGGCTTGGGTAGGACCGGAAGTTGCGGAGGTCGAGTGCGGTGACGATCAGCTCGCGAGCCGGATCGGCATGATCAGGTACCAGAAATCGTCTCTCTCGCCCGCAAGCAGACCGGGGCGGAGAGGGTTGATGAGCCGGATCCGAACCTCCTCGGAGTCGACTGATTCGACGCCCTCGAGGAGAAACTGGGGGTTGAAGCCGATCTCGATGCTCTCGCCGGAGAAGGCAACTGGCAGGGACTCCTCGGCTTCGCCCACATCCTGCGTTTGCGCGCGGATAGTCAGCTTGCTGTCGGCAAACCGGAGGCGCATTGCCGTGTTGCGCGGGGCTAGCACGGCGACCCGCCGGACGGCATCGGCGAGCTCGTCGCGGCCAATCCGGGCCTCTCCCTCGAAGCCGTCGGGCTTCAGCTGCTCGTAGTTCGGAAACTGCCCGTCGATCCGGCGAGCGCTCAGCCAGGCAGCGTTTGAGCCGAACATCACCTGGTTGTCCTGCACCGCCACCTGGAGGTGCTCCTCACGGGAAGCCTGGCCGGCCCGCACCAGCTCTCCAAGCGCCCGCGCAGGGATAATCGCATCGACGTCGCGATCACACGCTGCCGCCAGCGGTGTCTCCTTCACGCTGAGGCGGTAGCTATCGGTTGCTGCCATGGTCAGCCGGTCACCACTCAGCCGGACGAGGATGCCGGTCAAGACAGGCCGAGACTCATCGCGCGATGCAGCTCGGCTGACTCGAGCAAGTGTCGCGAAGAACGGCTCTTGAGGAACAGCGAACAGCTCTCCTGGAGCCGGCTCTGGCAGCCGTGGGTAGTCAGCTGCGGCGTAGGTGTTTAGACGATAGGACGACGACCCGGACCGCAGATTTAGGAGGCCCTCATTCGCATCGTAGGCAAGAGCTACCTCACCCGCCGGAAGGACACGGGTAATGTCGAGGAGCAACCGGCCGGGTACAACAGCGGCTCCGGTCTCGGTGACCTCTGCGGTGACACGAGCTCGGATTGAGACCTCCATATCGGTCGCAGCAGCCTCGAGGATCTGCTCCTCCGCTCGAAGGAGAATGCCACTGAGGATCTGGACAGTCGACCGCGCCGACACCGCTCGACCAACGGCCTGCAGAGCCTCAGCGAGAACATCGCGACTTGTTTTGATGTTCACAGTGACTTCTCGCCTCTAGCTACTACGAAATAGAGAGATAGTCATTGTCATAGGCAGTGTGAAGATTGGGGAGGACGGTGATCTCTGCGGTGAGAGCACAGGATCTACTGTGAGCAGATCTGGGGAGAATGGGGAGAACTTCACAGGCAAGCGGTTGCTTTGGAGGGGGTGTGTGGAGAAGCGTGCGTTTCCCACAGTCCTACCGCCGCCGCTTGATGCGTGCTGTGAGTTCTTGAACGAGGTTGTAGACATCATGGTCGTTTGAGATACGGTCTTTGATCTTGGTTGTGGCGTAGATCACTGTTGTGTGATCACGGCCACCAAACTTTCGGCCGATGGCTGGTAGGGAGCTGTCGGTGAGCTCCCGCGACAGGTACATGGCGACCTGTCGTGGGTAGGCGACGGCCTGTGAGCGCCGCTGGCTGATGAGCTCCTTGACGGAGATCTCGAACCGAGAGGAGACAATCTCCTGGATGTGCTCGATAGTTATCTTGGACGGGCCGCTATCGGGAAAGATGTCTCGCATAACCTCGTGTGCGATCTCGGCAGTCATTGGTTGGCCTGTCAGTGAACAGAATGCAACAATTCGGGTTAGCGCGCCCTCAAGCTCGCGGATGTTCGACGAGATCCGCCCCGCGATCAGTGTCAGCACCTGCGGCTCGGGGGCGTGGATCCCATCGACCGTAACCTTCTTGCGAAGAATGGCAATGCGGGTCTCGAGGTCGGGCGGCTGGATATCGGTGATGAGGCCCCACTCGAACCGCGACCGGAGCCGGTTCTCGAGCGTGGCGATGTCCCGCGGCGACCGATCGGAGGACAGAATGATCTGTCGTCCCGCCTCGTAGAGCGAGTTGAACGTGTGGAAGAACTCCTCCTGGAACCGCTCCTTGTCTTCGAGGAACTGCACGTCGTCGACGAGAAGGACGTCGTAGTGGCGGTAGCGTTGCTTGAACCCCTCAATCCGCTTATCCCGGAGCGAGTTGATGAAGTCGTTCACGAACGTCTCGGTCGTGACGTAGCGGACTGAGAGCTCCGGCGACTGCTGGCTGACGTACTGGGCGATCGCCTGGAGGAGATGGGTCTTCCCGAGCCCGGTGCCCCCGTAGATGAAGAGCGGGTTGTAGGCCCTCGCCGGCGCCTCGGCGACCGCGAGCGCTGCTGCGTGGGCAAAGCGGTTTGAGGAGCCGATCACGAACGACTCGAACGTGTAGCGCGGGCGCACGCTTTCACGTGGGAGGCTCACCTGCCCAGGCGGCTGTGCAGGCCCCGGTTCTCCCCCCTCGACCGGCGGGGCCGGCTCGCTGACGGCGAGCCTCAGCTGCGTGCCAGGGGCGACCGCGTCCGCCGCTGCTGATTCCAGCAGCGACTGGAAGTGCGCCCCGACCCACTCGCGGGCGAAGTCGTTTGGCAAAGTCAGGACGAGGGCGCCGTCCGGTGCCTCCGACAGCGAGCCCGAGCCGAACCAGGTTGCGAACGTCTTCTCATTGAGCGACTGGCGAAGGTGGCCGGCGATGTCCGCCCACACCGCATCCAGCCGCACCTGGCTCGGGGTCGTCACAGTCGCCTGGCTCCTTCCCGGGGGTTAGGGGAGCCGCGATCATAGCAGCGCTTGGGTGTCTGCGTATCCCGATTTGGATATGCTGTAAGAAGCGGTAAACACTGCGATTTCCTGGGATTTCGTGTTATCCACAGAGATCTCCACACCTGGGGAGACCCGTGTGCGGCTCGAGGCGACATTGTGATAGAAGATACGACCGGCAGCCTGCCGGATACCTTCTCTATACTTGTGCCGGGCCGCATCGGCGCGCTGCCCCGAGGTCGACCGAGTGAAGCGAACGTACCAGCCAAATGCCCGTCGGCGAAAGCGGCGGCACGGGTTTCGCGCGAGAATGCGCACTCGTGCGGGCCGCGCCATTGTCAAGCGCCGGCGCGCGCGGGGCCGTAAGCGCCTCACGGCGTGACGCCGGCTCTGGCCGGGACATGACGCGCCGCAGCCGCCTCTCGCGCTCGCGAGACTTCGACGCCGTCTATCGGAATGGGCGCAGCGTCGCGAGCCGATACCTGGTGGCGTACTCCTTTCGGCCGACCGCGGAAGATGGGGCCGGCGCGCGGAATGACGCTCGCCTTGGCCTTGCGGTTCCCAGGCAGGTCGGCGATGCCGTCACGCGCAACTGGGTCAAGCGACGCCTGCGCGCGGCCTTCGGCGCCGCCTCTGAGCGGCTGGAGCCCGGCCACGACTACGTGCTCATCGCGCGCCCTGGGCTGGCAGAGGCTGTGGAGAACCAGGGGTTCGCGTGGCTTGCCGAGCGCGTCGAGGAGGCGCTCGCGGGCGCGGTGAGCGCAGATAGAGACCGGGCCGCGTGAAGTACGTCGCGATTGGGCTCATTGGCGTCTACCGCTGGACGGTCAGCCCGCTCCTGGGCCCGCGCTGCAAGTACTACCCGTCCTGCTCGCAGTACGCGATCGACGCGTACCAGGCTCGCGGCTTCATCCGCGGTACCGCGCTCAGCCTGTGGCGGCTGGTGCGCTGCAACCCGTGGAGCCACGGGGGCGTCGACTACGCCTCCGGCCGGCCAAGCTCTAAGGCTCGACCGTGATGCCGACCACTGCCATCGCTGCGATCCTGGGGCCGATCGAGGAGCCCCTGACAGACGTGCTGGAGTGGCTGCACGTCTCGATCGGTCTCGGCTGGGGCTGGGCCATCGTCGTTCTGACGGTGGCCATCCGACTCATCCTTGTTCCCCTCACGCTCAAGCAGATCCGCTCGATGCAGCGCCTCCAGGTGTACGCCCCCGAGCTCAAGGCGCTCCAGGCGAAGTACAAGAACGACAAGCAGAAGCTCAACGAAGAAGTGATGAAGTTCTACAAGGAGAAGAAGGTCAACCCGGCGGCCTCATGCTTCCCGATCCTCATCCAGATCCCGATCTTCATCGCGCTCTTCTTCGTGTTGCGCGATTTCCAGACAGAGGTCATCGGCCCGAAGTTCCCGGACTCGGACCTGAGCTTCATCAAGATCGTGCCCAACGTCACCGAGAACATCGGCGGGCACTGGTCGGGAATCCTGCTGCTTGTCGTCTACGTCACGAGCCAGGTTGCGTCGACCTTTTACATGTCGGCGACGATGGACAAGCGCCAGCGGATGCTCTTCTTGGCGCTGCCCTTCATCTTTATCCCGTTCATCATCCGCTTCCCGGTTGGCCTCTTGCTGTACTGGGTCACCACCAACCTCTGGACGGCTGGGCAGGGGATCATCACGAAACGCCTCGTTCCCCGGCCGCCGCCGCCGCCCGACAAGCGCTCGAGCCGGACCCCGCCGAAGACCGAGCCGGAGCCGACGCTGACCAGGGCCGGCGAGCCAGTCCGCAAGAAGAAGCGCCGCAAGACGCGGCCGGCCGCCCGCGCGGCAGGCGCCGACCAAGCGGAGGTTCTCGCAGGCAGAGGCGCCCCCCCCCAGGACACGAGGGAGCCTGTTGGGTCGGGGGCCGCTGTGCGCGGTGGTGATCCGGGCGGCACTTCGGGGACGAAGCCGGGCGGCCCAGACGCCAAGCAAGGCTCGGCCAAGCAGGGTGCTGACAAGAAGACGCAGCCAGGGCAGGTGAGGCGTCGCAAGAAGCGCCGGCCGAAAAAAGGCCCGCGAGCGCCGCGATGAGCGAGGACAACAGCGAGCGGGGAGCCGGCGGGGAGCTGCACTACCGCGAGGCGGCTGGTATGGGCGAGACCGTCGGCGAGGCACGGTGGGTGGCGCTTCGCAAGCTCGAGCGCCAAGTCCCGAACCTCGACAAGGACCGCGTCGAGTACGTCGTCGTGCGCGAGGGCCAGCGAGGTCTCCTCGGTGTAGGGTTTGAGGAGTCTGAGGTCATCGCTCGAGCAGCTGTGTCTGAGCCCACGACCCCTCCCTCTCCTGCGCTCGTGCGGGCGGAGGAGTCGGGGCCGCCGCCGCCGGCCAGCGACGAGCCCGAGGCGAGGTTCGTGGTGGATCTGCTCCAACGAATCTCGACGGCCCTCCAGGTGGATGCACGCGTTGAGGTCGCCGGGCGCGGCGAGGACACGATCACCGCGTCGTTCGAGGGATCTGACCTCGGTGTGCTGATCGGCAGGCGCGGGAAGACTATCGATGCGATCGAGCACATCGTGTCCGCGGCCACCTCTAGGCGGGCTGGCCGTCGGATCGAGCTGACCGTCGATGCGGCTCGATACCGCGTACGGCGGGAGCGCATGCTCGCCACGATCGCCGAGAACGCTGCGCGGGACGCGAGACGAACAGGCAAGCCGGTCCCGCTCGAGCCGATGTCTGCGCCCGAGCGTAAGATTATCCACCTGTATCTGCGCGACACCGAAGGCATCGAGACGCAAAGCGAGGGCATCGAGCCGCACCGCTGTGTGGTCGTGCGACCCGTCCGCGCTTGACATCCGGCACGTGAGCTCTGCGGTCTGCGGTGCCCGAGGCGCTCGGCTGGCCAATGCGCGCCGCCCCTCCCGCGGTCCCGGCGATCTCGGCACGGTTGCAGAGCAGGGAAGGCAGCTGAGGGGCCAGACCGGAGCCCGCGTTAGACTCGCCGCGTGGCCGGGGGCATCTACGCGCTCGCGAATCAGAAGGGCGGCGTGGGCAAGACGACAACCGCCGTGAACCTCGGAGCGTGCCTTGCCGAGGCAGGGGAGCGCACCCTGCTAGTCGACCTCGACCCCCAGGCGAATGCGACGGCTGGGCTCGGCGTCACGGCCCATGGCGGAAGCGCGTACGACCTCCTCGACGGTGCGTCGCTCGCTGCGGTTACGCAGAGGACAGGCCTGCGCAACCTGTTTATCGTGCCCTCCGTCTCAGACCTCGCCGGCGCCGTCGTTGAGCTTGCGCAACACAGCACGGGCGAGGCATACCTCGCGCAGGCCCTCGCCGGCGTGAGCGAGGAGTTCTCGTTCGTGTTCATCGATTCCCCTCCCTCCCTCGGCCCGCTGACCGTCAACGCGCTGACGGCCGCCGATCGCGTGATCGTGCCGGTCCAGTGCGAGTACTACGCGCTCGAGGGGCTCACGCAACTGCTGCGCAGCATCGAGTTGATCCGAGCCCGCCTGAACCCCCGGCTCGCTGTTGCCGGCATCCTGCTGACGATGGTGGACGCCCGCACGAAGCTCTCGACACAGGTGATCGCCGAGGTGCGAGCCGCCTTCGGCGATCTGGTCTTTGAGACCACCATCCCGCGCAGCGTGCGCCTGGCCGAGGCCCCCAGCCACGGACTGCCGATCACCGCCTACGACGCTCGCTCGAGCGGTGCAGCCGCGTACTTCCGTGTCGCCGGGGAGCTCGCCGGCTGTCGCTAGGCCGCCCACGATCCGCCCGGAGCGGACGCCGAACGCCATCAGGTACGGCGGGCATACTCAGTGCGATGACCACTGATCTCCCCGGGCCGGCGATGAAGTCTGCACCAAGACGCGGCCTCGGCCGCGGCCTCGAGCTGCTGATGGCTGCGCCGCCGGCGAGCGATGCTCTTGCGCAGCTCCCGGTCGGGTCAATTCGCCCGAACCCCCTCCAGCCGCGGCGCAGCTTCGAGGACGAGGCCCTGGCGGAGCTCGCCAACTCGGTTCGGACGCAGGGCCTTGTGCAACCGGTCCTCGTTCGGCCGGATCCGAGCGGGGGATATGAGCTCATTGCTGGTGAGCGCCGATGGCGCGCCGCCTGCGCCGCCGGCCTCGCGACGGTCCCGGCGATCGTCCGGGAGGCCGCCGACCGCGACGCGCTGCTGCTGGCGCTTGCCGAGAACGTGGCTCGCGAAGATCTGGCGGCCTCCGAGGAGGCCCGCGGCTACGCGACGCTCATGGACGAGCTCGATCTCACGCTCGGCGAGGTCGCCGAGCGCGTCGGCCGCTCGAAGGCAAGCGTGTCGAATCGGGTACGGCTGCTCGAGCTGCCCGGCGATGTCATCGCGCTGCTCGACCAGGGTGCTCTGAGCGAGGGTCATGCCCGCGCCGTCCTCGCTGTTCCCGGCCACGAGGGGCGCCGCCGGCTCGCGCGGCGCATTGTCCGGGAAGGGCTGTCGGTGCGTGCAGCGGAAGCGGCGGCCCGCTCGTCCGGCGCCCGCCGTCGCCCTCGCCGCGCGGTGGCTTCTGACCGAGTGCTGGCCGACCGTGCCTGCGAGCTCCTGGGGCGGGCCACGGGTGTTCCAGCGCGGGTGGGGCCGGGGCGCCTCGAGGTCCCCTTCCGTGACGACACCCAGCTGGCCGAGATCACCGAGGTGCTGGAGCGCGCGGCAGCCGTCGCCGCCGGTCCATTGCCGCAAAACGGCTAGAATCTGCCCCCGCCGGGCGATTAGCTCAGTCGGTTAGAGCGCCGCTCTGATAAGGCGGAGGTCCCTGGTTCGAGTCCAGGATCGCCCATGCACCACACTGCTGCTGGCTCAGTGCGCGCGCGGGTAGCGACCAGCCGTGCAATGCTACGATCAGGCAGCCGGGGGCATGCTGCAATGCGCGAGATGGTGATCTACGGCGTGAGCTTCGACATGGTCGGCAAGCAGCCGATCGTGCTGCTCAGGACGGCTGACGACAACAAGTTCCTGCCGATCTGGATCGGTCACCCCGAGGCGGCCGCGATTCTGATGAAGCTGCAGGGTTCCTCCCCGCCGCGGCCCATGACGCACGATCTCGTCACCGACATCCTCGGACAGCTCGATGCGAAGGTCGTGAAGATCTCTGTCACGGAGCTTCGCGAGAACACCTTCTACGCGAGGATCTCCGTCGTCATGAACGGCACAGAGCTCGAGATCGACTCACGCCCGAGCGACGCCTTGGCGCTTGCGGTGCGCTCAGATGCGCCGATCTATGCAGCCGACGACGTCATCGAGGAGAACGCCATCGAGTTCGAGCAGGAGGACGTCGACCAAGAGGAGATCGTCGACGAGTTCAAGAAGTTCCTCGACGACGTCTCACCGGACGACTTCACGCCGTCCGACTCGTAGCCCGAGCTAGCCCTCGTCTGAGCTGGTTGACCCGCCGCCTTTGGTGATCCCGTACACTTCTGCCTTGCCGATCGCCAGAACCGCCGAGAACAGCGATCGGACGCCTTCGGCTGTAAGCGGCCCCGGGTTCACATCGACCAGGTAGTCGAGGAGCCAGCGCTCTCTCGATTCATCAATGCGCGGGTAGCCGTGCTCGGCCTTGTGGTCGCGCAGCCTGTCAACGAGCTCGAGCCGGCGGTTGAGCGCGGCGAGGATGACCCGGTCGTTCTCGGCGATCTCCGCGCGGATCTGCACGACGGTGGCATCGGAGTCAATGTCCCTCACCATGAGCTGCCAGGATAATCGGCGGCTTTGGCCGAAGGCGGGCTGCGTTCGTAGACCACAGGTGGCGTGGCGCCTGCCGGCTCCGGGGCATGCTCGCTCCGAGCTCCGCCTGCCGATGAGCGTTCGCGAGCCGTGCAGCGTTGCTGGTGCTGTGCCCGTGCAGAGTTGGCGCAGTTCGTGGTACTTCGGTAACAGACCGCGCGAAAGCCGCGCGCTCCTGTCGGCTACCCTCCCCCGGGCGGGGAGCGGGAGCCTCTGGCACGGGAGTTGTGCGTCCGACGCTGCCAACAGGGATTGCGGCGAGGGTTGCCATCGAGCTGCCGCCGGCACGATCTCCGCCGTTGCCGTGCCTAGGCCAGGATCGTGACGGTGATCCCGAGCGCGTTGTAGGCGCCATGCGCCAGCATCGCCGGCACGGCGGTCCGGTACTTGACTCGGGTGTAGGCGAGCGCGACACCGAAGATGACGAGTGGCGGCAACGCCTCGAGCAGGCCGTGGGCGAGCCCGAAGAGGAGGCCCGAGCTGATGACTGCGAGTGGCACACCGAGCACGCCGAGGACCTTCACCCCGAGCCCGCGGTAGAAGAGCTCCTCCGCGAACGGTGCGAACACGGTGACGGCCACCGCGTTGAGGGCGAATGGCACCGCGCGGGATGGGTCCCATTCCTCCGGCGCGAGGCCCTGCTTCTCGCCCCCGTGGAGGAGCGGCTCGAGCGCCGCCGAGACCGCCAGCGCGACGACGACCGCGGCGGCTGCGAGCCAGAGAGCTCTGGGCTGGAAGCGGCGAAGCCCGAGCGTCTCGGCAGCCCGGCCACCGTACAGCCGGGCGATGCCGTAGGCGAGGATGGCCATGAGCGCGAAGAGGATCGTCGCGCCGATGAACAGGTCGTATTCGTACAGCGGCTCTGAGTCCATCTCACTGTTCTGACCTCCCAAGAACGCGATGGTGATCAGAACTCCTGATACCGCCAGCCACAGGGCGAGTGCAGCGACCCGGCGACCTCGCCCGCCGGACCGCCCGCCGCCGGGAGTGCTCACGACGCTCGCTCCTGCACGAGGCCGAGACGACCCGGCAGCGTCGAGAGCGGCGCTGGCGCAAACTGAAGGCCCGCGGCCTGAGCGCCGACCCAGTCGATGTCCTCGTCTCCGATGTGCAGCGTGCGGCCTGCACCGACGCCGAGCTCGACCAGGGCTCTCTTAAAGATCAGCGGTGAAGGCTTCCCGGCTCTCACCTCAGCGGAGGTTACGATGGTGCCGAAGCGGTCGGCCACCGCGAGCTCGGCCAGCAGCTCGTGCAGGCTCACGTCCCAGTTGGCGACACAGGCGAGTGCAAGCCCGCTGTCGGCAAGCACGCCGAGCGCTTGTTGCGTTCCCGGAATGAGGTCGAAGACGAGCGCCGCCATGAACGCCTCGACGAACGTCTCCGGCGGGATGGCGGCGCCGAGCTCGTCGAGGAAGACGCGAACGCACTCGCGCCGCAGCGAGCGCAGCGATTGCGGGTCGCAGCCAAGGTGTGACCGCGGGCGGTAGTAGGCGACCTCCGCGCGGAACGCGCAGCCGATCGCCTCCGGGGACTCCTCGAGGCCGCGCTCACGGAGGGCCCGCCCGAGCGCGCCGATGGGGTCGCGAAGCGTCACAAGCGTGCCGAACGCGTCGACCGAGATCGCGTCGAGGTCAGCGGAACGCATCTGGGTGGAGCGCGGCGGCGATCCGCTCGAGCGTATCGAGCACGCCTGGCCCGAGAACCGTCACATCCTTGGTCTCGACGATGACGACGCGCTCGTCAAGGACGGCGGGGATTGTGCCCAAATCGCTGTCCGCGCGCAGGGCAGCGAGCGCGACGTGGCTCTCGGCGGTCGCGAAGTAGACGGCAGGCGCAGCCGCGGCGATCTGCTCGGGACTTGGCGCAACGCCTGCGGGTATATCTACCGGCACGAGCTGGGCGCCCGCGCGGACCAGGAGATCGTGAAACAACGAGCCCTCTGCCGGGGTCGTGAAGAAGCCCATGTCCGCGAACACAGCGACCGGCTTGGCGCCGCCGATTCTGTCGGCCAGCAGCCCGAGCCGTTCACGAATGCCGCTTGCGAGCTCGCGGGCCTGCACGGGCTCTCCGAGAATCGCCCCGAGGTCGAAGGCCGTCCGCACGAGGTTATCCACCGACCGCGAAGCCTGAATGTAGATGGGAACGCCGAGGCGTTGCTGGAGCCGCGCGAGCTCCACCGCATCCGTGTCCGCGGTGGCAAGGATGACGTCTGGACGAAGGCGAACAATCCCCTCGATGTCTATTCGGCCGCGGGGTGACACAACGGTTTCGACGCCTGCTGGCCCGATGTCGAACCCGTCGGGAACGCCGACCAGACGGTCTGCGGCACCCAGTGCCTCGACGAACTCAGCTCCCGCCAGCTCGAGCGCGACGATCCTGGCGGGCTGCTCGGTGACGGTGACCGCCGTCTCGGCTGCATCCTGAACCGCGGCTGGGAACGGGGCCTCCAGCTCCCCGACCGGCTCGCTCCTCTCGCTACAGGCAGCTGCCCAGATCCCAAGCGTGGCGAGCGCTAGAGTCGTGATGATGAGCCAGCATCGCATATCTGAGGATATCCAAGCAGCCCGGAGGAACCCGTGAGGCAGTTCACCGTGGAGGAGGCAACCGCCCTGCTGCCGAGAGTACGTCGTCTCGCCGAGAAGATGGTGGAGCTGCGGGCGAGGCTTCGCGCCTTGCAGCATGAGGCGGAGGCGCGCCGCCGCGCCGCCGGGTCGAACGGCGGCGGCCGTCTACCTGCCGGCTCAGAGCAGCAGGTGGGCGTGGGCGACACGACCCTGGCCGAGCTCCGCAAGACGCTTGGCGCCATCGAGGAGCTTGGCGTGCTCGTCAAGGACGTCGATGTCGGGCTGCTGGACTTTCCCGCCCGGCACCCGGTGACAGGCGAGAACGTCTTGCTCTGCTGGAAGGTCGGGGAGACCGAGATCGGCTACTGGCATGGCGAGGCCGAGGGATTTGCGGGCAGGAAGTCGCTCCCACTCTCTTGAAGGGAGAAGAACGGGGTAGCCGTCGAGCGAGGGCGGGTACTGCGCGAGCCGCTGAAGGCTCAGCTGCCGCCGCCGTTTCTCGGGAGCTACCCTCGGTGGAGGCGCGCGGCAGCGGGCGGCGCGCCGGCGCTCGCCGCGCGCACGCAGCGTGGCTCGTATGACAGAACCGAACGGGAACGGGCAGCAAAAGAGCCGTGGCGGCCTCTGCCGTCCGCCGAAGAACGGCGATCTCAGCCCGTTCCTTCCGATCTACGCGGATGCAAGACGCCGCCGGACCGCCCGCCTTCACCGCGCCCGCCGCACGCGCCGGGTCATCGTGCTGGTTGTCGTTCTCGTTCTCGTGGCGCTCGGGGTCACCGCGGCGCTCGGGGCGTTCGCGACGGCTTCGGCGTTTCGCGCAAGCTGCTCGCTCGACAGCCTGCCGATCGTCAGCCAGCTGGGCCAGAACTCGCGCGTCTACGACAAGGACGGCGATCTGCTCGGCTTGATCCGGGCGGAGCAGAACCGCCAGGTGGTCTCGTTCAGCGAGATCTCACCGCAGCTTCGAGCTGCGACGGTCGCGATCGAGGATCGCCGCTTCTACCGGCACCCCGGGATCGACTACGAGGGCATTCTGCGCGCCGCGGTCTCGAATGTCGAGGCGGGAAGGGTGCGGCAGGGCGGCTCGACGATCACGCAGCAGCTTGTGAGCAACCTCTTCACCGGGAGAGAGGTGTCGTTCGAGCGCAAGGTCGAGGAGGCGTGCCTGGCCCTCAAGCTTGAGGAGGCATGGGAGAAGGATCAGATTCTTGACCACTACCTGAACACGGTCTACTACGGGAACCGAGCGTACGGCGCCGAGGCCGCGGCCCAGACGTACTTCGGCAAGCCGTCGACACGGCGGCTGACGCTTGCCGAGGCAGCGATGCTTGCGGGGCTGCCCCAGGCGCCGTCCGTGTTCGATCCCTTCACGAGGAGCGACGCTGCGCTACGCCGCCGCAACGAGGTCCTCCGGGCCATGCTCGAATCCGGTTTCATCAGCCAGCAGCGGTATGAGAAGGCGGCGAGTGCCGACCTCGTCCTCAAGCCGGGCACGCTGTTCGTCGAGCAGAAGGAACCGCTCTTCTTCAACTTCGTCCGCGACCAGCTCATCGCGGAGTACGGCTTCGAGCGGGTGCGCAGCGGCGGGCTGCACATCTACACGACCATCGACCGCGACCTCCAGCAGAAGGCCGAGGAGGCAATTCTCAACCACCTTGACCTCGAGGGCGATCCTGCCGCGGCGCTCGTCAGCATTGACCCGGCGACGGGGTTCATCCGGGCGATGGCGCAGGCGCAGACCGGCGCGGCGGCCAGCCAGTTCAACTTCGCGACCCAGGGGCGGCGGCAGGCCGGCTCCTCGTTCAAGACCTTCGTTCTCGTGGAGGCCGTGAGGCGCAGGATCAATCCCGATTCCAGCATCTACCTCTCGGCACCGCTCACCTATCAGCCCGATCCGGCTCTGCCCGAGTGGAAGCCGAAGACCTATTCGGGCTCCTACGCCGGCCGCATCTCGATTACCGAAGCGACGCTCCGCTCCGACAACGCTGCCTATGCGCGGCTCACGCTCGATCTCGGCCCCGAGGCCGTGGCGAGAACCGCACGGCGGCTCGGCGTGAATCGCTCAGAGCTCAAGCCTGTCGCTTCGATCGGTCTGGGATCCAACGACGTGTCGGTGCTCGAGATGGCCTCCGCCTATGCGACGCTGGCCGCTGGCGGCCGCTACTCGCGGCCGACGGCGGTCAGGCGGGTTGAGCTCGCAGACGGGGAGATCGACCGGCAGGCGGGCTGGGGCAGACCCGAGCAGGAGCGGGTGCTCGAGGACGGAGAGGCCGCGGTCGTGACCCGCATCCTGGAGCAGAACATCCAGGGCGGTACGGGCACGCGGGCTCGCCTGGACGGCTGGCCGGCCGCTGGCAAGACCGGAACCACGGATGAGCACACCGACGCGTGGTTCGTGGGGTATACGCCGGTGTTGTCCACGGCCGTCTGGGTTGGCCATCCGGAGTCGACGATGGAGCGAATGCTGGACGTCCACGGGATTCGCGTTGCCGGGGGCACGTTCCCAGCGCAGATCTGGGGCGACTTCATGCAGCAGGCTTTGGCGGATCGCCGCCCCATTCCCTTCAGGTCGCCCGCGCGCCTCCCGCAGTGGCGTCCATGGGCCGGCCCCTACCAATTTGTCGGTGAAGTCCAGGAGGAGAAGGAGTTCGGCATCGTCACGGTGGCCACTCCTTCGCCGGCGCCGCCGCAGGAGAGCGCGCCGCCCGAGCCAGCCGAGGACCCGGCTCCCTTGCCGCCGGCCGACGGGTCTGCGGGCGAGCCCCCGGCTCCTGAGCCGGCCGCTGCCGAGTAGCCGCTCCAGGGCGCTGACTGCAGCTGATCCGGCCTCCC
The DNA here is from genome assembly GCA_026708005.1 of Actinomycetes bacterium. Taxonomy (GTDB): domain Bacteria; phylum Actinomycetota; class Thermoleophilia; order Gaiellales; family Gaiellaceae; genus JAPOVR01. The sequence goes on from JAPOVR010000039.1 coordinate 57,285, forward strand.
CTGGAGCAGAAGCCTAAGTGAAGCCGCTGCGGGGAAGCGGCCCACGGTACTGTACGGCGCGCGATGGCTGAGCTGCTCGAGCTACGCGAAGCCCAGGCCCTGGTCCTCGATCGCATCGCTCCCACGGGCGCCGAACGCGTTCCGATCGAGCGTGCCGCCGGCCGCGTGCTCGCCGAGCCCGTCGCCGCAACCTGCGATCTGCCGCGATTTCCGAGCTCGGCCATGGATGGATTCGCCGTCCGATGGGCGCCCGCCGGCGACGAATCCGCTCGCCTCCGGGTGGTGGGTGTTGCCGCCGCTGGCACCCCGAGCGCGCGGCCGCTTGGCCCCGGTGAGGCGATCACCATCTCGACAGGAGCTGTCGTTCCGGAGGGCGCCGCCGCCGTCGTGCCGATCGAGCACGTCTCGGAGGCGGACGGGGTTGTCACGGTCCTCGGGTCAGTTGCCTTAGGAGACAACATTCGCCGGCCAGGGCTCGACGTCGCGGCGGGCGATCTGGTCCTCGAGCCTGGCGTACGGCTTGGCCCGGCGCAGGTTGCGGCGCTGGCCGCCGCCGGAGCCTCGGAGGCGCAGTGCCGTAGTCGGCCGCGTGTCGGTGTGCTCGTGACGGGGTCTGAGCTGCGGCCGCCCGGCAGCGAACTTGGTCCCGGCGAGATCTACGAGTCAAACGGGCTGATGCTCGCCGCGCAGCTCGTCGCAGCGGGCGCTGTGCCCGCCCAGCTCGGCGTCGTCCCGGACGATCGCGGCAAGCTTGAGCAGACGATTGAGCGCGCGCTGCTTGGCTTCGACATGCTCGTCACGTCGGGCGGTGCGTCGGCCGGCGAGCGCGACTTGGTTCGCGAGGCGCAGGCGGCCGCCCAGGTCGAGGAGGTGTTCCATGGGGTTGCGATCAAGCCCGGCAAGCCGGTGGGTTTCGGGATGCGGCGATCACATCCGGTCTTCAATCTCCCCGGCAACCCCGTCTCCTCGCTCGTGTGCTTCGAGCTCCTGGTTCGCCCGGCCGTCAACGCGCTCCTCGGCCTCCCTGAGCCGCTGCCCGCGTTCGATGACGGCACGCTGGTGGCCGCTATCCGCCGCGGCCCGCGACGCGACGAATACGTCCGCGCGAGCACCCGCCGCGAGGGCTCTGATCTGTTGCTTGAACCGGCAACGGGGCAGGAGTCGCACATGATTGTCTCCACCGCCAAGGCCAACGCGCTCGTGCATGTGCCGCGCGGCGATGGCGAGCTTGCGATCGGCGACCGCGTGCGCTTCCTTCCCCTCTAGCGGGAGAACGTCACTGGATCTGCCGCCGGGTGGCTCCGTCCGCGGCCGTGGTGGTGGGCGTGCAGCCGCGGGGTGTGGGATCACCACGCACCTGCCCAGCTCCCACGCCGACTGTGGCACCCCTACTCGGGTCGGCGCCGCAGCTCAGCGAGCAGCGCCGGCGCGACGCCAGACCCTGCGCAGCCAGCGCGAGCTGAGAATGGTTGCCCGCACAGCGCTTCGCACTGGGCCGAGCTGCGGCCGTTCGTCTGGGCCTGCGTAGGGTGCGTAGAGACCGAGCGTGTACGCGCTCAGCTGGGCTGCCGCCGCGAGCCAGGCAGCGAAAAGGACGAAGAGCGATATCGGCGCATGACCTGTCGTCACGAGCGTCAGCAGGTACCAGGGCGCATCCAGCCCGAGGTCAAAGCGCATGACCACTGATCCGAGCAGCAGGGCAGGCCCGAGGAGTCCGAGGGCCAACACCGCCACCCGTACGGCGAACGCGCCTTGGCGGACATGGGGCAACCACAGCCACACGTGGAGGCTCGGCAGGACGAAGATCAGCGCGAAGGGCTGAACGATCGCCACGGCTAGCGACACGGCGATGAGCGCGAGCATGCCGGCGATGTGGCCGCCGAGCTCGCTTGCGTCGCTCATCTCTGCCCTCCGCGCGATTCTGTTTCGAGCGAGGAGCCAGCCAGCTGCTCCCACGATGCCGACGGCCGCGAGCGCTCCAGCGCTCCAGGTCTGTGCGTCGTGGGAGTCAGGCGGCAGGGGCCGGCCCGACCCGCTCGGTAGCGCTCCGAGGAAGGTGACGAGCCCGACGAGTCCCGCGACCCACAGCCAGAAGAGCAGCCTGCTCCGATAGCTCCTGAGCCCGGCGGCAACCCGCGAGCCCCGAGCTCGCGCTCGCGCGAAGAGATCGATGACGGCTCCGATCGGAGGCAAGAGTGCTGCGAGCAGCGTCAGACCGACCGCCCAGCCTCGGATCGCGCGGCCGCTGACGTAGAGGTATGAATCGGTTCCGCGTGCAACCTCGGCGGCCCCGCCGAGCGACGCGACGAGTCCCTGTGCGGCGGAACCGAGTGTCGCCACGAGCGTGCCGTCCAGCGCCTCGGGCACGTCGGTGTCCGGGCGCGGCGGGCGGTCGCCCGCAGCGCTCAGCGTGATCGCCGAGACCCCTGCGTCGAGGAACGGAGCCTGGTCGCTCAGGCTGAGCGGAAACGCGAGGTCGATCAGCTGCGCGAGTGGGTTGGGCGTCCTCGCGCGTTCCTCGGTCTGCGCGATGACGGCGGCGTCTGCGCTGGCGGCGAGGCTGGGGGATGGGAAGGCCGCGGTGTCGCCACCAAGCCCAAGCCGCGCCGGACCTGGACCGGAGAGGCTGTCGAGGTTCACGACCGCGAGCGCCCGCTCGCGTGAGAAGAGGCTCGTCGGGTCACGGGCGCCGTCGCGAGCGAGCTGCAGCGCCCCGGCGTTGCCGAACGCGCCGGCATCGGTCGAGACGAAGACGAGCGTGTGGTCGAGCGAGACGGTACCAAGCTCCCGTGCGAGCTCGATGAGCACGCCCGTCCCCGAGGCGTTGTCGTTCGCTCCGGGCGACTCCCCGCGGTTGTCCCGGTGTGCCACCACGATGATCGTGTCGGACGATCGGCTCGACCCCCGCCGCGCCCGGGTCGTCCCGACGATGTTCACGATCGGCACCCTGCCGAGCTCTGGAAGATCGACGCTCGCCACATGCCGCTCGACGCGCAGGCCTGTCTCGACGAGCCGCCAAGCCACCCACTCGGCCGCTCCCTGCGCAGTGTCCGTTCCAGGGGTTCGATTGGGGAACGTGCTGGCAAACGTGCGGGTGAGCGCAACCGCTTTCTCGCCGTCGAACGTCAGGGGCAGGCCCGCCGCCGGTAGGAGCGGGGCCTCCCGGACGCTGAGGGCCGCAATCGCCGCGGGAATCAGGACAACGAGGCACAGCGTGCGGTAGATCCGACCGTTAACTGGCCGGTCGGGGAACCCACGGCGCGGACGTTGCGTCGGCGGCGATGCTTGTGACCGTGCGTGCTGCGCCATCCCGACCGGGCTATAGTACGGTTGATGGCCAGGTCCCCGGGTGAGGGCCGAGGATCGCGGTGAGTGCGGCGACGATCCTCCTCGTCGACGACGAGGAGTCCGTCCAGCGTCTGCTCACCTTCCCGCTCGAGCGAGAGGGGTTCCGCGTGATCCAGGCTCGCGATGGCGAAGAGGCGCTCGACCATTTCTCGAGCGAGCAGGTCGACCTCGTCGTCCTCGACGTCATGCTGCCGAAGCTCGATGGGCTCGAGGTGTGCCGCCGGCTGCGCGGAGATAGCATCGTGCCGATCATCATGCTGACCGCTCGGGACGAGGAGGTCGACAAGGTCCTTGGCCTTGAGCTGGGCGCGGACGACTACATCACGAAGCCGTTCTCGATCCGGGAGTTCCGCAGTCGCGTGCGGGCGCTGCTGCGGCGGGCACAGCTGACCGCGAGCGCACCGCAGAGCGACGAGGTGGTCGAGGTTGACGGCCTCGCGATCGACATTCCTCGCCGTGTGGTCGAGCGCGACGGCAAGCAGATCGCGCTGACCTATGCCGAGTTCGAGATCCTGCGAGCGCTGGCATCGAGCCCAGGCCGCGTGCTCTCGCGGCCAATGCTGCTCGAGGCGCTCTGGGGAAGCTCCAGCTACCGTGATCCGAGAACGATCGACGTGCACATCCGGCACCTACGCGAGAAGATCGAGCATGACCCGCGCGAGCCAGAGTTCATCTTCACTGTGCGCGGTGTGGGCTATCGCTTCCGCGAGCGCCGTTAGACCAGACCGTTCGCCCGGTGGGTCGCCTCGCGTACGTTCCTCTAAGCATCAAGCTGGGAGCGATCCTGCTCGCCGCTGTCACGGTCACGTTCGGGTTCGTGTACCTGTGGGTGGTGCCTGGCCTCGAGTCCCGGCTCGTCGACGCAAAGATCCGTGAGCTCGATGAGGCGAGCCGAGGCCTCGCCTTCCAGCTCGACACGGTGGTCGTGCGGCCCGGTCCCGATCGCCGCATCGTGCGCGACGACCAGCGCCGCCGCGACTTCCTCCGCCAAGCCAGCGACCGCAACAACGCGCGCGTTGTCATCTTCCAGCGCCTAAGCGAGCGATTCATCACCGTGTTCGACGACTCGAGCGAGATCAGCTCAGATGGAATTGGCTCTGACCGGATTGCAGCTCAGGCCGCGGCAACGGGCCGCAGGGTCGAGGGGCGCGTCGAGCGCGGTGGCCAGGAGTTTGCGGAGGTCGCCCTACCGCTCACGATATCGGACGACCTCGTCCTGCTTCTCTCCGCGCGGCTGGACGATGTGCTTGTGGGGGTAGCGCCGGTTCGGCGAAACATCCTGCTCGCCGGCGCCATGGGGCTCGGTGTCGCGTGGTTTGCGGGCTCGATGGCCGCGCTCCGCCTGGTCCGCCGGGTCAGGTGGCTTGAGGAGGCGGCCGGGCGCATTGCCGAAGGCGATCTCACCGTTCCCGTCCAGGACGCAGGCCGCGACGAGATCGGGCAGCTGGCCGGGGCCTTCGAGCGGATGCGCGTTCGCCTCGCAAACGTCGAGCGAGCACGGCGTGCGTTTATCGCGACCGCCTCGCACGAGCTGAAGACGCCGCTGTTCGCGCTCGGGGGGTTCATCGAGCTGATGCGCCACGAAGATCTTGATGAGGCGACCCGGCAGGAGTTCACTGAGCAGATGGACGACCAGGTAGGCCGGCTCACCCGCCTGGCCTCCGACCTACTCGATCTGTCCCAACTCGATGCGGGCCAGCTCGACGTCGCGTCCGCGCCAATTGACCTCGGCCAGTGTGCCGCTGATCTCGTCGAGCAGTTCGCGCCTGCCGCAGAGAGCGGCGGGTACCATCTCACGCTCGGCTCGGTGATCGGTGCACCGCTGGGCTTCGGCGATGCCCCGAGGGTGCTACGGATCGGCAGCGCCCTCGTCGAGAACGTGTTCCGCCACACGCCACCGGGCACGACAGCCGAGGTCACCGTCGGCCGGTCGGGCCCGTGGGCTGAGCTTCGCGTCACGGACGATGGGCCGGGTATCGGGGAAGAGGATCTCCCCCGGCTGTTCGAGCGGTTCTACCGTGGCGGCAGCCCAGCCGCGTTCGGGAGCGGTCTGGGGCTTGCAATCGCCCGTGAGCTGGCTGAGCGTATGGATGGCGCCCTGGAGGCTCACTCGCGGCCGGGCCGTACGGTCTTCACGCTTCGCCTGCCCGCCGCCGTGTTTTCACGTGAAAAACCTCGCGATCTTCAGCCGCAGACGTGAGGCTCGAGCCGTCATGAGCGCTCGTGCGGCCGACGCTCGAGCGAGACAGCCGGCGCAGGACTGAGGCCGCCGGCCGTAGAGTCGACGCCCCGATGAGCAACAACGACGCCGAGGACGTGCTCGAGATCGCCCCGCCGTGGCCCGGGTACGGCTGATCGTCGTCTCCAACCGAGGGCCAGTCGCGTTCGAGCGCAGCGAGGGCGGGCAGATCGCGACGCGGCGCAGTGGCGGCGGGCTCGCGACAGCCTTGCGCGGGCTCGCGGCCGAGCACGACGTCACGTGGATTGCAAGCGCAATCACCGAGGCTGATCGCGAGCTCGCTGAGCTGCTGGGCGGGCAGACGCGCGAGGTGGAGGTTGCCCGCGACGCGACCGCCCGGCTCTCGCTTATCGCTCACGACCCACGAGCCTACGACCGCTTCTACCACACCGTCGCCAATCCGCTGCTCTGGTTCGTGCACCACCAGCTGGGTGCGCCGACGGGTGCCCCAACGTCCGGGCGAGCGCTCTCGACGGTGTGGGACCAGGGCTACGCGGCGGTGAACGAGCGCTTTGCCGATGCGGTCGTCGCGGAGCTTGGCGCGGCGCCTGACGCGCTCGTTGTGTTTCACGACTACCATCTGTATCTCGCTCCGGCTCTCGTTCGACGGCGCGTTCCCGAGGCGGCGCTCGCGCACGTCGTCCACGTTCCTTGGCTGCCCGCCGAGGCGTGGAGTGGGCTCCCCGCGGCGGTTCGCCGCGAGATACACGAGGGCGTGCTCGCAAATGACCTCGTCGTGTTCCAAACCGAGCGCTGGCGGGTGAACTTCCTGCGCTGCTGTGCGGTGTTTACCGCCGCTCGTGTGGATGAGAGCGCCGGCTCGGTGAGGCTTGCCGGCCGGCAAGCGCTCGCGCGGGCCCGCGCGGTCTCAGTCGATCCGGCCGAGCTCGCGGCGCTCGCTGCCAGCCCACCGGTCGAGACTGAGGCAGCGGCGTTGCGCGGATCCCGGCCAGAGAAGCTGATTCTGCGGGTTGACCGGGCCGATCCCGCCAAGAACATCGTCCGTGGCTTTGCCGCCTACGCGTTGCTGCTCGCGAGGCACCCCGAGCTCCTCGGCCGGGTCGGCATGCTCGCTCTCCTTCATCCCTCGCGGCAGGCAGTTCTCGACTACGCAGAGTATGAGGCGGCGATTCGGTCCCACGCCGAGGCGCTGAACGCGCGCTTCGCCAGGGGCTCCTGGCAGCCGCTCCGGCTACGCATCGAGGATAATGTCGCCGCGGCGCTCGCCGCCTACCGCGAGTACGACGTTCTGCTCGCAAACTCCGTGTATGACGGCATGAACCTCGTCGTCAAGGAGGGGCCTCTCCTCAACGAGCGAAGCGGTGTCGTTGTCTTATCAGAAAACGCCGGTGCGTTCGAGGAGCTCGCGGCTCACGTTGTTGGTATCAACCCGTTCGACGTGAGCGAGCAGGCGGATGCGCTGCTGCGGGCGCTGTGCATGGACGCGGAGGAGCGCTTGCGGCGCGGCACCGCGATCTGTCGGCACACCAAGCGGTACAACGCGTCTGCATGGGGCCGGTGGCATGTGCGGGAGCTCCGCGCGGCGCCTGCAGGCCGGGGTCGTAGAATCCAGGGGGGTGTCTGACGCAGGTAGACGCTTGAGCCATGTCGGCGACGACGGCTCCGTGCGGATGGTCGATGTCGGAGCGAAGCCGGTCTCCCGGCGACGGGCGGTGGCGGTGGCCACCGTGCGGATGAGTGCCGCGACGGCGGGCCAGCTGCGTCGGTTGCCGAAGGGCGACGCGCTCGCCGCAGCCCAGGTCGCCGGCATTCTGGCGGCTAAGCGAACCTCGGATCTGATCCCGCTGTGCCACCCGCTACCGCTGTCGGTGATCGATGTAGCGCTCGAGGTCGGCGAGCAGGTGGTCTCGATCACCGCGACCGTCCAGACGACCGCCCAGACGGGCGTTGAGATGGAGGCGCTCACCGCTGCGAGCGTGGCTTCCCTCTGCGTGTACGACATGGCGAAGGCGGTTGACAAGGGGATGGAGATCACCGACGTTCGGCTTCTCGAGAAGTCGAAGGAGGAGGCGTGAGCGCTGCGATTCTCCGCTTTCCGCGGCTGTTCGTCTCGCTCGTCAGGTTCGAGCACACGATCTTCGTGCTGCCGTTCGCCTACGTCGGCGCATTCCTCTCGGGCGGCGTGGTGCCGTCCGCACACGGTCTCGTGTGGGTCACGGTCGCGATGGTCGGCGCGCGCAGCCTCGCGATGGCGTTGAACCGCCTGATCGACGCCGGCCTCGACGCGCGAAACCCTCGAACCGCCTCGAGGGAGCTGCCAAGCGGCCTCCTGCGCGCATGGCAGGTGGCGGTCTTCGCGGCGCTCTCACTCGGTCTCTTCCTTGCGGCCGCCTACCAGCTCGCCCCGCTCGTTCGCTGGCTCTGGCCTATTCCGGTTGTCGCCTTCGTCGTCTACCCATACCTCAAGCGGTTCACGTGGCTCTGCCACGCATGGCTCGGCATGGCAACTGGCCTTGCCCCCGTCGCTGCCTGGGTCGCGCTCACGAACGAGCTGCCCTGGCAGGCCTGGCTGCTGACGGCGGCGGTGGCGCTGTGGATCTTCGGCTTCGACGTGCTCTATGCGCTCTTCGACGTCGAGGTCGATCGGGCGCAGGGTCTGCACTCGGTCCCCGCTTACTTCGGCATCCCGGCGGCCTTCTCCGCGTCGCGCCTGGCCCACGTTGGAGCCGTTGCCTGTTTGGTCGTTGTCGGCCTTGGTCTTCCAGTTGGGGTGCTCTACTGGGCCGGCGTCGGGGTGGTAGCGCTCTTGCTTGCCCAGGAGCACGCGCTCGTCAGGCCAGCTGATCTTCGCCGCCTGAATGCGGCGTTCTTCACGATGAACGGGGCGGTCGCACTGCTCTTCTTCGGGTTCGTGCTCGGCGACGTGCTGCGATGATTCGTTCTCGCAATCTCGGGCGGTCGTTCGGCGAGAAGACCGTGCTCGAGGCCGTCAACCTTGATGTGGCGGCAGGCGACATCCTGCTCGTGACGGGCCGAAACGGCTCGGGTAAGAGCACCCTGCTCGCGTTGCTCGCGGGCCTGCTGGCGCCGACGCGCGGCACGCTGGAGGTGGCTGCCGAGCGCCGGTCGATCGGCTTTGTCGGGCATGAGCCGCTTCTCTACCAGGAGCTGACCGCCGCCGAGAACCTCGATCTCTTCGGGCGGCTCTACCGGGTGCAGGAGCACCGCGAACGGTCGGGCATGCTGCTCGAGCGGTATGGGATCTGGGACGTGCGGCACGACCGCGTCAGCAGCTTCTCGCGGGGAATGCAGCAGCGCCTTGCCCTGTGCCGAGCCATGCTCCATGAGCCCGCGCTACTCCTGCTGGACGAGCCCTTTGCGGCGCTCGACGCCGAGGGGGTGGAGCTCCTCAGCGACGCGCTCGCCGAGCCGTCGCAGCAGCGCACGCTCGTCGTGTCGTCTCATCAGCCGGACCGCCTGGAGCCGATCGCGACCCTGCGGCTGGCGCTGGAGGTCGGGCGTTCACGGTGACGAGCACCGCCAGCCTCCGGCTCTACCTCTCCGACGTGCTGTTGCTTGCGCGCAAGGACCTCAAGCTCGAGATGCGCTCGCGAGACACGGTCCCTGCGATGCTCCTGTTCGTCGTCTCGTCGCTCGTTGTCTTCCACTTCGCTGTTCCGTCGACGCTCTCATCCGAGACCGAGCGGACGGTGGCGTTCGGGCTTCTGTGGATCGCCATCATCTTCACCGCGCTCCTCGGGCTAACCCGTGCCTTCGTCGCCGAGCGCGAGCAACGCCTGCTCGATGCGCTCGTCATGGCGCCGTGCGATCGCAGCGCGATCTGGCTCGGCAAGGTGCTCGCAGTCGTTGGCTTCCTCGTGCTGGCCGAGATCATTGCGGTGCCGGCCTTCGTGCTGTTCTTCCAGGGCGTCAGTGCCGTGACAGTCGCGGCGCTCGTGCTCGCCAACCTCGGGATCGCGGCCGTCGGCACGTTGCTCGCAGCAATGGCGGCAGGCAGCCGCACGCGGGAGCTCATCCTGCCGCTGCTCTTCCTGCCGCTCGCCATCCCGATCGTCGTCGGCGGTATCGGGGCCAGCGTGGCCGACTCGCCCGAGCGCTTTCTCGGGTTCCTCGCCCTCTACGACGCCGTCTTTGGAATCATCTCGTGGGCAGCCTTTGAGTACGTCGTTACGGAATAGGACCGGCCTACTCCTGGCCGTTGCCGCGTTTGGCCTGCTGATGGCAGCGCTTGCGCTCGCGTTCTACTGGGTGCCGAGCGACGCCGACCAGGGCTTCAGCCAGCGGATCTTCTACGTCCACGTTCCCGTGGCGCTGACCGCGTACGCGTGCTTCGGCTGGGGGGCATGGAAGGCGCTGCGGCTGCTGTGGACAAACGAGCTGCGCTATGACCTCGAGAGCTACACGGCCGTCCACATGGGCACGATCTTCGGTGTGCTCACCCTCGCGACCGGCGCGATCTGGGCGCGCATCTCGTGGGGGATCTGGTGGTCGTGGAGCGAGCGCCAGCTGACGCTGTTTCTCATTCTCTTCCTCTTCTACTCGGCGTACTTCATGCTCCGCTACTCGCTGGAGCCCGGCCCCCGGCAGGCCCGCGCCTCCGCCGTCTACGCCCTGTTCGGTGTCGTTCTGATCCCGATCAGCTTCCTGGCGATCCGTCTCGCCGAGAATTTCATCCACCCGGTCGTGTTCACCGAGCGAGGACCCCAGATGGCGGGGTCGATGTTCTTCGTGTTCTGTCTTTCGTTCGCAGGAATGCTCGGGTTGGCGGGTGCGCTCTACCAGATCGAGCTCTTTGGGAAGCGACTCGACCTCCGGCTTCAGGAGCTGCGAAGGGTTCGCGTATGACCACCGAAGAGACCTATGTCACAGCGGCGTTTCTCGTGCTGCTCGCGGTCGTGCTGCTCTACGTGATCATCTACGCGTTCAAGATGAGGCGCCTGGAGCGTGAGGTCAGGGAGCTTGAAGGTCAGACCGAGCCCGAGGCGCGCACGGCCGCCGGGCTCTCGTCCGAGCCGGAGCCCACGCCGGCCGAGCCCGCTCGTGAGGCCGCCGGCGAGTCAGGACAGCCGCCAGAGCCCGCCCGCTGATGCGCGCGCCGCGCGCCATCCGATGCCGCTGCCGGCCCGGCGAAGGGTGAGAGCGCGTGAGTCCGCTCGCCGCGACGGGCCTGCTGCCGAAGCTCGATTTGGAGTAGGGCGCTGTGCTTGTACGCGTCGGCTCACGTGGAAGCCGGCTTGCTCTGATCCAGGCGGAGTTGGCGGCGGCGGCGCTTCGCGCGGCACGGCCCGGGCTTGCCACCGCTCTCGTACCCATCACGACAACAGGAGACCGCGACCGCACGAAGCCGTTCGGAGAGCTCGGCGCCAGAGGGGTCTTCGTCAAGGAGCTGGAGGAGGCCCTGCTGGCAGAGCGGATCGATGTCGCGGTCCACTCGGCCAAGGACATGACCTCGACCGATACGAAGGGCCTGCTGGTCGGCGCGTACCTGCCCCGCGACGATCCACGCGATGCGCTCTGCGGCGCGTCGGCGCTTCGGCCAGGACTGCGGATCGGCACCGCCTCGGCCAGGAGACGCGCGCTCCTGCTTGCTCTCGAGCCTGAGCTCAGCGTCGAGCCGATGCGCGGCAACGTTGATACGCGGCTGCGGAAACGAGCCGAGCGCGGACTCGACGCGGTCGTGCTCGCCGCCGCTGGCCTCGACCGGCTCGGTCTCGCCGACGAGATCGGTCTTCGGCTCAATCCGCTCGAGGTGGTGCCGGAAGCCGGTCAAGGGGCAATCGCGCTGCAGGTACGCGCTGCCGATGCCGAGCAGGTGGCCGTGGCCGACGATTGCCAGACGCGGCGCCGCGTGGAGACTGAACGCGCCTGCGTGGCCAGGCTGGGCGCAGGCTGCCTCGCTCCGGTTGGCGCCTACCACGATGGGCAGGTGCTGACCGCGGTCATGGCAGCGGACGACGGAAGCTGGGTCGAGCGCGCGGAGGGTATCGAGCCTGCCCAGGTCGCTGACGCTCTGCTCGCTGCGGCTCGGTAGCGGCAGTGCGGGTTCTCGTCACCCGCGCCCGCGAAGGCGCCGATCGTCTCTCAAGCCGCCTTCGCGAGGCGGGTTTCGAGCCGATCGAGTGTCCGCTCGTGCGTATCGAGCCTCTCCGTGGCGTGCGTTTCCAGACCGCGGGCTACGACTGGCTCGTACTGACGAGCCGTGTTGCCGTTCGCGAGGCCCGGCGCTGTCTGGAGGGACCATGGCCGAAGGTGGCCGCCGTCGGGCCGGGCACCGCTGAGGCGCTGCGAGAGATCGGTGTCGAGCCGGCGTACGTCCCCGACGTCCACTCGCAGGCTGGGTTGGTGGCCGGGTTTCCCAGCGGGCCGGGCAGCGTGCTCTTTGCCGGCGCCGAGGGCGCCAGCATGGCGCTGGCCGAGGCGCTGGCCGCCGATTTCGTGCCCCTGTACCGCACGGTCGAGTCACCGTCTACGAGCCTGCCGGCTGCCGAGTTGGCTGTGGTCGCCTCCGCCTCTGCAGCCCGGGCGCTCTCGGTGTTCGGCGAGCAGGTGCCTCCGTGCGTGTCGATCGGCCCGTCGACGTCTGCGGCCGCGCGGCAGGCCGGGCTGCGTGTTGTTGCTGAGGCACGGGCGAGCGACCTCGATGGCCTGATCCAGGCGGTTACGATGGCTGCATCGCGGCTGTCACATTCCTGACGGACTTCGGCCTCGACGACCCGTTCGTCGGCATCTGCCACGGCGTGATCCATACCATCGCGCCACAGGCGGCAGTTATCGATGTGACCCATGGCATCGAGCCGTTCAACGTCCTGCAGGGCGCGGTGATGCTGGCGAGCGCGCTGCCGTACCTGCCTTGTGGCGTGCACCTGGCGGTCGTCGACCCAGGTGTGGGCGGCGACCGGCGCGGGATCGCATTGAAGGACGCCAGCGGCCGGCTGTTCGTGGGTCCCGACAACGGGCTGCTGATGCTGGCGGCCGACCACGCGGGCCGCGTGGATGAGGCTGTAGAGCTCGAGGCTGTCAAGCCTCCCGCCGAGCATGGATCAGCGACATTCCACGCGCGCGACGTCTTCGCGCCCACGGCCGCGCGGCTTGCGCTGGGCGCTGCCCTCGCCGAGCTGGGCGCGCCCGTTGAGCCCGACTCGCTGCGTCGCCTCCAGCTCCCCGAGCCGGTGCCCATTGGCGGCGGCGTCGAGGTGGGGGCTCTTGCTGTTGATCGTTTTGGCAACATCGCTCTTCCGGTGCGCTTCGGGAAGATCACGGAAGCGCTGGCCGGAGGCGCCGCCTGCGTCGTCGAGTCAACCTGCGGCAGCGTGGAGGCCGCTGTTGGCCGGACCTTCTCCTCTGTTGCGCCGGGCCGCGCTGTCATCTACGCCAACGCCTTCGGCTACGCGGAGCTTGCGGTGCGCGAAGGCAGCGCCGCCGCCGTGCTGGGCGCCGTGCGAGGCGACGCGATCCGCATAAGCACGAAGGGGTAGGTGCCCACCGCGCTTCGGGCTGCGCCCGCGCCGTGGGGCGCGGGATCATCGATTGGGAGGGCAGACCAGAACTCATCGGGAAGGTGGAGCGGGCAACGGCCGAGCGCTCTCCAAGGGGTACAAGCCAAAGCCGTTCGCGCTCCCGGCCCGCCCGGAACTCGACGCTCAGCCCGGTGAACGTCCTGTCACGGACCACTGACTTGCCCCTGGTGTTTGTGCGGGGGTTTGTGTTGGTGGGGTGGTGTGAGCCT
>JAPOVR010000122.1 GCA_026708005.1 Actinomycetes bacterium
CCAGGCGAGCCCGGCCCTGAGCTCGAGCTGACCTACAACTTCGGTGTCGACAGCTACGAGCTGGGTACCGCCTACGGGCATATCGCGCTGACCGTCGATGACCTCGACCGAACGCTGGATCGGCTGAAGGGGCAGGGGATCGAGCCGGAGAAGCCTCCTTACACGATCCGCACCGGCGGCTCGCGCCTGTGTTTTGTCAGGGATCACGATTCGTACAGAATCGAGCTGATCGAACGCTCCGGCAAGAGCTACTGGCCGGGCAGGTCACCGCCGGGAGAGCATTCTCAATCTTCTTAACCAACTGTACGACTGGCAGTAGCTACTAGCCGGGATCGGCGAGACTCGGAAGGCCTCTGCTGATGCGGGGTTGCGATGAATGAGTCCAGAAGCGTACCCTCGCGCCCGCGCCACGCAGGGAGAGACCGACCCCGGAGTTTCGCCGATCCGTTTCCCGATCCCTCTAGGTTTCTCGATGTGAGCGCTGAGAGCGTCGCGGCAGCGTTGCGGGCCGTGCCAACATCAGCGGCCGAGTTATCGGATGCGATCCCTCCTGCTGCTCCGGGGTTCTACGGGTGGTGGATCAGGCCCGGGGCGCTTCCTTGTGTCCCGACGACCAGGTTCCCGGAGGCGGCACCTTGGGGGCTTCTCTACGTCGGCATCGCGCGCGGGAAGTCAGGCAGCGGCGCGACGATTCGGTCGCGCGTCACCGGCCACCATCTGGGCGGCAACGCGGGCTCCTCGACATTCCGGAAAAGCATGGCCTCTCTGCTGTTCGAGCACGACGGCTGGAGGCTGGAACGGCGCACCAGGAAGGTAGTTCTCAAGCGAGAGGACAACGCCGCGTTGAGCCGCTGGATACGGGAGCACCTCGCGCTCACATGGACGGAACAGGCCGATCCGTGGCGGGAGCCGCTGGAGAGCGAAGCGATCAGCCTGCTTCGTCCGCCGATCAACCTCAGGTACAACGGGACGCACCCATTCTACAAGACGGTGCGCGCCGCCCGCGGCCGCTTCGAAGCGGCCGCCGTCTAGCTGGCCAAGCAGACGCCACCAAGCGCAGTAGCCAGCCGCGGGTGGGCTCCCGCGGCCCGCGGCCTTCTGCCTGCGGCCGCGACGCCCCCCCGCTGGCGCCGCCGGCCGAAGATCCAGGAGGTGCCGGGGTTTGAGGGGCGTGAGGGCCGGTACCGGATCGGCACGGGCCCGTTCGAGACGCGGCTGCTGCCCCGGTCTGCTGACACGTTGACGTGGTCGCGATGACGGCGGCCGGGTCTTCGCCGCCGATGTCACGGGGCTCGCAGGTGTGGATCAAGGATCCGAACGGCCGGCGGGTGCGGCTGCGCCGCCGCCGCCGGCGGGTGTTGCGGAAGTACCGGCGTCTGCGGGTGCGCGCGTTCGGCCGTCGGGTGGCGGATCCCCTGACGGAGAGGAAGACCGAACTCATCGTGCCCAGGCAGTTTTCTATCTGAACGTTGTCCGGAGCGAGCTGGCGGTGCGGGCCAGTCGCCGCCACGGGGGCTCCCGGCGCCGAGTTGGGCGTCTGGTCTCTGTTTGCGGTTCCAGTGAGCGAAGGGGCCACGGTGACTTTGGCCGGCAAGGGCAGCGACCCGGAGGGGCAGACCCTGACCTACGCCTAGACCGCGCCCCCCGGCATCACGCTGAGCAGCAGCACCGCCGCCAGCCCCACCTTCACCGCCCCGAACCGGGACGAGGACTACACCCTGACCTTCTCCCTGAAGGTCAACGACGGGAACAACGACTCGGCGGCAGACACCGTGGTCATCAACGTGACCGTGGAGGACGACGCCGCCGACCAGGGCGGCGGCAACAAAGACGGGGGCGGCCAGAGCCACGAAGAGGAGGAGAAAGAGCCGGAGCCGGAGCGCATGCCCGGCGCGCCTGCCGGAATAGGAGCGGGAGGAGGCGAAGGAAAGATTAACGTGTCATGGGCAGCGCCCTCGGACCAGGGCAACCCGCCCCTCACCGGCTACTCGGTGCAGTACCGGGAAGGTACGTCGGGATCGTGGCTGAACGCGGAGCACAGCGGGACGGGCACCTCCACCACCATCACGGGCCTCTCCGCCGGCCAGTACCAGGTGCAGGTCGCGGCAATCAACGACGCGGGCACAGGCCCCTACAAAACCCACGCCGGCGTCTGGGTCAAGTGACCCAGACCTGCCCCCCGAGGCTGGTCCACCCTCAATGTGAGGATGTGGGTCGTGAAAGTGTTTATCGCTCACGGGTCTCCCGCGCACCTGCGCGCGGACAACGGCCCCGAGTTCACCAACCGGGCCGTGCCGGCCTGGCTTGGCCGCGTCCGGTCACCCGCCCGCTCTTCACCTGGCCCGGCAGCCCCCAGGAGGGAACGGCCACATCCGAGAGGGCTTCAACGGCAAACCGCAGTGACCGGCTACACAGGCCGTGAGATCTTCTCCACCCTCCGGGAAGCCCAGGCCCCCCGATCGAGGGCTGCCGCCAGACCCACAGCCCAGCTCCGCCCCCACAGCCCCCCTCGGGTACCGCCCACCCCAAACCACCACGTCCACACCCACATGGCCCGCAACCCCCCAACCAACCACAACCCGAAAGAAGGAACACGCCACAGCACTAACATAAGCCCTGGCACAAACACCGGGGGCAGGTCACTCCCGTCCTTGCGTTTCCCCCTTGGGCATGTGGTAGCCGACGCGGTTTTTGGTGTGGATGTGGGTGGGGTTTTTGGGGTTGTCTTGGAGTTTGCGGCGGAGGCTGCTGATGGCGGTGCGCATGGGTCGTTTGTCGGCGTCGGGGTAGGTGTCCCAGATCTTTCTGAGGAGGTGTTGGTAGGTGAGGACTGTACCGGCGTTGGCGGCGAGTTCTGCGAGTGTTTGGTATTCGATCGGGGTGAGTTGGATGGGGCTGCCGGCGAGGGTGACTTGGCGTTGGGTGTAGTTGATGGTCAGGCCGGCGTGTTCGTAGGGTTGTGGCTGTTCGGGTGTTTCGTGTCTGCGTAGGGCCGCTTTGATCCTGGCGGCGAGCTCGACGGGGGAGAACGGTTTGGTGAGGTAGTCGGCGGCGCCTGTGTCGAGGGCTGTGGCGAGCTGCTGGTCGTGGCCGTGGTCTGAGAGGAACACGACGGGGACGTCCGTGTTCTGCTGGATCGTTTCCATCAGTTTGATCCCGTCGGTTTGCGGCTGGTTGAGGTCGAGCAGGACGAGGTGGGGTCTCTGCTGGTGGAGGAGGCGCAGCGCCTCCTGCGGGTCGGATGTGACGGTGGGTGCGTAGCCGGATGCGTGCAGGGTCTCTCGGAGGTATCTGAGCGTCTGGGGGTCGTCGTCGACTGCGAGCACCCGCGCGCGCCCGGTGGTCTGGCGCCGCCCGCTGCGGGCCGAGGCGGCCGCGGGTGGGGTGGCGGGCCCGGTCTCGGTGTGTTCTGCTGTGGGTAGCGTGATCGTGAGGCGTGCGCCCGGGCCCGGCTCGTTGCTGTCTGCGCGGACGCGGCCGCCGTGGGCCTCGACGATCCCTTTGCAGACCGCGAGACCGAGGCCGCTGCCGCCTGCCTTTTCCCCGCCGCCGCTGCGGGGGAACCTGCCGAGCAGGTGGGGCGGGCTTTCGCCTGGGACGCTCTGGCCCTGGTCGGCCACCGACACGGCGACGTGGACGTCCTCCAGGGTGGCGCTGACCCGGATCGGGGTGGAGGCCGGCGAGTTGCGGGCCGCGTTGGCGAGCAGGCCGGCCAGCACCTGGACGATCCGGGGCCTGTCCGCCATCACCCAGGGCAGACCCGCCCCAAGGTCGACGTCAACATCGTGGCTGCCGCCGCCGCCGTGGAAGGCGTCCCGGGCCCCGTCCACCAGGGCGGCCAGATCGGTCGGCTCCGGGGAGACCGCGAGCGTGCCGGTCTCGATCCGGGCCACGTCGAGCAGGTCGCTGATCAAGAGGTGCATCCGGTCGGTCTGGGCGTCGATGATCCGGAAGAACTGGCGCATCTCCGCGGCGTCGAGGGCGGCGGGGGGATCCAGCAGCGTCGCGACAGACCCCTTCACCGACGCGAGCGGGGTGCGCAGCTGGTGGCTGACCATCCCCAGAAACTCGGCCCGCAGCCGCTCCAGCTCCCGCAGCGGCGTCAGATCCTGCAGCACCGCCACGAACGACTCCACCTCGCCCTCCTGGGAGCGGACGGGCGTGGCGTTGAGCAGCGCCCTGACGCTGCGCCCGTCCGGTACCCGCAGCTCGATCTCCTCGACCCTGACCGTCTCCCCCCCGCTCAGCGCCTCGGCCACCGACAGCTCCTCCAGCGAGATCTCCCTCCCATCGGCGCGCCCGACGGTCAAGACCTCCAGCAGCTGCTCGGGCGGCTGGTCCGGGTCTCGCAGACCGTCGACGATCCTTCTCATCTCCCGGTTGACGGAGACCGCCGCCCCCGTCCTCGCGTCGAAGACGACGACACCGACCGGCGAGGTGTCGATCAGCGTCTCAAGATCGGCCCTGGCCTTCCGCTCGTCCCGGTGCCGCCGGGCGTTGGCGATCACCAGCGCCGCCTGGGAGGCGAACATGACCAGGGTCTCCTCGTCCTCGGGGCTGAACTGGCCGCCCGTCTCCCTTTCGGCGACATAGATGTGGCCGACCCGCTTTCCCCTGTGCAGGACCGGGGCCGCCAGAAACGCCAGCTGGGGTCCCACCTCCACGGGCGGACGGAGATCGGGAAGACCCTGCGACCTGATGTGGCCCAGCAGGTCCGGCAGCCTCAGGGGCCCCTCGGTCCTGCTGAGGTATTCGAAGAACCGGATCCCGTCCGGCAGCGACCACATCCGCTGGGCTTGCTCGGCGGTCAGCCCGGAGGAGAGGAAGTCCTCTATCTCCCCGGAGTCGTCCAGCAGCACGAAAGCCCCGTAGCTGGCGCCGGTCAGAGAGCGGGCGCTGTCCAGGACCCCTTGCAGCACCGCGTCGAAGTCCAGGCTCTCGTTGATACGCAGGCTGGCCTCGCTCAACCGGGACAGCCGGTTTCTGAGGTCTCGTATCTCCCGTTCCATCGCTGCATCTCCATCGGGTCGCGGAAGACCAGAGTGGGAAGCTACAGGGCAACTATAGCGGCTCCACCGAAAAACTCATACCGGTTTCACATATGCTCGTCGTCATTATCACGCCTCTCTCACACGGATCCTCGTAAAAGGGTGGTTGCCTGTGCCCCGTCGCCGGGGCGGGGCGTGTGGCCATACAGCCTACGAAGCGACTTGAACGGGGGCAGCGCTTTGCAACGGGGCTCGAGGCAATCGGTAACGACCAGCGCTGAGCCGCTCCAGGATCCTCCCAGGCCTTCGATCCAGCGGGCGGAGCTGCCTCCTGGGCCGTCCGGGCTGCCCGTGATCGGCCAGGCGTTCCGCCTTCGGTTCGGCTTGATCGGCCTGCTGCAAGAGGCGGCCAGCTACGGGGATGTCAGCACCGTGTCGGTGAGGCCCACCTTGATCTACCTGGTGAATCATCCCGAGCTCAACCAGCAGGTTCTGGTGACCGACCACCAGAACACCGGGCGGAGCGCCACTGCGTTTGAGACCGTGCGCTGGATGATGGGCGACGGCCTCGTGGCGTCCACCGGGGCGTTTCATTTGAAGCAGCGGCGGCTGATGCAGCCCCGGTTTCATCGCAGATACATCGAACGTTACGCCGGGGCCATGACCGAAATGTCGTCACGGAAGTCCCGGCAGTGGCAGGACGGGG
>JAPOVR010000057.1 GCA_026708005.1 Actinomycetes bacterium
GGTTGGGCTGGTTTACATCGGTCGCGGCTGCGTCGCCAGTGCCGTCAGCTGGCAACGGTCACAACCCCGTGTCGGGCGACGGAACGGCGTCTTGAAGTCCGGAGAAACCCAGAGCCTGCCACCGCGCGGTACGCGCAAGTTACAGGCCACTCCGCCGGAGTGTCAAGGCAGAGAAGCTACCCAACTGGAGTCGGGTTCGCCGCAGTAAGGACCTAGTGTGCGACGACCCTCGTTGGGTAGACGGCTGATCAGTCTGAGCGATCGGAGTCGTCCTGTCCGGCCTGGCGCGACCGGGGACGGTTTACCGGATGCTGTAGCTGCCATCGGCGATAAGGATCTCGCCGATGGTCGACATCGCTCCCGGCGACGCGAGGTACGCTGTCGTGTCGGCGATCTCCTCGGGCTCGATCATGCGACCGATGAGCGTCATCTCCTCGACGGTGCGCCTCGATTCGGGCGGTCGAGGTCTCGCCTGATCCCGAGCGGCTGTTTGCCGGCAAGGAGGAGGAGATGGCCGAGAGGCTGACCGCGGAGGCGCAGAAGGCGATCGCCAACGATGGCGCCGATGTGATCCTGCTCGGCTCGACGACCATGCACGAGGCCGGTGACCATATGAGCCGCCACCTGCCGGCCCCCGTCATCAACCCCGGCCCGGTTGCGATCAAGCTTGCCGAGGCGATCGTCCAGCTCGGCCTCTCCCACTCGAAGGTGGCGTTCCCGTCGCCGCTGACCCTGCAGGACAAGAAGTTCTTCTCGCTGGTGAGCGCATAACGGACAGACCGGGTCGGCATTCCCCACCTAGGCCACGAACCGCTGCAGGGGCGACACGTGTGTCGCCCGCGAGCCTCAAGGGTACAGCTCAGGCGGCGATTGACGCGAAGCGACGAACCGGATAAGGTTCATCGCATTCGCGGTCATGTCCGTGCCGGGTGATGGCTGCCGAGCAGCTCCCGCCGGCAGCGGACAGTTCACCGCAGGAGCTCAAGCTGGCGGAGGTGAGCGCGTTGCCCGTCGATCGCATCATCGACTGCGACATCCACCACGATTGGCCTTCGCAGGAAGCGCTCTATCCCTACCTCTCAGAGGGATGGAGGGAGTACGTCCTCGCGCCTACGCGCGCCGGGCTGCCGTCGATCCCGCTGCTTCAGACGCAGGTGTGCCCCAACCCCAACGGCGCCACGCAGCGACCCGACGCGTTTCCGCCAGGCGGCGGAGCCGCGGCATCGGATCCCGCTCTCGTGTGCGAGCAGCTGCTCGACCCGTTCCGGATCGAGCGGGGGCTGCTCACCTACGGCCAGGGGTTCTTCACAGGGGCGACCCCGAATCCGTACTTCGCCTGTGAGATCGCGAGAGCGGCCAACGACTGGACCGTCGATCACTGGCTGAGCGACGAGGACGATCGCCTGTACGGGACGATCATGCTCGCGCCGGCCCAGCCGGATGTCGCCGCCCTTGAGCTCAGGAGGCTCGCCGGCCATCCGCGGATGGCGGCCGGCATGCTGATGTCGAGCGGGTTGGGGAAGCCGTTCGGGCACCCGGTCTACCACCCGATCTACGAGACGGCCTCCGAGCTCGACCTCCCGCTTGCGATCCACATTGGCGGGGAGGCGGCTCCCCAACAGGGCGTGTCACCGATCGGGGGTGGCATGCCGAGCTTCTACTCGGAGGTGATCGCGCACACGCCGCAGAGCATGATGACCCACCTGGCGAGCCTGATCCTGCACGGCGTCTTCGAGAAGTACCGCAACCTCCGGATACTCGCGGTTGAGACGAGGCTCGCCTGGGTGCCGTGGTTCCTCTGGAGCCTGGATACCGGCTACAAGGGATTGCGGCGAGAGACGCCGTGGCTCAACCGTGCACCGAGCGAGTACTTCTACGAGCACATCCGGCTGACGACGCAGCCCCTCGACACCGCGCCCGAGCCCGAGCAGCTCATCGAGATCCTGAAGATGTTCAACGCGAAGGAGATGATCTGCTTCTCGAGCGACTACCCGCATTGGGATGGCGATGAGCGCGACCACGTGGAGAAGCAGCTTCCCGCCGAGTGGCACGCTCGGGTGTTCCGCGAGAACGCCAGGGACTTCTTCGGGTGGTCAGACCTGCCCGATCCGCAGCCTGAGCCGGACCTGCAGGCGGGCGTGTCGGCTTGATGGAGTCGGGTGAGCGCGGCGGCGCCCCCCGTCCAGACGCCGGGATGATCGACGTCGGAGGCCTCGACGAGTTTCCCGAGCGCTCCGTTCGGGTCTTCTCGATCGAAGGTCGAGAGGTCGGTGTGATGCGATGGCGCGGCGACGAGGTCTTTGCCTTTCACAACAGGTGTCCTCATCAGGGAGGGCCCCTCTGCCGTGGGTTCTTCGGGCCCAAGCTCGTGAGCCGCGGCCCCGGTGTGCCCGGCAGGCTTGAGGCCGACGACGATCTCCCCATCGTTGTCTGCCCGTGGCACAAGTGGGAGTTCGAGGCGGCAACGGGAAGAGGCGTCTGGGATCCGAACTATCGGGTCCGCACCTATCCCATCAAGATCGAAGAGGGGCGCGTGCTCCTGGGGATGCGCGTCCCGCGCCGTGACAAGCCGCGCGACGCCGATGCGCCGGCCGAAGCCAAGGCGCCGGCCGAGGCCGGGGCCTAGCTGCGCTCGATCGCCGCGAGCTCCCGTTCGGCGGGGGCCAGCCCCCCCAGATAGCCGAGCACGGTCTGGAGCGACTCGACATCGCCAAAACGCGTGTCGATGTCGAAGAGGTTCCATGCCACCGCCCCCGGCACGTGGTCTCCGACGCACTCCCCCACGACGATGGGTCGGAAGCCTTCAGCGAGCGCATCTTCCACGGTGTGCCTCACGCAGCCGGCGACCGCGACGCCCGTGATGATGGCGGTGTCGACGCCGGCCGCGTTCAGGAGCGAGGTGAGGTTGGTGCCGTGGAACGCGCTCGCCATCTTCTTGACGATCAGGTGCTCGCCGGCGCGGGGCGCGATCCGCTCGTCGATCTCGACGTCCTCCGAGTCGGCGGTCAGCCCCTCGATCGGGAGCTTTCGGTGCCACAGGCCCATGTCCGTATTGGGGCCCTCGGTGACCTGGTAGTAGGTCGTTGTGTAGACGATCGGGATACCGCACCTGCGCCCGGCGGCCAAGAGCTCTTGCACTCCTGCGATGATCCTGTCGGTGTCCTCGCAGCTGAACGGGTTGTCCGGCCGGGTCCAGCCGTAGCCGAGGTCGATGATCAGGAGCGCTGGGTGCTGACCAAACCCCATACGCCTGCCAAACCCGCGGTTGCGGTAGATTTCGGACTCCGCTGAGAAGACCCGCTCAAGGGCTTCGATGATCTCGCGACTCATGTTCCCTCCAAGGCTCTGGGGCTGCCGCGCGACCCGCCCGGCGCGAACGATTCTACGTGGGATTGCCAAGCCGAACAGTGCGCGCTCGGGCTCATCGCTGAGCACCGGCTGGCGACACGTCGGGGCTCTGTCACCGGGCTCCGACAGAGGAGGTTGAGATGTCAGACCAGGTAGTCATGACCGTCCTGGGGCCGATCGCTCCGGACGAGCTGGGCATGACGATCACGCACGAGCACCTGATCGTCGACCTCAGCCCGTGGTTCTTCACGCCGGAGGAGGCCTCCCACAGGCGGGACATCAACCGCCCCGTCGACATGTCGATGCTCACCGACCTGCGGCGCCGGCCGATGAGCATCACGCTCGATAACATGGTGCTGAACGACATTCACCTCGCGATCGAGGAGCTCGGCTACTACATTCGCACGGGCGGTCGAAGCCTCGTTGAGGTCACGTGCTACGGGATCTCGCGAGACGCGCGCGCCCTGCAGGAGATCGCGCGGGCAACGGAGCTCAACATCGTGATGTCGACCGGCTTCTACGTGGAGAACTCACACCCGGAGTGGGTGCGCGAGAAGACCGCGGACGAGCTTGCCGACCTGATGGTGAAGGAGATCGTGGAGGGCGTCGGCGACACCGGTATTCGCGCCGGTCTGATCGCCGAGATCGGCCTCACAGGCATCCCCAAGGGGGCGGGGCGGCGCAAGGTGGGCCCGATGACCCCAGAGGAGGAGAAGACCCTCCGAGCCGCTGCCCGCGCTCACGGCCAGACCGGGTTGACGGTCAGCGTCCACCTGGATCCGATCGAGCCGCGGGCCGCGATCCCCGCCATCGACGTTCTCGAGAGCGAGGGAGTGCCGCCCGATCGGATCATCCTCGATCACATGGACCAGGTGAACGACGCCGACTACCATCTCGCCGCTGCCGCTCGCGGCGTCTACATCGAGTACGACAGCCTCGGCCGGGATCACTACTCGGACGAGTGGGGCTACGACTTCAACTGGGGCCACGACTCCTGGCGTGTGCGCATGGCGCATCGGCTGGTTGAGGCGGGCCATGGCGACCAGCTGCTGCTGTCCCACGATGTGTGCATGAAGACGGACCTCCGCACCTACGGGGGCCCGGGGTACGGCCATGTGCCCCGAACGATCGTCCCGATGCTCGGTGCCGTCGGTGTCGCGCCGGCTGCGATCGACCGCATGCTGGTCGATAACCCGGCGAGGGCGCTAGCGTTCAGCCCGGCTGTGGCTGCCCCGTAAGGTCTGGGAACCCATGCGGGCTCGGCCAGCAGAGCTGGGCCGACGCCGATCGTCCGCATCGACGCCTCGGCAGGAGTGAGCGGCGATCAGCAGGGACGGCGGCGGCAGCGCTGGGTGCGGCGAGATCGTTGAACCAGAGGCGCTACGAGCGACGAGGCGGGGTTGCCGTGGCTCTCGCAAACTCGTCCACGACCCGGTTGAACTTCTCCGGCTCCTCAACCATGAGCGTGTGCGCGCTCTCGTCGAAGACCACGAGGGTCGCGTCGGGGATCGTGCGCTCCATGAACTCGCGGTTCGCGGGCGTCGTCATCTGGCTGGCTGCCCCGTAGAGCAAGAGCGTCGGCACCGGGACCCGCGCCAGGCCCTCGCGGAAGTCGCAGCCGAAGGCATCCATCAGGGCCGCGATCGCACCGTCGGGCTCGGCTTTCATCGACTCCTCGACCATCCACGCAAGCTCCGCCCTGTGGCGGCTGGGGTCCTTGAGCTCCATCGCCGTCAGCTCGGTGATCACCGAGCGTCGGTCGTCTGCCCAGCGCGCTCTCCACTCGTCGACGCCCTCAGGGCTGAAGGTTGTGTCGACGCCGAGCTCCCAGCCTCTGCTGGGGAGCAGGCACGGGCAGTCGTCGACGATGCCGAGCGCACGGAGACCGTGACCTCCGAACTGCTCGCAGTAGCTCATCACCGTGCCGGCGCCCATCGACCAGCCGATCAGGAACACGTTCGAGAGCTCGGCAACGTCGATGAAGCCTTTGACCGCCAGCGCGAACGCCGCGACCGTCGGCTCGCGGATCGGTGGCGAGCTGCCGAAGCCGGGGAGGTCGACCGCGAGCACCCGGTGCTCGGCTGACAACGCCTCCAGCTGGTGGTGCCAGATTGCCGCTCCGGTCGGCCAGCCATGCACGAGCAGGATCGAATCCCCGGCGCCGCGCTCGACGACGTGCAGCTGGGTGGTCTCGCCGACGTCGTCGAGGGTGACGTCGTAGAGGGGCACGGGGACGTCTCCTGCTCCGCCTTTGGGCTAGCGGCTACGCGTGGTCGCGCTCGGTTGTGCGGGCTTCGATCTCGTAGAACGACGGCGCCTCGATCAGCTCCA
>JAPOVR010000131.1 GCA_026708005.1 Actinomycetes bacterium
TCCACGACGAGGAGTCCGGTGTGACGGCCTCCGCGAAGGTGCCGACGACACCCGACAACCAGGCGATCGGGGTCATGGGCTCGATCGACGCGGCCGAGGTCGACGTCTCCGACGTGGGTTTCATCGCTCACGGAACCACGACGGGCACCAACGCGCTGCTCGAGCGCAAGGGGGCTGTCACCGGGCTGCTCAGCACGGAGGGCTTCCGCGACGTCCTCGAGATCATGCGCACCGACCGCGAGTCGGGCTACGACCTGACCTGGGAGAAGCCGAGCATGATGGTCAGGCGCAGCCTGCGGCGCGAGGTCGTCGAGCGTGTCGACAAGGACGGGAGCATCGAGGTGCCGCTCGACGAGCAGCATGCGGCAGACGTCGTGCGAGGACTGCTCGAGGCGGGCGTCGAGTCGATCGCCCTCTCCCTGATCCACTCCTACGCCAACCCGGCGCACGAGCGGCGCCTGCGCAGCATCATCCAGGAGATCTCGCCCGAGGTCGCCGTCTCGCTCTCGAGCGAGGTCAACGCCGAGTACCGCGAGTTCGAGCGGACCAGCACGGCGGTGATCGACGCCTACCTGAAGCCGATCATCGTGCGCTACATCGAGCGGCTCGCCGCAGAGCTAGCCGAGCGCGGCCTGGGGCCCCGCCTCTTCATCATGCAGGGCTCAGGCGGCATGATGACCGCCAAGCGCGCTGCTGAGAAGCCGATCACGACGCTCCAGTCCGGCCCCGCAGCCGGTGCCATCGCTGCCGCCAAGATCGGGGCGATGGCCGGGCTCGGCGACATTGTGACCTTCGACGTCGGCGGCACGAGCACCGACGTCTCGCTTATCCACGGCGGCGAGCCCTACGTCAGCCGGGAGCGCGCGATCGAGTGGGGCCTGCCCGCGCGCGTCCCGATGATCGACGTGGAGTCGGTGGGCGCCGGGGGCGGCTCGATCGCCTGGATCGATGAGGGGGGAGGGCTCAAGGTTGGCCCGCAGTCCGGTGGAGCCGATCCGGGCCCGATCTGCTACGGCCGCGGCGGCATCGAGCCAACGCTCTCGGATGCTCTGTTGGTCAAGGGCGTGCTCGGTGCCGACCTCGCCGCGGGCCTGCTCCGCCTCGATCGGGATGCCGCCTTGGACGGCATCGCGAAGCTCGCCCGTGTGCTCGGCCTCGAGGTCGATCGTCTTGTCGACGGCATCGTCAAGATCGCCGAGGCGAACATGGCGAACGCGGTTCGCTCGGTCTCGATCTGGAAAGGCCTCGACCCGCGTGATCTCACGCTTGTGGCCTTCGGCGGAGCCGGGGGGCTCGTTGCCGGGTCGGTGGCGCGCGAGCTCGACATTCCGCGGGTGCTTGTGCCAATGCATCCGGGCAACACCTGTGCGATGGGGCTCCTGATGACCGACATGCAGGAGGATGCGTCGATCGCGTTTCTCGCCGAGGCCGGTGCGATCGACCTCGCTGCGCTCAACGCTCGGCTGGACGAGCTCCACCAGCTGGTGACGAGCAGGCTCGCAGACCAAGGCGTGGGGGAGAGCGCGATGTCGGTTAGCTACTCGGTGGATATCCGCTACCACGGTCAGATCCACGAGTTGAGCATCCCGTTCTCCGCCTACCCTGTCACCGCGGATGCTCTCGCCGAGGCATTCGCCCACTTCGAGCAGATGTACGTTGACATCTACACCATCCGGCTGGAGGATCACGTGCCTGAGATGACGAGCCTGAGGGCCACCGGCCTGGGCCGAGTTCAGCAGTACGAGCCCGGTGCGTTCGACGGCAGCGCCGAGCCCGCGTTGAAGGGCTCACGTGACGTGCTCGACGGCGGGGCCTGGCGCCAGGTGGAGGTGTTCTCGCGGTACGAGCTCGCCTCGGGCTCGACCATCGAAGGGCCGGCGATCATCGAGGAACCGGGCTCGACGATCTGGGTCGCGCGCGGGATGTCCGGTGAGGTGGACGACTATGGGAGCTTTGTGATCACAACCGCTGCTGAGTTAGAGCTCGCCCGAGCTGCCGCGCACGCGAAGGAGGCTTAGGACATGGCAACTGCAGTCATGCCGACAGAACAGCCGCAAGCTGAGATCGACGCTGTAACGCTCGAGGTGATGCGCAACGGCTTCGTCCAGATCTGCGAGGAGGTCACGATCACGCTCCTGAAGACCGCCCACTCGGTGATCTTCAACGAGGGCAAGGACCTCTCGAGCGCCGTGTTCGACAAGGACGCACGCCTTATCGCCCAGGACATGCAGGGCTGCCCCGTCCACATCGCCGCGATGCCCTACTCCGTGCAGGCTGGCATCGAGCAGTACGGCATCGAGGACATGCGCCCCGGCGACGTGTTCCTCGTCAACGACTCCTACACGGGTGGCACGCACCTGCCCGACGTGACCGTGTTCGCCCCGGTCTTCTGGGAGAGGGAGCTGTTCGGCTTCGTCGGCAACCGCGGCCACCACAACGACGTCGGCGGCATGGCGCCCGGCTCGATGCCCGGCGACGCCACCGAGATGTACCAGGAGGGCCTGATCCTGCCGGCCGTCAGGGTCTTCGAGGAGGGAAAGAAGAACCGCGACGTCTGGAGCATCATCCTGAAGAACGTCCGGCTGCCGGCGACGACCGAAGGCGACATCACCTCACAGACCGCCGGCGTGCAGACCGGCGTGCGCCGTTACGAGTCGATGCTTCGGCGCTATGGGCCGGAG
Organism: Actinomycetes bacterium; assembly: GCA_026708005.1. GTDB lineage: Bacteria > Actinomycetota > Thermoleophilia > Gaiellales > Gaiellaceae > JAPOVR01. Next base: position 2,682 of record JAPOVR010000131.1, read on the forward strand.
CTCGTTCAGACCGGGATCGACGAGATCATCGCCTACTCCGAGCGGCACATGCGATCGGAGATCGCACAGATGCCGGAAGGCGAATACCGCTTCGACGACTACATGGACACCGACGGGGCCACAGGGCGGCCCGTGAAGATCTCGATGACCGCCCGCAAGCAGGGAAGCGAGATCGAGTTCGACTTCACGGGCTCCGACGACCAGGTCCCGGGTGCCGTCAACTGCGTGCTGACCGTGACGGTGTCCTCGGTGTACATCGGGATGCTGATGGTCACCGACCCGAACATCCACCCGAGCGAGGGGGCCTTTGCGCCGGTCACGATCAAGGCGCCGCGCGGCTCGTGCGTGAACCCGATTCCGCCTGCCTCGACGGTGAGCGGACTCACCGAGACCTGCAACCGCATCATCGACATGGTCTTCGGCGCGCTCTCTCCCGGCATTCCCGACCGCGTGGCAGCGGGCGAGCTCGGCACGTGCAACGTCTACACGCTCGGAGGCCAGAAGGAGGCCGCCGCGGATGCTGAGGAGGACGAGGCCGGTGAGGCGTGGGTTGCGATCCTCAATCCCAAGGGCGGCTGGGGCGGCATGGCCTACAAGGACGGCTGGACGTGCATCCAGGACCCGCTCTCGAACTGCAGGATCCAGCCCGTCGAGGCGCTCGAGAACAAGTTCCCCGTGAAGGTGCGACGCCTCGAGCTTCGCACCGGCGTCGAGGGCGCAGGCAAGCACCGCGGCGGCTTCGGCCTGCGGCGCGACATCGAGGTTCTCGGCGACTGCATGTTCTCGACGTGTCTCGACCGCAGCCTGATCCCGCCGTTCGGTCTGTTTGGCGGCAAGGACGGTGCACCAAACCTGATCTACCTATGCAGAGGCGGCTCCGAGCAGTGGGAGCCGGTCTCCTCGCGAATGTCGAACATGCGCATCTCGGCCGGCGACACGGTCAGGATCGAGACCGCGATCGGGGGAGGCTTCGGGAACCCGCTCGAGCGCGACCCCGAGCTCGTGGCCGATGACGTTCGCGAGGGCTACGTCGAGCGGGCCGATGCGGAGTCGGCCTACGGCGTCCTCCTCACCGACGAGCTCGCCGTGGACGCGGCGGCGACCCAGGCGCGACGGGCTGCGCTCACCGCCGAGCTCGGCGCGAACGGCGAGCCTGTGGAGCTTGGCTATCCGGCACGGGAGCCTCGGTTCCAGCCGGCGGCCTGATGACAGACGACGCGGGCGTCCCGCAGGTCGCCCAGGACGAGGCTCTCGCCGAGCCGTTCCTCGTTGACGTGCTCAGCAGCCTCGTGCGCACCCGGAGCGTCAATCCGGGGGTCTTCGAGGCTGAGATGGCCACGGCGGTCGCCGAGTGGCTTGAGCCGACCGGCGCGAAGGTGACCTTCGTGGAGTCGCTGCCGGGCCGGCATTCGGTCGGTGCGGTGCTTACCGGCTCTGGGGATGGGCCGCGGCTCGTGCTGAACGGCCACATGGACACCGTGCCGATCGACGACGAGTCGCTGTGGGAGACGCCGCCGTTTGAGCCCACGCTCAAGGACGATGGCTTCCTGTACGGGCGCGGCTCATGCGACATGAAGGCCGGTCTCACGACCCAGATCGTGACGGCCTTCCACCTCGCCAAGCACCGCCAGCGGCTGAAGGGCACGCTCGTGCTGCACTTCGCCGTGGGGGAGGAGTGCGCTGAGCCGGGCACTCTGTCGCTCCTCGAGGCGGGGTTCGGAGGCGACTACGGGATCACCACCGAGCCGACCGATCTGCGTGTCGCGACGGCTCAGCGCGGCCTGGCCTTCTACGCGGTTCGGATTCGGGGCGAGTCGATCCACGCAAGCCGCGCGCACCTCGTGGTCAACCCGAACGCCTTCCTGCCGCACGTGATCGGCGCGATTCAGGAGTACGAGGCCGAGATCGCCACGCGCGAGCACGCCCTCTGCCCAGGCGGCTCATGCACGCCGACCATTATCCGGGGCGGCGTGAAGGAGAACGCGGTCCCCGACTACACGGAGGTGACGGTCGATCGGAGGCTCATCCCCGGCGAGACCGTCGACGGCGAGCTGCGTGCGCTGGAGGCACGCCTCGCGAACATCCGGGCGGACAACCCCGACTTCGACTTCGAGATCCGCCGCTGGGAGCGCGCCTTCGAGCCCGCCGAGATCGACAAGGGCTCGACGTTCGCGCGGCAGGTCGCCGACACGGTCGCGGACGTCACAGGAGCGCCGTGCGAGATCTACGGCACGCCCTACTCCAGCGACGTGCGGAACCTCGTCAACGATGCCGGCATCGAGGCGATAACCTTCGGTGCCGGCAACGTCGCCGAGTGCCACTGCGCCAACGAGCGGCTCTCGGTCGAGCAGCTGCGCCACGCCGCCGTTGCGACCGCTCGCGTCGCGCGCGACCTTCTTCTCTAGGCGGCCTCTCCCGCGAGCCGCCGGAGAGCGGCCGGGTCATGGCGAGCGGCGTAGCGCCTCGAGCGCTCGTGCCCCCAAGTTGGCCGTGGCGGTGCTTGACCGCCAGAGCGCAGCGCGCGGGCGGTGCGGGTCGACAGCCGCGAGCTCCCCGACGCTCATCATTGCCACGTGAGGCCAGCCGTCGTCGTTCGTCGTCCCGAGCAGCGCCGTGACCTCCTCCTTGGCGGCCAACAATCTTCCGGGTTCGGACGATCCTTCATATGCTCTCCCGGCCATGGCTTCCCTGCAAAAACGGCTGGTTCAGGGCGTGAAGTTGGGAAGCCGCGGCCTACAGGGCCACGCTCGAATGTGCCGCGAATGTGCCTCATTGAGTGGTGTCAGGCGAGGAACCGATCAAGGGTCTCGCAAAACCCTACGCGCGCTTCGGCCTATCAGCAGTCGAGCCCGCGGATGCGCGGTGACTCGTTGCGGCTAGTGGCAGCGGCAACTGAGTTGTCCTTTTGGGTCTGGTTGGGCCTTGGTGGGGGGGTGGTTGGTGGCGGGGGGTTGGTGCCCCTGGTGGTGTGGGGCCTGTCGGGTGTTGGGCCAA
>JAPOVR010000051.1:0-1725 GCA_026708005.1 Actinomycetes bacterium
CGCAGGAACGGGCATCTGCTACCGAAGCCTGATCACAGCCGAGCCGAAGGGGGCGGGCACGAACACCCGTTCCCGTCTCATCAATCTGACTGCTGACCGGGCTGAAGACCCCGGCATCGGTGGCGTTCGCCATCCTACCCGGCCAAGCCACCACCGCCACACAGGCAAAACCCTCGTCCCCGGCCGGGCCGCAGAACCCCGAGGCTATGCGTGTCCGCTCCCCACAAGACCGGGCCGTCTGCCACGACAACGGTCCCGTCTCTTGGCACGACCGCGGCTTCCTTCGTCTACGCCCACGATTGGCCAGCCGCTTACCCAACCAGGAGCGGTGTGCGCGCTGTCGTGATCCCGACCGGGATGGGAGGCCGGTCCTGATCCGGCCAGAAAGTATGTCTACCGGGAGAAAGCTGGTACACTGGGCGACTCCTGACGTCTCATAGCCGTGGGCTCTGCCTCGACCTCTGCTGTTTGATCAAACATTCCGCGTTGCGCTAGACTCTGCTAGCTCTCAGCGCCGAGAGAGGCGCCATACGGCGCCTCCCTCGTTCCAGGGACTTTCGCTACAGCCTCCTAGGAGGGCAGAGAGCCGGCAAGTGTGGTTTGGTCGATCTGCCGCCCGAGGCGCAGCCCGCCGGCGGGTTACGGGCTGGTCTGCCTGGGAACCTCGCCGGTTTGCCTGAGGTCGACTAACCGTGAGGCTGTCAGCCTGCCTTTCGGGCTGACGGCATCAACGAGCACACCCGGCCGCGCCCCGCTACTATTGCTGCTGCGAGTCCTGAGCCGCGACCCGTCGGGGTACACATACCGCCTCAGCGTCGCCGTCCCCTCGCGGATCTCGGCCCTGGTTGACGCGAGCTCCCCGGCCAACCCGTCAAGCTCCGCCTCGCCGATCCCGTCCGCGAGCGCAGCCACGACCATCTCGGCCTGCGTGATCAGCGCTCCCTGTCCAGTCAACCGGTCGCCCCCTGACCCGCTGGTTCCACACAATCGGGCGGTCTCCTGCCGCCGCCCACGCCGCCACTGCCCGAAACCAGCACCCCGGGGCGCCGGGCCTTACCCGGTGTGTACGCGGCAGGTCGTGACCACCCGGAAGCGACGGGGATCAGACTCTGGCGGAGGGGATTGACGGCCCCTGGCGGGCTGGCCGCGGTCGGGTCCGGTGCGCCACCCGTGCGCCAGCCAACACCGAGAACAATGGACTCCAGTGGACTCTGGTGGACTGGAGGGTCGCGCTGCCCGCCAGAACACCGGCCGGGCGGGATCCCGCACCAGGAGCGGGATCCCGCATGGTTAAGCAAACAGAGCTGAGATTAGGCCTCACGACACACCTCTTGACACGTGGCGGTCTGCGTGACAGCCCCCCACCCGGCGCGTCGGGCCCACAAGGTCCCCTTCGGCCGCTTCCCCCAGAGATCTGGTCGGCGACCGCCAAGTCGGCTACCGCCCGCCCCGGTCGCGCGTCTCTCACCCCCCAAACTGTCCCGGCCGCCTAGCTTAGGCGACCTGGATGCCATTGCATCTCCCTACGCCAACGCCAGTACTTCCGCTCCCGCCACCCCCAGTGCCCTGCAAACCCGCGCCACCGACCAACCCCCGCGCCAAGACCACTCCAACCCCCGCAGCCCAGAGATGGATCCGATCCGACGTCTCCCGCCGACGCGCCAGAGCGTCCCACACCCCCCCCCCCCCCCCCCCCCCCCCCCCCCCCCCCCCCCCCCACCCCCC
>JAPOVR010000051.1:1782-5562 GCA_026708005.1 Actinomycetes bacterium
CCCCCCCACCCCCCCACACCCCCACCCCACCGCCCCCCCCCCCCCGCGGGACCCGCACCCCCCCCCCCCCCCCCCCCCCCCCCCCGGGTATGAGCCCGTCCGCTCCAGGTCATCTCAGGCAGGAACACGCATCGTTAAGCCATCTTGCGTGTTCTCAGGTGCTCTGAGACCAGTTCAGGTTGGTACAAAATGGATGTCTGCATAGGCTAGGCAACAGAAGACCAGGACATGCGGCCGGGAGACGTACGCTGCACAGCCGATCCTTCTCCCTCTAGTTGTCTCGTCCGGCAGTGGCTTCTTCCTGTCGGCGGTCTCGGGCACGAGCGTCGCAGCGCGCTTGAACGCTCCCCGCTCCCGATTAGAGACCGTTTGGGCGCGATGGAGTAACGAGAGCGCGCTGATGCTGACCGCGGTTTGGGGCTCCAGCGGCGAGCCGGCGAGCAAGTCGGTGTTGCAGCTGTTGCGGGCTAGGCCCTCCAAGGCGAATGCGCCGGCCGACGCACCGACGCAGTATGTTGCCGGGTTGTTGTGCTACGTGGACGGGCCCGCTGTGGCTCACGTGGCCGTCTGGGCGGGCAAAGCGCTTCCCCACGTAGCCTATTCTGGCGGGCAGCCCGCCCTTGCTGGGCAGAGGGCGAAGCTCAGAGTGAATGACCAGCGCGGCCCGATGGCTGGTTCGGCCCTGAAAGCCCGAGGGTGGCAGTGTTGGCTGATCGCGGTGGCTGTACTGGTGGGGTCGGGATGCGGAGGTGGCGGAATCGCTGAGAAAGCCCCCGCCCCGCCGCCGAGCCCAGCCGTCGTCCCGGCAGGCACCACCGCCCGCGATGACATCCCTTCCCCTGCGCCCGCGGACAGCCCCGTGGATGCCCCGCCGCCTCTTGACTCCCCTACTCTCGCTGATAGTTCGGCCCGTCGGTTTATCGCGATTTCCGCGGGCAGCGCGCGTTCCTGCGGGATCGAAGCGGATCGTGTCGCCGTTTACTGGGGCGGCAACGAGTACGGGGGGGCTTCGGCCCCGGCGGGCCTCCGGTTCACCGCTATCTCCGCTGGCTGGGCGCATTCGTGCGGGATCGACAGCGAGGGGGTCGCTGTCCGTTGGGGCGCCAACGACTTCGGCCAGTCTCGGGCCCCGGCGGGAAGGTTCTCCGCGATCTCGGCCGGCTAGGCGCATTCCTGCGGGATCAAGACCGACGGGGCCGCCGTCTGCTGGGGCGCCAACGAGGACTTCGGGGGCGACTACCATGGGCAAGCCGTTGTTCCCTCCCGACACCGCCGCTGTAGTCGCCCCGGCTCTTCTTTGGGATGAAATGGTGCGCCGACCCAGGCAGCTGCATAGGGGCTGCAGTGCACGTGGTCGGGCGGAGGCGGTCGACTGTTTGCCTGCCATGTGGTTGCCGCGTCATGATTCCTCGTACCCACCTCGTTGGCCGTGGCGGGCATCTGCGAGCTTCCGTTTGTGGGTTTGTCTCGCAGTTGGAAGGTGGCGGAGTTCTTTTCCCTTTAGGAGAGATGGGGTTGCTGTATCTGGTCACTGGCTGTAGTCAGCGATTTTCTTGTTTCCGGATCGGGTGGGGTGTCGTAGCGTTTGTCGGGCACACGGCACAGGGCTACTAGGCGTTGCCGCTGGGTGGCGTTTCAGCCTTTATTGGTGGGGGAAGTAAGGTTAGTGTGAGCCGGAGAATGCTGAGAGTTGGTGGCTCATCGGGGAGGGGGTTGTTTGTGGGGTGTGGCCGTTAATTGTGCGACGGTTCGTTTTCTGGTTTGGTGTAGGTGGCGAGTGTGTGTGGGTTTTGGCGTATGCTCTTGGCCTGCAGCAGAGGCTGCGGGTGTTTCGGCTTAGCCGGGTTGGGTGAGCAAGGAGTGGCGCCGTTCAGTGTTTGGGGAAGTGTTTGCTGCCGCCTTTTGTCGGGTGGGAGGCTCGCGGTCATTGTGTTGTTTAGGGTTCCGTAGCAAGGCACGGATCAAAGACAACGGGCCTTGTTCTATGTTGGGGCGGCCTGGGAGCGGAGTCTAGCTCGATGACTTCCGGGCGGTGGAGGTGGCTGTTGGCTGCGGCTGCTGTTGCCCTGGTGGGGGGAGCGGTGTGGCTTGGGTTGGGCGGTTTGGGCGGGGATGATGGCGATGCCGACGATGTTGATGCTGCTGAGACGATAGGTGAGGTTGTCTCTGACGAACCTGGCCCGGTTGTTGATCAGCCTGCTGCTGTCTCTGACGATACTGTTCAGCCTGTTGGTGTCTCTGACGGTCCTGATCCGGCGGTTCTTGGTTTTGATCCTTTTTCTACTCCGGCGTTGTCGGATATTGATTTGGAGCGTTTGGCGGCGGCGGTTGCCACTTTGGATGCGGCGGCGGTGTGTCCTGATCCTGTGGCTGTTGAGTCACTCGATGATGTAGCGGAGGTTGTGCGAATCGCGGGTGGCTGTCTGATAGTCGAGTACGTGCCTCTTGAGGGGCGGAGTGTTGCTGATCTCCGGGCGGAGCTGACGGCGGATCCTGGGATTCACGCGGTGGGTGCACCGGTTTTGGAGGTGTGGCCTGCACAGACCGGTTCATACAGCGACGACCCGGAGTCGGGACAGCAGTGGCATCTGCCTTGGTTGCAGGCGAGGGAGTTGTGGGATGGTTGGCCGCGGGGGGCGGATGTGACGGTGGCTGTGATCGACACGGGGGTTGACGCCGATCATCGTGATCTGTCGCATAGTGTGGCAGGCTTGGGGTTAGGGGACGATGAGTGCCATAGATCCGACGAGAGTGGCCATGGAACTCACGTTGCGGGGATTGTCGCTGCCGGCCTGGACAATGAACGCGATGTTGCAGGAGTCGCGCCGCACGTTGCCATCCTGCCGATAAGACTGTTAGGGAAGGGTTGCCGGGACATCAGAACGCTCTCGTCGGCTGTGAATAGAGCGATCCGGCACGAGGCGGACGTGATCAACCTGTCACTGGTGTGGGCAACGCGAGGAGAGGGGTTTGGGGGTACCCAGGATCCGCTGGAAGCCTTGTTCCGGATTGCGATGATGCAGGAGATCGTTGTCGTGGCTGCCGCAGGCAACTGTGGAGACCCAAACCAGTTACAGAACTACTGTGATGAGGTGGTGGATCTCGTCTTGTCACCGGCGATCTATCCGGGCGTCGTCACGGTAGCAGCAACAGACAGCGGTGGTGCCGCGGCGGCTTTCAGCACAGCCAGCGACTATGTGGGTATCGCAGCGCCAGGGGAAGACATTCTTTCGACGTGGAACAGATGTTCAGGGTTGATCAAACGGTGCACCAGTACGTCGTCTGGGACGTCTATGGCGGCGCCGATGGTGAGCGGGGTTGTTGCTCACATGAAGGACCGCTATCCGAAGGCGTCGGTGGGGGAAATCCGGCGGGCGCTGTATGAAACGGCTTACAATCCGGATTCGCCCGGTAGCTGGACGAAAGAGTATGGCTTCGGGATCGTTCGGCCGCTGGCGGCGATCCAGCGGCTAGGGGAGTTGTTCCAGTCCTGCCAAGAGCTCTCCTCTCTCGAAGGGACGGTTCTCTTCCAGATTGGGGTTGACATCCACGCTGACGCGGACGAAAAAGATGACACCCGAGCCAAGCTGGTAGACCGATACGATGTGTGGGCGATCGAGCCCTCGCCGGAAGGGGAGCGGTGCCGTCTAGCCCACAGCGCCTGGCAGCCGGCGTGGTCACCGGATGGAAGCCGGTTGGCGTTCGTGCACCGACAGTATTCGGGTGATGACGAGAGCGACAACGATGTCTGGGTTATGGACGCCGGCGGCGCCAACTGGC
>JAPOVR010000033.1 GCA_026708005.1 Actinomycetes bacterium
TGCCGCTCCGGGAAACCCCCGGCGTGAAAGCCGGCCGGCACCTGCCCCCGTCCTGTCAGCACGGTGTGTGGGCCTACGCCGGCGCAGACCACCGACACCGCCGGTCGAAGTGGCGCTGCCCCACCAGACAATGCCGGCCGCGATCAACATGGGTGAAGGCGAGCCGGCTGCACCCACTGATACCCCGCCACACCCGCCGCTGGAGGCAGCTGTACCGGGCACGCTCGGCCGTGGAGCGCGAGTTCGGCCGGCTCAAGCACCGGTTCGCCCTCGCGCCGCTGCGAACCAGACGGCTGGAACGCGTCCGGCTGCACGCCGATCTCTGCCTCCTCACCAGGCTCGCGGTCGCGCTCCTGCACTAGAGCCAGCAGAGCCGCTGCCGTACCATGCGGGTCGCGCGGCTCACGGAGACGCTCGCTGGACTGCGGGCCAGCGACCTCGCCGTGGGGCCCGTATCGCCACGCGAGCTGCGAGCCGGCCGGTGGCCTCCGGATCTCCTGCAGAACGGTGGGCCTCCCCGAACGAGGGTTCGTCGCCGCCGTGCATTGCGCCGACAGGTGAAGCGCTATCGAAGCGTGATGGCCAGCCTGACCGACGCAGCCAGACATCGCGGAGTCTGAAGCGGACTGAAGCGGACGCGAGCCAGACGGGTCTTCCCGAGCTCCGCCACGACTTGTCTATGCCTCTCATGCAACCCCTGTGGTGTTGGGCAGGCTTGTCAGCCGCCCTGTGGGTGTTGGGGGCTGGGCAACTCGAGGGCTAGTGCGTTCATCCCGGCGGTGACGGTGCGGTCACGGGCAGGCAGCGCGAGCGGGTTGTCGTCGGTGGCCCCGTGGATCATGTTCAGATCGCCGGCGGCGAGGATCCGGTGTGTGGAGGGGTCGGTGCTGCCGATGAACGTCGACAGATCCAAGATGATCCGGTGCGCCGAGACATCCGCGTAACAGCGGGGGGTTCCGCCCGTGCGGGTCACAGTACCCCTTGTCGCCGGTCTCGACCTGGCCTGCTATGTCCGGTGGCGGGCTGCCTGTCTCCTGCAGCAGGGTGACATCGGCGCCGATCCCTGCGGGCTGACGCGGCGGCTCGTGGTTCTTGGCGATGTTCCAGCTGGCCGCGGTTGTCGGCGACCCGCCTTCCCGGGGCGGCCCTGACGCTATGCCAGGGTGTGAACGCGAGCCTTGCGGTGGCGGCCCGGCCGGGGCAGGGACAGCGCCCGTACACCAAGCGCTCGCCGCGGGTGGGCCGCTGTTGGCGCCGGCTGTCCTGGCAGGGGCCGTGTCCTCTGGCGCCGCGAGCGGGCTACCGGCTTGGGCCGTGCTCCCGGATCTGTTTCTCCGCGGATAGGCACCAGTCCAGGAGCTGGCCGATCTCGCTGTCTGCGGGTTTTTGGGTGATGCGCCACCGCAGCTCCCGGCCGGCTTGCTCGAACAGGCCTGTCTGCCTGGCCCGCTGGTACAGGGCCTCGATCGTCTCATCCGGGACCGCGGTTTTCTTGGCGACGCCGCCGGGGCTGCGCAACCCGGTGTAGACGGACTGCCTGTAGACGGAGCCCGGCGGGTACCCGAAACAGACGGCGGCGTGGGTGCCGTCTAGGTCAGCGTTCAGGGAGAACCCCTTGCTGCCCCAGCGCACAGGCATCAAGCTTTTCTTGGCCAGGTCAAGGACACGAGAGAAAACGAGCCGGCCGTTCTCGTCGCAGGAGGCGAGGAACTCCTCCTCGGTTATCGCAGCCCTCGGCGCTGAAACCACCGATGCCGCAGTCCTGTCGGACTCCTCGCCGACGACCACCTGCTGCGACAGCAGCAGGGCCCCGTCACCGTCCTGGAACAGCGAGAGCTCAACACAGGTGACGCTGACGCCCTTGGAGCGCAGAAACGACGCCGTCTGTCTGATCTCACGGCCAACGGGCTGCCCGACAACGACGATCCGCTGATCCTTGTTGAAGGCCACCGCCTCCGCCGCCTCGAGCGCGAAATGCTCCCGGTGGTGCTCGGCCAAGACAACCGACTCGTCGCGCAGGTACGCCCGCAGGATCCCCTCAAGCCCGGCCGCGTCGAGCCGCCCCACATCGGAGGCGTACTCCAACGCCTGCGCGACCGTCTCCCGCGGCGTGCGGCCCCGTTTCAGCTCGACGACAACCGTGTTGCCCTCCCGGTCGACGCCCAGCAAGTCAACAAACCCACCCAGACTCGTAGACACCTGGCGCCCAACAACCAGGATCCCACCGTCCTCCAGGACCGCGCCAGGACTGGACTCAAGCCAACCCTCCAACACGCCCTCGTCGCGGCCCTCCCCAAACAGCGTCTCCCGGTACTCGGAGAGGACACCGCCTGGCCGCACACCAAAAACCCTCACAGCCCCAAAGGCTACAGCCCCCCAGCCCCCGCGCCACCCAACCCCCATTGAACGGCGGCCGGGGAGCGCTGACGACCGTTCCCGGGGTTCACGCGGGTTTCAAGGAGGTGGGTGTCGGCACGACGGGAACGGCCTCTCGGCGCACCGTGCCAGAACGATTCCGGCGGAGACCGCCGGGCTTGGTAGACGCGACGCAACCTCGTGTGGGTACTCCGTTTCCGCGCCAGCCAAGCAGCCGTCGCTTCAGCCATGGCGGAGCGCCAGCTTGCGCGCCAGCCCGATCGCCGGCCGAACCGTCTCGACCAGGTACGGCGCGTCGGGCCTGCTCCAGTTTGAGTCCGACCAACCGGACGGGTGGTGAAGAAGCACCCAGAGGAACTCCCGGCCCTGAAGCGCCACCGTCCGCACGACCGGCGAGTGCTCCTCCACCGTCGTGAACAGCCCGGACAGCGGCTTGACGAGCCGCACGCCCTGCGAGATCACCAGCGTCGGCTCGAGAACCCGGATGGTCGCCTCCAAGTGCTTTGAGCAGTTGCGGCGCATTAGCGCGGTGTGGCGGCTCGTCGTTGTACCGGTCTTGACGGCCGAGCAGAGCAGCAGATTCGCCATCGCGAACGCCTCGAACACATGCACGCCGGAGCCGGGCAGCCGCTCCCCGGCCGGGTCGGCGCCGACGCCGAGCCCGAACGCGAGCCGCAACGCCAAAGCTGTGCCGCGCATGTGCGGATTGCGCCGCCAGAACGGCTGCCCTATCCGATCCGTCACCCGAGTTCCGCGCTGCGCAATCGTCACATGCTCTCGCGCCCGCCCCGTCTCCATCGGCACCACCAGCACCCGGAACGGCCTGCCGTCGACCTCGATGTCGTAGTAGCGGCCGACGTAGCTGAGCTGGCCAGCGTAGAACGAGACACCGCCCCGCCAGGTCGCGCTCTCCCGGCACTCATCATGGTGACGGCAGCAGAACCGCTCGCCGAGCACATGCTCACACATGTACTCCTCCAGCCACGCAACACGCACAGCCGCCCGCCCAGCATCACAGGTCACACCCGGTACGGTAGAGACCAAAGACAAAAGGTTTCGGTTGGGGTTGTGTTTGGGAGCTATAGACGTAACTAGCCAGACGGCCGTTCGGGGGCCGGACAGTAACCACGCCCGGCCCCCGGTGCGGGAAGCTAGTGCAGCTTGAACCAGACGCGGTTCTGCTCGTCGAAGGCGTCGTCATCGAACATAACGAGGCTGGCGGCGTCGGTTGCCCTGACCGACCAGCAGATGTTGCCGGTGACGGTGCCACCTGTGAACACGGTGGACAGGTCGAAGTCGTCGGGGATCACGCCGCAGCTGTCCCTGAACGACGTGTAGGCGACAGCCGACGGGCCAACAGCCTCCAGGCGAGCGTCCCAGAAACTGTCGGAGCCGGGGCCGGTGTAGGTGGCGGTGATATTCGCGATGAAGAACTGGCGGCCCGCCTCGGGCGGGTCGTTGAACTGGTTCTCGGCCATGACTGGGCTGCCGCGTTGGGCGTGACCGAGTTGACGGTCACGACCCAGCCGTCATGGAGCGTCGCTGCCTGCCCGAGCGGGACCGGGTGTCGTCGGCTGTACGGGGGCCGGGTCGCAGCCGGCGCCTGGAGGCAGGACGTTGCGGCCGCCGCCGCCGGTGAGGCAGTTCGGCCCGATGCCGCCGCTGATCACGTCGTTGCCGTGACGCCGGCGACGGTGTCGTACCTGGAGCCTCCGTACAGGGTGTCGTGGCCGCGGCCTCCGTCGATGATGTCGTCTCCTGGGCCTCCGCTGATCGTGTCGTGGCCCTTATCGCCGTAGATGACGTCGTCGCCCTCGTCACCGAAGATGATGTCGTTTCCTTTGTCGCCGTGGATGATGTCATCTCCGCCGAGGCCGCAGATCACGTCTGGGCCGTCGGTGCCGTGGATCATGTCCGCTCTCGCGGTGCCGGTGATCGTGCATGACGCCAGCGTCGCCGCCGCCGACGCTACGGCCGCCGCAGCCAGACAAACGGCGGCGGCAATGGCGGCAATGAGTATCCGCACAGGGACTCTTCTTTGGGTTGCGGGTCGGGCCATGCGCCAGCGGCGCCTTGACGGTCCCCGAAGGGGTCATACCGACCGTCCCCGCCTCGGTGGGACCGTCACTTCACGATGCTGGCAGCGCCAACCCTCCCACACCAAACATGGCCACGCTACCCCTGAGCCAAGTTTCGCCGGTCCCCCCTAGCGTTAGCGAATATCCGTTGTGCTACCCTTTCTGGTGCGGAGTGGATTTTGAGTGTGCTGGTTTCGGGTCTTTCTTTCTTGCGTTTAGACATCTAGCAACATCTCCTTAGATGAACTGCATAGCTAGTTTTTCTTGCTCGGCGTGGCTAGATGTTTGTATCTTTCTTCTCCATCCGACGCCGACATCGCACTATCCGTCTATCCCAATCCCCAGCCCAGCCCTGCTTCTTCGCCTTCTGTGAGAGCTCGATCGCGGACTTGTAGTCTTTCTGCTTCTCCCTGATAATTGCGAGCTGTTCGTATCCCTTGTGTCCCGGTAGAGGCCTTGTGTACTGAAAGCGGAAGGACGCAGCTGCCCTTTCTGCCATCGCTATTAGGTCTTTGCAGGCCTCGATAGCGATCCGTAAGGCATCAGGTTCGGTATCCCGTTTCCTGTAGTGCTCATCTATCGTGGTTGTGATCTGGAAGTGCCTATCAAAGGTATCTTCAACATCGTCTATAGCCGTCTTCGCTTCTTCAAGGCTCCTAGCAAGCTTAAATCTTTTACCAAGTCCGTGGACTTGGAAATGGCCGTCGCCTTCCCTGATAGTGAAGTTGCAGTAAGAGTACTCCTTCTCCCCTACCTGATGGAAAAAGCGCTGCCTCTCACTCACTTGTAGGACACACTCATCCTCGTTATAAACCTTGGATGGAATCAAGACAGAGCGGTCCAGGAGAGAGGGTAAATTCGGCATAGGAGAGGGTGATAACCAAGCCAATCACTCCTGAAGACAAGAGACCTTCGTAACTAGGAGGGTTTGACGAAATACGGAATTAGGGCAGACAGTTCTTGGTGCGGAGCC
>JAPOVR010000106.1 GCA_026708005.1 Actinomycetes bacterium
GATGGCTTCGTGCCAACCTTTAGGGCGACCTCGGATTGCAATTGCTCGATTCAACTAGGCCGGAAACAGGAGATCAGATCCTAGCCTGATGCCCTACCTTGGGGCTCGGCTCGGCGCGGAGCTGATTTCGCAGCTCGCCGAACCTTGATCGAGGAGGTGTCGTGCTTGGCGAGTCGAAGCGGACCAAGTGCGGCAGGGTGTGCGATGCCGATGCCTGATATAGCGCATACCGTATGCGGCTTTCCGGCAATCCACGCGCTCGGCTGAGGCAGATGCGGACCCGCCCAGTGTGTAGTCAGCGAGCCTGAGATGATATTCCAACGCGTTTGCGCGCAGACCACGAAACCTCTGGCAAACACAAACCCTGTCCCCACCGGCATAGCCAAGCCTGGGCACCGAGCGGATCAGCGGCTAGCCGGCTCCCACCCTCCTCTTCCCTCGTGGCTGCCCCTCCCCCGCCGGCGGCCCCGCCCCGAGACGCTTCCCAGCAGCCTGCCCCGACGTTTCTGCTGTGCGCTGACGCTGCTGGTCGCCGGGGCGAGCCTCTTTGCCGGAAGGGTCTGCCGGGTTGGCCTGTCTAGCGGGGCTGGGCTTGTCCGCCGGATGCAGCTTCTAGTGCTGCAGAGTTCAGCTATCTGTGGGGGTATTTCATAAAAGACAGGTCATTCCTAGAGGTGACCTCTCTGCCGCTGGCAGGGATTACCGTGACGCTCCGGCGGCTCCTGACGGCGGTCGGGGGTTGGCGGCCCCTCCGGGGGGCCGCGAGCTGTGGGGCCGGCTCATGGGCTTCGGCAGGTCAGCGGGTCACTGCCTGCCGCCGAGCCTGGAGGGCTGGACGGCCGGCCGCAAGCAGGCGGCGGGCGCGTCTGGCGGCAGGAGGGGGCCCAGGGTGTCGTCGCGCCGGCAGGCCAAGGCGGGGCCGTCTGCGACCGGCCGGCGGGTCCTGCGTCCGACCTACCGTAATCACGTCTGGGCCCACTCGGCCTGGATCGCGGCCCGAACCCACAAACAGACAGGCCCTTGCAGCTGCTGACCGTGGCAGACGGGTACCGTCCACCCACCCCCCAAACCACCACGCCCACACCCACCCGACCCGCAACCCAAGAGCAGTACCGGCTTGGAAGGCCCACGTCAGGTGCGTGAAGTTCACGTTATGTAAGTGCACTCACATCCCGACCGCGCCGTTCGCGGCGATCCGTTGCTGCCCCCTAACGCGTCGGATACGATGGCGCAAATGACCAGCCTGCCTCCAGAGGACGGGACTATGACTCTCGCGGCGGACGGCGCTGACGCGCGGACGCTGACCCTCCCTGATGAACTCCTCCTGCTGCTGCTCGACAACGATACCGGGTACTTCCGCCAAATTCCTGGTTGGACTCTGAATTGCACGGTCGTTGGGGCAGTGCTCGGGGAACTGTCCCTAATCTCCCGCATTGACACCGACATGGACTCGCTGGTCGTCTTGGACGAGACCCGGACAGGGGATCCGGTCCTGGACGACATCCTTCGGGAAATTGCAGACGAACCGGGCCGGCGGAACGCTCAGTACTGGATCGAGCGCCTCGCGCCTGACGCAGAAACGATCGTTGACATGACCCTCGATCACCTGGTCGCAGCGCAGATCCTCCAGTATCACGATGGCGATTTCTGGACTTTGTCCCCGACCGCCGGGCAGCGCGCAGGGGCAAGCGGCTCGGCAGAGGGCGTGGGGCCTGAGTTCGTCACGACGCGGATTAGCAACGTGATTTTCAACGAGAAAATTCCCTACCCAAGGGATGTCATTATCATCGCGCTCGCGAACACGTGCGATGTCCTCCGCTTCATCTTCCCAATCGAGGAAGAACTCGAGGAGCGCGTCGAGGCCCTCTGCAAGCTGGAACTGATTGCCCGCGCGCTCGCCGACGCGGTCGCGAACAATCTGGCTGGCCCGCTGCTCACGCGTGCCGTGCTGACCAAAAAGATCCCGACGGTGCCGATGCGCAAGCTGCTGTTCAACCGACGCCTCTGGAGCGGTAACCTGCCCGCGCTCTTCGCCGACCTTGCGGAAGAGTACGGCCCGGTGTTCAGGCTCAACCCACCGCTCCAAGACCACATGATCTTCCTCGCCGGGCCCGAGACCAATCGCTGGGCCCACCGGCACGGGCGCATCTACCTGAGGGCCAAGGACTATCTTCAGGAATTCGAGAAAGTCTACGGCGCGTCTGGGATTCTCCCGTCCCTTGACGGCGCCGATCACTTCCGCTTTCGCAAGTTCTTGCAGCCGGCCTACTCGCGCTCGCGGCTGGAAGGACAGCTGGATACCGTCTACGAGTACGCCCGCGCTCATATGGCGACCTGGGCGGTCGGGGAAGCCATGTCTGCAAGCGCCATGTCCCGGGAACTGATTAACGCACAGCTTTCGCAGCTCATGCTCAGCGTGCAGTCGCAGGATCTCATCGGCGATTTGAGCACCTACAAGGAACGAGCGCTCGCCACACGAGTCTTGAAGGTTCTGCCCAAGTTCATGCTGAAGACGCCGTCCATGAAGCGGAAGGCGAAGGGCATCGAGACATTGCTGGCTCGGGTCCAACGCGTCCACACACCCGCCCAGCGGGCTGGATGTCCACGGGATATTGCCGACGACCTGCTCAGCCTGCACGCAAGCGATCCGCAGTTCCTCCCCGAGTCGAATCTGCGTTTCGCGCTTTCGGCGCCGCTGATTGCGAGCGTGTACCTTGGCGACGGGCTCAGCTTTGCGCTTTGGGCCATGGCGACGCAGCCTGAACTCTATGAGCGGATCCGCGCCGAAGCGGATGCCCTGTTCGCAGACGGTGATCCCTCCCCTGAGGACTTCACCAAGGAGGCCCTCGACGTCACCCATCGCTTCATCATGGAGTCCATGCGCCTCTACCCGATCGTCCCGCTGTCGATGCGGACAGTGATGAACTCCTGCGTGGTGGAGGGCTACGAGCTCCCTGAGGGGTCGGAGATCTACATCGCCCAGACGGCTTCGCACTACATGAGCGATGTCTTTCCCGATCCCGAGACCTTCGATATCGACCGGTACCTGCCTCCGCGTGAGGAGCACCGTGGTCTCGGATATGCTCCGTACGGGCTGGGCACCCACACTTGCCTCGGCTCGCGGTGGATGGAGCTGCAGCTCGGCATCAACCTGCTGATGCTGGCGCACTACTTCACCATAAAGGTGTCGCCTGAAGACCAGCCGCTTCGGATTAGCCCGTTCCCCTCGCTATCCATCAGGAAGAAAGGGAAGTTCGTCATCGCCGAGAAGAGGCGCAAGATCCCTACAGCACCGGCCGCGGACTGACACACTGACGCGCCTAATCCGTTCAAGCAGAAGATCCTCTACATGCGGTTGAACAAACTATCCAGAGCGCTGCGGGATGCGTACCAAGGATCGGACGTCAGGCACAGGGTGCAGCACTTCGAGGGCTGGATCGATCGGGCGGCACCGGAAGCCGGGTACGACCACACGGAAACGGTAAAGGAGTACTACAATCTGTGCAGCGGGTTTATGGTGAAGGGCTGGAGCGAATCCCTGCACTTCGCGCCGCTCACCCCGCAAGAGAGTATCGAGGAGTCCCAGGTCCGGCATCAGCGGTTGATGATCTCCCAGCTGGAGTTGCAGCAGGGCATGACGGTGGCCGATGTTGGTTGTGGAGTCGGCGGCCCCATGCGCCGCGTCGCCCGCGAGGCGGGTGTCCGCGTTGTCGGCATCAACATCAATACGATCCAGTTGGAGGAGGCGAAGCGGTTGAACGCTGAAGCGGGGCTCGACCATATGGTCGACTACGAAGCCTGCAGCTTCATGGACATGAGCGCTATCGCGGACGACAGTTTCGACGGAGGGTACGCCATCGAGTCAACGTGCCATGCGCCGGACAAGCAAGGTGCGTTCGAGGAGATATTCCGCGTGCTGAAGCCCGGAGCCCTGTTCTGGGGCCAGGAAATGTGCCTCACGGACACGTACGATCCGAACGACCACCGGCATCAGGCCATCAAGCGGGATCTGATGCGGGGCATTGCTCTGAACGACATCGCCACGTTCGGGGAAGTGAACGAGGCGCTCGAAGCGGCAGGATTTTCGGCGATCGAAGGGATGGACCGGGACATGCAGCAAGGCCCGTCCACGCCGTGGTATCAGCCCATGGCAAGCCGCCACGGGACGTTGGGGACGGCCCTTCACAGGCTCCCGTTAGGCCGCAAAGCGTTCTTCGCGGGAACAAAGCTGGCCGAAGCGATGCGGCTGTTTCCAAAGGGATCCGCGGAAGTCGTCCGGCTGCTTGATCGCACCGCCGACGCCTACGTCGAGGGCGGCCGGACGGGCATCTTCACACCGCTCTACTGCTTCCTCGCCCGCAAACCCCTGTAGGCGGCGCTGGCCTAGCTAAGGGGGCAGCACCGCCTACAATTTCTCCGCCGACTCCCGAGCGCCGTTCGCCGCGTTGTCGAGGACGCCGTACCGAGATCCGTGCCAAAGATCTCGGTGCACGGAGGGCAAAGATTCGCCTCGCGTCAACAGCGATCGGATAGTGATCCAGGTCAGCACCCGGACGGTGATCCACCTCCCGCCGCCGGAGGTCTCGACATCGCGGGGCTTGAACGCCTCGCCGTCTAGGCCCAGCAGGAAACCTGAAGCCAGCCGTGCCCTTTCGAAAGCTGGGTCGAGCTCGACGTGTTTCTCCGCATTGTCCGGCGCGGACACTGGGTGACTCCGCAACACGCGGTTCTCGGCTACCGCATCGACCTCGTGGTGTGGGGCATGGAGGGAGCGCTCGCCGTCGAGTGCGACGGCGACTCCTGGCACGGGGTCGACCGGCATGATGCAGACGCTGCCCGCCAGCGTGACCTGGAGCGTTGCGGTTGGACGTTCGAACCGGTCAAGGAAGGCGCGTTCAAGCTTGATCCCGACGCTGCCCTGGAGGACGTCCGGGCCGCCCTCGAGCAGCTTGGCATCTTCTCAGGCGGTCTTCGTTAGACCTTGTTGCCGGGAGGCAACGCAGGGCTGCGGGTGAGGAGCCGTTCCCGTCAGGGAGCTTGAGCATCATGCTCAGACGAACAGCT
>JAPOVR010000073.1 GCA_026708005.1 Actinomycetes bacterium
CCATCGTTTACGGCGTGGACTACCAGGGTATCTAATCCTGTTCGCTCCCCACGCTTTCGCGTCTCAGCGTCAGTACCGTACCAGAGAGCTGCCTTCGCCATAGGTGTTCTTCCTGATATCTGCGCATTTCACCGCTACACCAGGAATTCCACTCTCCTCTTCCGGACTCTAGTCCAATGGTTTCCGCTGGCATCTCGAGGTTGAGCCTCGAGCTTTCACAGCGGACCTATTGAACCGCCTACACGCGCTTTACGCCCAATGAATCCGGACAACGCTTGCCCCCTACGTATTACCGCGGCTGCTGGCACGTAGTTAGCCGGGGCTTCTTCTGGAGGTACCGTCACCCTCTGGGCTATTAACCCGAGTGGCTTCGTCCCTCCTGAAAGCGGTTTACAACCCGAGGGCCTTCTTCCCGCACGCGGCGTCGCTGCGTCAGGCTTCCGCCCATTGCGCAAGATTCCCCACTGCTGCCTCCCGTAGGAGTCTGGGCCGTGTCTCAGTCCCAGTGTGGCTGATCGTCCTCTCAGACCAGCTACCGATCGGAGCCTTGGTGAGCCATTACCCCACCAACTAGCTAATCGGACGCGGGCCCGTCCTCAGCCGGAGGCCGAAGCTACCTTTTCTGTCAGATCCGTAGACCTGAAAGGCCATCCGGTATTAATCCGCGTTTCCACGGGCTATCCCGGAGCCGAGGGTAGGTTACCCACGCGATACTCACCCGTTCGCCGCTTTCAGCATCCGCAAGCGGATGGGTCGTCGCTCGACTTGCATGTGTTAGGCGCGCCGCCAGCGTTCGTCCTGAGCCAGGATCAAACTCTCCGTGAAGACCTTTCGCATTCCATCCCAGCAGGGATGGCTTGCTATCGGTTCAAGAAGAGCTCTCGCTCAAAGTCCTCGCCCCCGGGGAGGGACGAGGATCGATGTTTCTCTAGCCTCTCCCACGCGCCGCCTACCCGAAGGCAGACGCCACCTGCTCGAGGCTCTCGAACGTTTCACGCTGTTGAGTTTTCAAAGACCACGCCGCCCGGCTGCCAACCATGAAAAAAGCTTCCGACTCGCACCGGAGGCCTCCTGACTGCTGCGAACATATGCAGATCTGACGAAGAGGCTCCTGTGTCGTCGGCTGACAGTGCCCACGGTTGGCCGCTTCTGCGGCCTGCGCATGATACCAAGAGCCGCCGGGGTGTCAAGGACGCAACTGCCCGGACGTCAAGGACGCCGTGAGGAGCGCAAGGCGCGCCGCTAGCAACCCGCGGCGTCGGGACGGCTCCGCGGCTCGAGCGCTCCAGTCCCCAGGCGAAGCCGCACGAAGCGCCTCCTCCCCGCCTGAACGAGCGCATCGCTGAGCCGCTCGGCGGGCAGATTGAGCTCGGTGGCCGGGACCCCGTTAACTCGGACGCTTCCCTGCTCGATCAGCCGTCGCCAGTGGCTGGTCGACTCCCCGAACTGGCGCTTCAGGACTTCGGGGAGGTGGACTGTGTCCGCTGCGACCTCGAGGACCGGCACATCCTCCGGCGTGCCGCGCTCACGAACGACGCGGGTGAAATGCGCCTCGGCCTGCGCAGCAGCCGGCTCTCCGTGGTAGCGCGTGACGATCGCCGCGGCGAGCGCGAGCTTCGCCTGCATCGGCTCGAGTTCGGGCGGATCGCGTCGCAAGCACAGCCGCCAGTAGTCGGCGGTCGCCGAGTCGGGGATCGACATCACCTTCCCAAACTGGTCGCTGGGCGGCTCGGCGACGCCGATGTAGTTACCTCTCGACTTCGACATGCGCTCGGTGCCGTCGGTGCCAACGAGAATCGGCAGCGTCAGGGCCACCTGCGGCTCGAGCCCGTACGCCTGCATGACATCGCGCCCAGCGAGCAGGTTGTAGAGCTGATCGGTACCCCCGAGCTCCACGTCTGCCTGCACAGCGACGGAGTCGTAGCCCTGGACGAGCGGGTACAAGAGCTCGGTGACGGAGATGGGCTCCTGCGCGGCCATGCGATTGGCGAAGTCGTCCCGCTTGAGCATGCGGGCGACGGTCATGGTTCGGGTGAGGCGAAGGAGCTCGGCGAAATCGAGCTTCGCGAGCCACTCGGAGTTGTGCCGAACCTCGGTTCGGTCGCGGTCGAGGATCTTGAAAGCCTGCTCCGCGTAGCTGCGGGCATTGCGGTCAAGCTCATCGGCGGAGAGAACCGGCCGCTCGCCTGAGCGCCCGGACGGATCGCCGATTCGCGCCGTGTAGTCGCCGATGATAAGCACTGCCGCGTGCCCCGCCTCCTGGAAGGCGGCGAGCGTGCCGAGCGCCACCGTGTGCCCAAGGTGGATGTCGGGCGCTGTTGGATCGATGCCAAGCTTGACGCGAAGCGGGGTTCCGCGTGCGGCCTTGCCCTCCAGCCCGCCTGCAGGCAGCAGGTCAACGGCATTCCAGTTCGATGGGCGGTCATTGGCCATCGGGGCTCGATTCTACGGGCCGCTGCAGCCCCACCGGCCTGCGCAGGACTCCTAGATCGGCGAGATGCTTGGAGCGAAGACGCCGACGCCGTACCACACGCCGAAGCCGAGGCTTAGCGTTGCGAGCGTTGGAAAGAGCACTCGCGTGCCCTGGCGAGCGCGGCCGCTGACGCAGGCGAGCCCAAAGCCCGTTGTGGCGAGCCACATCGAGAGCATGGTGCTGAGACCGACCAGCACGAGCGAGGCGGCCGCCCAGGCCTGGGAGCTCGCGGCTGCCAGCACGAGGACGCTCACGCCTGCGCTGCCGCCGGCCCCGTGGAGGAGGCCGATTCCGAAGGCACCAAGCGGGCCTCTCTCGATTCCGTGGGTGTGGCCGTGGCCCGCGCTGTGCTCGTGCGAGTGGAGGTGAGCGTGACCCATGCCGTCAGCATGGACGTGATCATGGACGTGGTAGGCGCCGCGCCGCCAGCGCACGATCAGCCGCACGGCGAGCGCGACGATCAGAACCGCCACAGCGAGCTCGGCCGCCTGCTGAGCCCGATCGGGCAGGCGGACGCCGAGCAGGACGATCGGAAGCCCAAGAGCAGCAAGCGTGATGGCATGCCCCAAGCCCCACCATACGCCAATCCTCCCGGCGGCCCGATCCCTGCCGCAGGCGACGAGCGTGGTCAGCGCAACCAGGTGGTCGGGGTCTGTCGCATGGCGAAGGCCCAGCATGATTCCAACGAGGATGATGAGGCCAACGCTGCCGCCGCTGCTGAGCTCCACGATGCGTTCATCGAGACCGAGCACGGCCCCCCCACTCTGGCGTGATGACCATCGACTCCAGCATGGTCGACTCTGGCGCCGTTGACTCTGGCATGGCGCACGTCGGTCGCGACGCGCCCGAGCCGATCAGGAGGCTGGAGCGGCTGGCCCTGCCGCGATTGGCCTTGCCGCACGCGTCCCTGCCGCGCACGGCGGTGCCGCGACTTGCCCCGGCACGATCGGCGTCGCCGCGAACAGCCTCTCTCCGCGCAGTACTGCCGCGATCGGCCCCGCTGGGCACAGCCTTACTGGGCACGAACGGTGCCGCGATCGGCCTTACTGGGCACAGCCTTACTGGGCACGAACGGTTCCGCGAATGGCCCTGCTGGGCACGAACCTGCGGGGCACCCAGGTGCCGCGAATGGCCCTGCCGCGCACTCGAGGGAGGGTCGGGTCGAGCGAAGGCTGCTGCACCACACCCCGACGTCGAATCGCCTGGGTCACTCTTGGGCCTGCCAGCGCCCGTGGGCTCGCTATCCCTCTTGGGCTCGCCCGTTGAGCGCGTGGGCCCGCGCGTCGAGCCGAGCGAGAACAACCTCGCGGGCCGCGCCGCAGCGCTCCTCGGTGGGTTGGTCGTCGCGGTCGGGTGCCGTGCTGCCCGAAGCGACATGCCGCGACGGCGGACGGCGTCTTGATGACCTCTGCTCGTCGGTCTGCTCGTGGCGACCGGTCGGTGAGCTGCCCGCGGTGACATTCTGGTAGCGCACACGGCTGCACGAGGCGAGAGCCACGGTTGAGCGATGCAAGAGCAGCGTCCTCACCGCACCAGGCAGATAGCGCCAAGCCCGGGTGCGCGGCGGTCACGGCTTGCCGGAGACTCTCGAGCCGCTCGTGTGCACGCACAGATGCAATCACGCCGCGATTGGCGATTGCAACCCGACGAGCGACCCACCGCGATCTGGCAGATCTCGCGCGCCGATGATGGAGCGGAGCCCAATGAGGCAATCCTACCGAGTCTGATGGGGCGGGCAGGAAGACGACCCGCCTGCGCGGCTGTGCTCAAGCCGAGGCGAATCGGGACGGCACGCGCCTCTTCTGGCAGCCCGGCAAGCGCGGAGGCGGCGTTCTCCGGCCAGATCGGATCGGGGCAATATCGCTCCCGTCTCCCCAACCATCAGCGCGGAGCTCTGCATCCACCGGGGAAGAGCCGAGCGCGTGGCGGCGCGTCGCTGGGCGCAGCCCGCGAGTGCCGTGGCGGCATGTCGCCTGGCACGGACCCGCACCCGCTGAAGTGCCGCCGGGCAAGAGGCGGCGCTGTCGTCGGAGGCGAAGCGCACGGAGCGGCGTGTGTCAGCGCGCAGAGCTCACGGACCAGTCGAGGCGTGCCCGCCGAGCACACACACGCGAGGTGAGTTTCCCAGACACGAAGCGCACACATCATCGACGCGTAGCATCGGCATGTGGCCGGGCGCGGGGCGACATTGTTGTCGGGCGCAATGCGTGTATGTCGAGCGCGACGTGTACGCGGTGGCTCTCGCCGGACTCAAGACCACAGCGACGTGTCGAGACGTGCCTTCCGATCGCGCCCAGAGTGACGCCCCGGACACGAAGCGCACGCATCAGCGGCCCCAGCCAGCCGAACGCACACAGAGACGACTCCGGTCGGCGGATACCAACCAGGGTTGTCCAGGGTTGCTCCCGCTTCTGAGCTCCGGTTGCACCATCGCCCCGCAGGTCTGCGTCGGACCGGGGCATAGCTGGGCAGGCCTGGCACAGTCTTGGCGCAGTTTCGTACTGGACATCCTCTAGCTTGAGCAGTCTGCGGAGGATCTCCTGTTCTCGGTATGACAACCACTTCTTGAGGACCTGGTAGCCG
>JAPOVR010000153.1 GCA_026708005.1 Actinomycetes bacterium
GGATCGCCCGCGTCCGGCCGCGGGCTGAGGGCTCTCCCGACAGCGCGCTCAAGCCGTCTTATGCGATGGGATGGGATCGTGTGCTGGCGGGTCTTGCTCCCAGACACCCCTGAACCCGCCGGACAGGCAACACCGGGCACGCCACCGACAAGGCCCACACCCAGGGCAAACGTGAACCGGCAGCAGGCCAGTCCCGGTTCCCGGCAACCCTTCGAAACACCACGACCCGTGACAGAGAATCCAAACTGACTCACACTCGGCCGTGAGTCTCGCCTTCGAAGCGATCTACCTGTGGCGGTCCATCAACCACACAAACCGTCAAGGCTAGCCACCGCCCCTGTGGGTCGGTGGGCAGACCCTGACTGTTCGTGACCTGGACATCCCGCAACCCGCCCAGGCCGGCGGCCGCGCCGGTAACCTCGCCGCCAGGAGCTGGTAGCTGTTCACGGCCACCGAGAAGCCTGACCCTCCCCCGTAGACGTCGGCGCAGGAACACAAGAGGGGAAGCGCATGGCACAGGGTGAGAGAGAACCGGGCGCCGCCGCGGGCCTGTGCGTCTACGGGACGGGCTGGGCGTTCACGTGGAGAACTGGCGGTGGACTGTTTTGAGCGCGTCCCAGTCCTCGGTGAGCTGGTCGAGTGATGGGCGAACACTCAGTGTTTCGAGTGGTTGCTTGTGGCCTCCGGTGAAACGGCAGCAACGCTCGAAGACCTCGTTGACGATTTCGGTTGCTGCCGGGAGATCCTTGAATCGCACGCGCAGTAGGTTCCCCACCATGACGTTAGGACGGTAGCTCCCAACTACGGATTGTAGGAGGTTGTTCTCGACGATGATCTCGCAGGCGCCGCGCATGTCGTCGTACCCCTTTTCGACGAAAACCTCGCGCATAAAACTGTCCTCTTCACTTCTGGCGCGCTCGATCAACCGGTTGATCCGCGCTTTCTTGTCTGACCAGGTGTCAAGCCGTGGGCTTTCGCCCCTGGAGACGACACCTCGCTCGGTGTCCCGTCCGGAAACGTCGTAGTAGGCGCATGCTGGCCGGTCCTTGTCGAAACGCGCCAGAAGCTCCATCGTGAACCAGATGTTGTGCGTGAACACGATCACCTGGCGCGTTTCGCTCAGCTCGACTAGCCGATCAACAACGTATTGGAGCCGCTTGTAGTCGAGACTCGTAACGGGATCGTCGAGCACGATCGGCGTGGGGCTCCGCCGGAGTGTTGCCTCAGCGATGAAATCAGCGAGGGCGATCACCTTCTGTTCCCCCTCGGAGAGGATGGCGCGCAACCTGTGCTGCGGCGTCAGTGACTTCCTGCGCGCCGGCTGGCCCCGTCTGCCTGGAAAGTCAAGGGTGACGGTTGGGGCTCGCAGGGCCTCACACTCGCCAACAAAAGCGGACTCGAAGTCCTGGTTGAGGAGCTGCTCACCGGCCTGCTTCGAGGCCGTGGTGAGAGAGCGGCTGAGGGCAGGGAACCTGTCAAGGATCAGCTTTGCACGCGACGCCCATTTCGCACGCTCGACGAACTCTCGGATGCCGGGAAGAAGCTCGCTCAGCGTGGCCCGGTCTTGGAGATCGCGCAGCTTAGCGCGCTCCGACTCCAGGTGCTCCTTCCGCTGGCTGGCCTGCGTGCGCAGATCACGGACAAGACTGCTGAGGGCAGCAAGCCGGGCATCGACAAGCGGCCGGGCGGCCGTTGTCGTCGCTTCGAACTCTGCGGCCTCGAGGTCACCGCTGATCCCGGTCGTCTCTTGCAGCGCACGGAACTCCGAGACGAAGTCGCGTGCGGCAAGAAGACTCATGCTCCGTGCGTTTTCCTCCCCCGCGGCCTCGATCATCTCCTTGACGTCTTGGGCAAGCGGCTCAAGCGGCACGGCAGCCACCTCGGCAGTCTGGTCCCTCAGCGCCGCCCGGGCTTCCCCGAGAGCGTCCTGCAGGTCGCTCTGACAGAACGCACGGTACTTCCGAACGACAGCGGTGGCCGCCTCGCCGAGGTCCTGCAGGCAGTACGGGCAGGTCTCGCCCTCCCTCGGGTAGTCCTCCGGTTTGTGCTCGGCGAGGTATGCGTCCCCAGCCTCGATGAAACGTCGCCACTCCTCCCCGAGAACTCCCGGGATTGCCTCGCCGACAAGAGCCTCCCACGTTGCGCGAGTGTGAGCCTCCTCCGCCCTGCGTGCAGTCCCCAGAGCCTGTGCGTAGGCGCCCCGGTTGAATCTCTCGGCAACGGCGAGAGCGGCATCGAGCCGCCCAAACACCTCCCGCTCGGCCTCGGCGACCCGGAGGCTGGCCCCCAACGCCGCGGATCCCAGCGCATCGACGCGCTCTCGAAGCGGCACAAGCTGAGCCCGCTCCTCCTCGCTGATGTCCGCAATAGCCTCCAGCTCAGGAAGATCGGTCGTGGGGCCTAGGGTCTCGATCCTCGCGTACAGCGTCCCGTCACGCGAGAACCGGTGAAGGTACGGGTTCCCAGCCGGCAGCGTCTCCTGGCGAGCCTGTTCAAGCTTGGCCTTGACGGCTTCGATGCCGTCATGCGCGTACCTGAAAACCGCGAGCTCGCTCGGCGTATAGACGTAGGCGAGTTCCCCATCGACATGCAGATCAACGCCCTCAGCGTCGAACACATCGATCCGGGTAAGGGGAGATACGCCCTCTTCTCCTGTCCACACGCAGCTGCCTGGCACACCGCCGATCTCGTAGTCGAGTGTTGCAGCCGGGGACCCATCCGAGCCGGGGCGACCAACGTTCGGCAGAATCGGCTCGGATGTGCGAACCGACGCAGCCCGCTTCAGGATGCGTACGTAGCCGGTCTTCCCGGCGCCGTTCTCGCCGTAGAGAACAGTCATCCGCGCGTTGAAGTCGATGCTCTGACCGGCCGCGAGGGCGTTGACGTTGGCAACCCCAGAGAGACTGCAAAGCCTCAGCTCCTGCTCCTCCTCACCGGGACCGCCATCGTTCCCGACCGGGTCCGGCAAAGCCGGCCCATCCTCGATCTCACAGAGTTGCTTCTCCTGAAGAAGCAACCCGTAAAGCCCCGCCGCAGCACTGTCGCTGAGGGCACGCCGTGTCTCAAGCACGGCATCGACAAGCGCGCGGACCCAAAGATCCTGGCCTCTAGCCCAGTCCGTCAGAAGAGCAACTCCCGACACACGCCCAGCGCCAGTCAACGGCGCACCTCCTCCCTCAATACTCGCAGATCCACAGCCACCACCCGATCATACGAACACCCCAACCAACATCCGTGCGCCACAACAGCCGCCAACCCCCGGCACCCAAGCGTAGCCGCGACCCAGGAGGGCCCTACCCTACAACCCCAGCGCAAGCCAGAAAGCCCCGTTCTTGCCGCGCGAGCACCAAGACAAGACCCCCGACTACACGACCCGGCGAGCCCAGGCCGCCCACAGCGCCAACACAAGAACAACAACCGGCCCATCCACCCCAGCCAGCAGCTAGCAGCAACGCACACAACCAGAAGGCGAGTCTCCCCGGGTGGCGCTGACGCGTCCCTCCTACCCCGCAGACGCCCGCCCGGCCTGCGGCTCCAGCACCTTGCCCGCAGCCGGGCCGTCCCACTAGCGCAAGGGCTAGCCCGCTGATCCGTGGAACAGGCCACGTGGGCGCGGCTGCGATCTCTCTGATACGGGCCGGGCGCCGCTTCAGCCGTTCCTGGTGGAGCGAAACCAGTCAGGGCCGGCCGTCTACATCGACGGCCAGGCGCCTTCAGGGGGTGCCGGGCGTCCGCCACGAGGCGGCTGGCCCGCGTCGGCGAGTAAGTCAGCGAGCAGGCACACACGGACGGCTTCGAGGGCTTCTGTCGGGGCGCTACCCAAACGGAGCCTGTACGGCGTCTCGTCAGTGACGCACCCGCAACGCTACGCGGGTGAGTTCGCTGGCCGCACAACCCGTGGCGCTAGAAACGGTTGACCAGATGGCCTACCTGTAGTTCAGGGTCTAACCACTCTGTAGTTCAGGGTTTATTTGGGATCGCTAGCGGTTCGTCTACCGGAGTGACGGCGTAGGATAGAGCCGTTCTGAACCGCTCGTTTTCCTCCTCTCTCCGCGCTCCTGCAGCACTCCGCGCTCTCTTCATTCCCGCAGAACATCACCCACTGGGAGAGGAGCGTCATGCCCATCAGGAACGGCCGACGCAAGCCAATCAACCAGAGGACAATCGTGTTGCCTCTCTGGGATACAGAGTCAATCATTAACACAGGATCACCAGCAAAGATGATTTCTGTATTACACAGACTACGGCGGCTTCAAATTCCTTTCGAGTGCCTCCTGAGACGGAAAAGTGATTCCGCCAGACAAGACAAGACGACGAGTCTTCATCCAGAAGTGAAAAAGGGCAGGAAAGAAAGTCCCTTCGCCGTCGTCCATCACATTAGTCCTAACTCACATAGGCCACGGTGAGAAGTGAAAAGGCCTGTCCATTCGGACTCAGGCTGCATCTCTCAGAGACTGCGTGGGACGCCCAGCTCGCATACAAGACGAAGATCTGGTAAGATCCCCAAACACACAAATAGAGGCCCCCGCGAAGTTGGCGCTTCCGAGGGCCGTGACCAAGAGAGGAATGAGCTCACTTGGTAGTGCAGACGGTACCAATCCGCCGCGACGGACCTGCAGAGTCCGTCGCCGTCCTCCTCGATTCACCTGAGATCGCCGAGCTGATCGCGGAGCTCGAGGGACTCCGCTGGACAGGAAGGAAGGGCTACCCGATCCGCTCGCTGGTCGGTGCCTGCCTCGCCAAGAGCCTGTACGCGATCCCGACCTGGAGCCGCACCGCCCGGCTGATCGGCGAGCACCCCGTGCTCCAGAAAGCGATCGGCGGGACCCCGTCCGTGTACGCGCTCTACCGGTTCAGCAGGAAGCTGCGCACGCACAAGCCGCTCCTCGACACCTGCATCGACCGGGTAACCGCGGCGCTCCAGCAAGAGCTCCCCGGTTACGGCCAAGACATCGCCATCGACGCCTCCGACCTGCCAGCCTTCGCGAACGGACAGCGCTACCTCAGGAAGAACGGGCCGGAACGGGAGCGGTTCTCAGACCCGGACG
>JAPOVR010000089.1 GCA_026708005.1 Actinomycetes bacterium
GCCGGAATCTGAAGTCTCGGCCTGGCTCGCCTCGAGGCCGCGCGCGACCGGGGAATGAGCGCCGTCTTTGCGGTGTTTCGCTAGCCGCGTCGCCGGAAGGCTGACCGTTGCTTGAGAGGGTGCTCGAGGCGCTTGAGCGGGCTGGATGCCAGCCCAAGCGGAGCGGCTCAGGCTGGCAGGCGCGATGCCCGGCCCACGACGACACAACACCGTCCCTGAGCGTTTTGCGAGGCGACAAGCAGGAGGTTCTCCTCCACTGTTTCGTGAATTGCGAGTTCGGGGAGATCCTGGCTGCGCTGGGACTTGACGGTGTCGGCGACGGTCACTCAGAGTTGCGAGCCGTCGAGTCGGCACCTGCGAAGGCGAGGCCGTCGGAGACGGTGGCGCCGAGGGTTTTGAAGGAACTCCCGGCAGGGCCGGGGGTGAGCCGTTACGAGTACAGGGACGAGGAGGGCGAGCTGGTCGGCGTCGTGATCCGCGAGGACGGCGGGGACGGCAAACGGATACGGCCGTTCGTTCCGGCCGAAGGCGGCGGCTGGATTCAAGGGGGAATGCCGGCACCGCGTCCGCTGTATCGGCTCCTTGAGCTGGCGCAGGCTGCCGGTTCTGTCGAAGTCGTTGAGGGCGAGAAATGCGTGGAGGCGTGCCTGCGGGCATGGCCAGGGAAACCGGCGGTGACAACCTGGGCGCACGGCACCGGCTCCTGGCGGAAGACGGACTGGTCGCCGCTGGCCGGTCGCAAGGTGCGTTTGCTCGCTGACGCCGACGAAGCCGGCCGCAAAGCGATGCGCGAGATCGCCGCGCACCTGGCTGGGATGGGCTGTCCTGTCCGGGTTGGCCTCCCGGAAGGCGACGACGGCCAAGACATCGCCGACTGGTTGGAGGCCGACGGCGCGGACGCGACGCTGGAGCGCATCGAGGGTCTGCTCGCGCACGACCCGGTAGACGGGCTGTTGCAGCCGTACATGCTGCCGCCCGAGCCTGGCTCCGAGCTGGGCGGTGCAGCGGATCGAGAGGACGAGGAGCTGAGCGAGCATGGGGTGGCGGCTGCCTTCACTGCCCGCCACGGGGGGGACGCTCCGGTTCGACCACGATCGGGGCCGATGGTACGAATGGGCGGGCGACCGCTGGGTGCACGATCGGAAACGTCAGGCGTTGGACTACGCGCGCCGGATCGCCGCGGTCCTGGCAGGCGACGCGACGGGGAGAAGGCGTGTTTCCGCCGAGCGGTCCGCCTTCGCCCTGGGTGTGGAGAAGTTCGCGCAGGCCGACCCAGCTCACGCGGTCGAGGTGGACTACTTTGACACCGACCTCTGGCTAATGGGTGTCCCTGGCGCCACGCTTGACCTGAGGAGGCAGGAAGTGATCGCGCCCGATCCTGCGCACCGGATTAGCCTGCAGGCGGCGGTCGCGCCGGCCGAGGAGGCCGACTGCCCGTTGTGGTTGGAGTTCCTTGACGAGACCTTCGGCGGCGACGGGGAGCTGATCGCGCTCCAGCAGCGATTCGCCGGCTATTGCCTGACTGGAGACACGAGCGAGCAGGCTATGTCGTTTGCGTTCGGGCACGCGAGGTGCTCAACTCTGGCGGGCGGGCCATTTCCGCTGCCTGCGAAGAGCGGGCGTGAGAGCGCATGACCTCGTCGGGCAGGCAGCGCCTCAGGTCCGCTGCGCGCTGCGCTCGGTGATGCCGACCGCTCTGGGGTCGCTGCGGCACCGTGGCGGGGGTTGCTGGCGGCCCCGCCACGGGTTGCTCCCGCGTCGTGTTTCCCGACCAGCCGGGGATAGCTCGATGACGTCGACCGTTGCGGGACTACCACGAGGTTGCTCCCGTGCCGTGTTTCGGCCGCTCGCCACGCCGGCTGGGCGTCACGTCGGGCGCGTCATGGCCCAGCAGGGGTCACGGTCGAGCAAGGGCCGCGGCGAGAGGAGTTGCAGCCGAGCAAAAGTCACGGTTGAGCAAGGGCCGCGGCAGGAGGAGTTGTCACAGTCTTGCGACGCTTCTGTGACAGTCCGTGCGCAGGCCGTGCGCATTTCTCGGCTACCCTCCCCCCGGGTGGGGGGCGGGGGGCCCTTGTGGCCGACCTAGCTGGGCGGTCACGACCGGAACGCGGTCACGAGGGCCGCGCCGCCGACGATCAGCGTTGTGGCGAGGACGAGCCGGCGGTTCACGACCTCGGCGCCGCGGAGTACGACCGCCGCGATGACGACCGACCAGAGCGCGTGGGTGCTGAGAAGCGGCGCGACGAGCGTCACGCGTCCGCGGGCGAACGCCTCGAAGAACAGCACGTACTGCGCACCCATCAGCACGCCGGGCGCGGCCATGACGGCGGCTGTTGGAAGGAACTGAGCGAGCGAGTAGCGCCAGCGGGGCAAGACGCTCGCCAGCACGACGACGGTGATCGTTGCTGTCAAGAGGGTTGCTGCCGCTCCGAGCGCCGAGTTCGTGGTGGCATCGGGCAGCGCCCAGCGAACGCCGGTGTCGCGCATGCCGAGCATCACGGCCAGCGTGAGGGCGATGGCGACTCCCACGAGGCTGAAGTCGACCGGCCTGCGCCGTTCCCATACGAGCGCTATCCCGCCGGCGACGACGAGGATCGTCCCCCCGATCAGCGCGGCATTCCAGGGCTCCGAGAGGAGCCCTACCGCCAAGAGCGCAGCCACGAGCGGCGAGGTGGCGATAACCGTCTGGGTACGCGAGGGCCCTGCCTTGTCGACTGCCCACAGCCACGCGATCTGCGTGAATCCGGGAATGCACACACCCATCAGCAAGAAGGGCCACAGCCCCGAGAGCGCAAAGTCCTCTGCTGAGACACCCCGCACGCCAGCAACCACGGCCGCTACGAGGAACGAGGTCCCGTTCAGCACAAGGCCGGCGGCGCCGATGCTCGGGGCCTGTCGAATCCCGACACGAGTGGTCACGCTGAGCAGGCCCAAGAGCAGGCCGCTCGCGAGCGCAAGCACGGCCGCCGTCAGTGTTGCCCGCTGCGCATCGGATGGCAATATGAGTGGCGTCGGCGCAGACCGGGATGGGAACGCGCGCAAACCGTCTCGGGGCTCCTCCGGCGGTCGCGGTGGTCCCTGCGCTCAGGAGCCGGCCGATCGAGCAGCCACCGGCTCTTGGCCAGCCGCCACCAGAGTTCCTCGAACGAGCTGGTCACCCGCAAGATCCCATCCACACACTCCCGGCAACCAGGCGCTGCCCTCTCCCCACGAAGCACACACTACCTACCACTACCTACCGCCCGCGAACCAGGCACTGCCCACTGCTTACGAACCACGCAACCACCCTCAGCACTCTGGGCCAATCCCGCCCCTCAGGCAGGGCAGCTAGTGGCGAGCGTGCCGGGCTGAGGCCTCGTCGAGCGCCTGCTGGTGGCGGTCGAAGAGCGGCTGGCGCAGCTCGCGCGCTCTCGCCTCGGAGGCGAGCGTCTCTCGGTTCGAGCCCTGGAACTGCGGCATGACGTACCGGGCAAAGAGCTCGTACGAGCGGTTGGTTGCTTCGAGGTTTGCCCATTCGTGCGCGACGAGGAGGAAGCAGCCGAAGCCGCCGGAGGCCTCCTCGAGCCGCCTGATCTGCTCGACGGCGTCCTCGACGGTTCCAACGGTGCCGAACCCGCTCTCGTTAACGTACTCGACGCGCTCCTCGAACGTCGAGCCGGCGAAACCCAGCTGAGGGAATGCCGCCGTCTGCTGGAAGTAGTCGACGTAGTGGTCGAGCCCGAAGCGCACGTCCTTGATTGCCTGCGCCTTCGTCTCGGCGATATGGACGATGCCGACAAGGCGGAGATCGCGGCGGTCGACGCTCGTGCTGTGCTCGCGGGCCTGCGCCTCGGTGATCTCCCAGTTCGTGGCCAGGGTCTCGAAACCCGCTTCGGTCGTCGCTGCGACGCCGAGGAGGCCGATTCCATACCGCCCAGCCAGCGACCAGCCTGTGGGCGAGGCGACTGCGGCCACCGCGACCTCGAAGTGCGGATCGGTGTACGGACGCAGGTGGAGCGCCGCCTCCCGCATCGTGAACCACTCGGAGTTGATGGTGACCGGCTCCTCGCTGCGCAGCAGCGCGAGGATCGCGTCGAGCCCCTCCTGCAGGCGCTCTCGCTGGAGGACTGGGTCGATGCCGAGCATCCATGCGTCGGTCGGCAATGCGCCCGGGCCCACGCCGAGCATCACGCGCCCGCGCGTGAGGTGATCGAGCAGCGTGAGCCGCTCGGCGATCATGTACGGGTGATGATAGGGGACCGAGACCACGCCGGTCCCGAGCCGAATGCGCTGAGTGCGCTCGGCGGCAGCCGCGATGAACACCTCCGGCGAGGCGATGATCTCGGAGCCTGCTGAGTGGTGCTCGCCGATCCAGGCCTCGTCGAAGCCAAGGGCATCGATGTGCTGGATCAGCGCAAGGTCGCGCTGCAGCGCAAGCGTGGGGTTGCCCTCAGGCTTGTGTTGCGGCGCCATGAAGATCCCGAAGCGCAGACCCGCGTGCATGCTCAGACCTCCAGGCGTTGCTTGGGCTCACATCCTTCGAGCAGAAACCGTCCTCGCCGCGCCATAGGCTCCGATCTTACCCTGTCGCCACTGCGGGGTCCCGGCGGTCAGCAAACTCGGGTGCCAGCCTCTGTCCGGATTGATGAGCTGTTATCCGGGCCCTGGGCAGGCGCGTGTGTTCGGCATCGAGGCAGGCCACGCTCAGCTGGGCGAGGTGAACGTCGTCAGCGCGCGGGTGTCCATGTCGGATGGGGTGGTGTGCACGGTCCTGCGCGCGAGACGGTTGCTGTCGGTGTCGTTGGTGCAGGAGAGCGTAGCCTCAGGGGGCAGCGGGGCACGTTTTGCCAACTGCCGCGTTCCCGTCCACCGTCGCGGGTGACCGGCCGCCGTGAGCGACTGCTGGCCGCCGCGATCGACCTCCGCAACAGGCAGCCCGCCCGCCACCCACCACCCGGGGAGGGTAGCCGCCAAAGCGCACGGTTAGTTG
>JAPOVR010000071.1 GCA_026708005.1 Actinomycetes bacterium
CGCCCGTGCGGCCGGCAAGCACTCCAGCAGACCCTGACCGTGCTCGTAGCGCCAACCCGGCCAAACGGCCCCGGACATGCACGACGCCGGCGGCGAACCGCTTGGGCGCGTCCCACGCAAGCTCACACCGTTTCGTCACTGGCGCCCGAGTCACCCGGTCCCGGTGCCCACCATCTCCGCCACTAGCTCGGCCACTTTGCCTGGCGGCAACACACGGGATTCTCGTCGCTCATAGCGTAGACGGATGCCATCTTCTGCAACTCCCAGGAACGGGGGTGACATTCTCCTCCACGGGCTCCTCGTTCTGAGACCCGCCTACGAGGCGCGACACCGCAGAGCGTGGGCACGGCGGACACACGCCCCCACGACAGCCCCCTACCCCTCGGCGCCGCCGGCGTGCTGGGCAGCCAGGGCCGCCGGGCGGGCAAACGGCGGGAGGCTCTGCTCGCGCTGCTAGGGCGGGCGCTCCTTACTTACCCACGGGAGAGTTCGCTGCCGGGCCGGGTCCCTGCGCCCGGCTGCCCACTGTGGGTCGCGTGTGCTGCTCCCCCAGACGCCAGGAACCGGAGCAACCAGGCACGGCAACCCCCTAACGCCCGGCTGGTTTCGGCTCGGCCTCGACCAGCCAGGACACCGCTCATCCCCGGATCGGGAGCAGGTCTAGTCGCACTGCACACAGCCGGGATGGACCGACCTCGCATGCTGTTGCCCGCTCAGGCACCATTTCGTACCAAACTTTGTACCAACCTGAGCTGGTCTCGGCTGACCTGAGAGTGCCCCAGATGGCTTAACCATGCGTGTTCATGCCTCAGGGCACCTAGACTTGGCGGGCTCATAACCTGAAGGTCGCAGGTTCAAATCTGGTAGTGCCTCCGTCGACGGACCTGTCCGTGTGTGGTGTCCAGCAGGGAGTAAGGACTGTGGCTTGTTCAGGGACGATGACGGAGGGGGCGCTGCCTGCGCAGACACAGAATCCTGTCGCCCGGCTGTTACCTTGTTGCTAGAGTAGAGAACGTACCGGCGGGGTTCCGTGCGCCACTTGTGCGCCAGCCAGCACCGAGGACAATGGACTTCGATGGACTCTGGTGGACTGGAGGGTCGTGCTACCCGTGGGCGCATCGGTTAAGCGGAGGGGGAGAGATTCGAACTCTCGTCGGACGGAACCGCCCGAAACGGTTTTTGAGGCCGCGAACCGGAGCGTGACAAGCTGGGCGCCTTGGCCTGGTTGGATACCGGCGAGGAGGTCGGCTGTCCCCGGGTCGGCGCGCACCCGGTAGATTCTAAGCCTCACAGCCTACTTACTACTTACCTTCTTGACCCTCTCTGCCCGCTTATCTGGCTCGGTGTTCTATCTGGTAGCGGGCGGGTTTCTGTTGGCTGTTCTCGACGACCAGGAGCATGGAGCTTCGCTCCGCGGGCCTGTTCAGGATTACGTCGAATGACCTGTGTGATGGGTCTTGTTTGGTTGGTTGGATGGTTCTGCGGTTGGGGCCGCCGACGAGCAGCCTGACCTGGAGAGGCTCCTCGTTGGGGATCGCGACGGTGAGCTGCAGCAGCTGCTTCTTGCTGCCGGTGTTGATAGGGACAAGGTGGGTTGTGTAACCGCCGATCGGCTGCCTGGGCTCTGCGGCCCAGCTTCTCTTGGCGTTGATCCCTCCCCGGAGGACTTCCTCGTAGCGGGGCGCCGCTAGCGGTTCAGGCTCCTCCCCCTGGGTAGGCTCGTCTACTGATGGAGGCAGCAGAGGGCCGGCTGTCACCACCTGGAAGCTCTCGACCCCAGCGTCGGGGAAGCGATCCCAGTAGAAATCCTCCGGGTAGCGGTCGTCGGTGTCCTGCCAACCAGCCAGCACATAGAAATCGAAGCCTCCTGTTAAGCCGAGCTCCTCGATGTTGAACACGAACTCGGCCCCGTACCACCAGTACGCATCCAGGGTCGGCGCCTCCCTGGGGTCCCATTTTTCGCCGCCCCACCAGAACAGGGTCACCGTCTGGTCTGCCCCGTCGAGCTGTACCAGGTACTCGGCGCCAGGGATACCGTCGCTTCCGGTTGAGGCATCCCGGTCGGCGTCGACAACTATCAACACCCAGACATCAGCCCGTGGGGACTCGATGCCGGGAACATCGACGCTGACGAAGACGTTCCCGAAGTTGTCGTTGTACAACGAGACCGAGGTGACTTCCGGGGCGAGGCCCCCGTCCGTGGGGCTGTCAAGAAAGACCTTCGCGTTCGACGCGAGCTCCCGGGCCTTCCCCTCGGCCGTGCCCGCAGGGGCGACGGCCAACGCGAGCAGAACAGACACGGCGACCGCAGCGACCAGCAGGAACTCGCGCATAAATATCCCTCCTCGCGGCTGGGTACGGTAGGCAGAAAGCACCCTACCCCCACAACCAGTCTGTCAACCATGAATTTCATCCCCAAGCAAGGAAACAGGAGACGCGAACAGTAGCCGTCGAGCACACCGGGCCTGCTCATCCCCGCGCAGCTGCGGCCCCCCGGCCGGCACAGACAAACCACACAGGCCAAACAGGGCAGCAGACACCAGCTAGGACACCCCAGGAGACATTGTGGGATAGCCCGGTCACGGGGGTAGCGTGCGGGGCTGTGCGGGTCAAGCTGACGCGCGTGCCGGTGGGCAATCAGGACCGGGCACCGGTGCCCTACACGGAGGTGTTGAGCTTTGTCAAGAGATGGGACGAGCCGGCAGAAGAGTACCGTGGGGTCGCGGGAGCCCCCGGGCGGGATCGAGCCGCTGCTTGACCCCAACTCGCACCCCGCCTCGCCGGACCCCGCCTCGCCGGACCCCGCCTCGCGCGCCCACCAGGAGGCGCTCTTCTCCGACGGGATACCGGCCGCCGTCTTCTTCGTCGACGACCTCGACAGCGAGCACGAGTGTCTCATCCAGGCCGGGGTGCGCTACCCGACGGGAGCCCACCCGCACCGACCGCGGCTGCCCGACCATGCCCGAAGACACCTCCGGGAACCCGATCGCCCCTACACCAAGAGCCAGCAGCCAACCCCTCCCCCAGCCGATGGCCGTCGGAAGGCAGCAGAACACAAGAGAGCGTGGCAGCAGCAGCACCGGACAGCAGAAACCCTCCCAGGCAGAACGAGCGCAGAAACAGCACGCAACCCGATCCGCCCGGCACTCTGTTGCCTGTACAGGCATCAAACTTGGTGCCAATTTTGGCGCCAATCCCAGCTGGTCTCAGCTGACCTGAGAGCACCCTAGATGGCTTAACCGCGCGTGTTTACTCCTTAGATCACCTGGGTTGGTTGGGCTCATAACCCGGAGGTTGCGGGTTGGAGGCTGTGAGTGCGGATCGGGCTTGGGTCCGTGTCGGCCGCCCCTTTCTGTGCGGGGTGCCAGGCGGGTTCCTTGGCGCTGTGTCTCTCTTGGGGCCGCGGTCTGAGCCCTGTAAGGGCAGGGTGATCCTGGGCGAGGCGGCCTGGTCATGGCCTGCCCGTCTCGAAGCCTGGGTCTCTGTCAGCGTTGCGGGTGCTGGTGTGAGGTTCGGTGTGACTCTCTCTATCCCTGCGACCTCTGGACGGCCGGCGGGACATGGTGCATGGGTACCCGAGAGAGGCTGCTGCAGGGCTTGTCCCAGAGAGCGCAGCCCGCGGTCCGACCGCGGTTTGCAGGCTTGCTGCCGCGGCAGCAAGGATTTGATCGGGGTCGACCAGCCGGGAGGTCGCCGGCCCGCCGGCTGGGCTGACGGCGCAGACGAGTAGACAGGGTCGGTTGGTACAGCACCGTACCCCGCAGCCGGAACCGGTCGGGGTACTCGTGCCTTGCCAGCGTCCCTGCATGGCAGTCCTGGCTGTCTAGCTGCCACAGGCTTCCGCGAGCGGGGACAGAAGCACGACAGGGTGCCGGGCAAGTTCCGGCAGCCGGTGAGGCAACCAGCTTGCCGTGAGCCCGTAGTGTGCGGCAAGGCGGCGTGTGCCCCCTGGCCTGACGGTCGCAGAGCAGGAGGGCGTCGGCCTGGCAGCTGCTGGCGACTAGCCGAGCTGGGCGACCATCTCGTCCCAGGCCGCCGCGTAGGCGCGCCCGTAGAACTGGTGGACGATACGCCCAAGCTCGTCAACGAGGATCGTGGCTGGGTGCCCCGTGATCCCCCACTGGCTGATCTGGGACCGGTTGCTGTCAGACAGCACCGGGAACTCCCAGCCGTTCCCCTCCACAAACTTACGCCCAGCCTCGTCGCTGGCGTCCATGTGGACACCGAGGAACCCCAGACCGGTCTGGTTCTTTGCCCACTCCGCGAAGACCACGCCCTCGCTCCCGCAGACCGGTCAGTGTTCGGCGAAGACCTTGACAACAAACGGAGTCCCGAGGAAATCTTCGGTGGAGATCGGCTCCCCATCCAACGTGAGACCGGAGAGGATCGGCGCCTTCGGCCGGCCCGAGTCCTCCACACCCCCCGTGGCCTCACCGGCAGCCCCCTCGCCCGGGACCGGTGTCGGCCCGGCTCGCGGCCCGGGTTCAGCGGCGCCGCAGGCTGAAACAACCAGAAACAGCCCCACAGCAGCACAGAGACCGAGAAGGAGCCTGCCCTTGCCCACAACAGCTGACACGGTACAGCCCCAACCCTGACCCCTCACAGCCGGGTATGAGCTCCTGAGCGCTGGCCTGGAGCGTCCTGTGTGCCTTGGCAGGGTGGCGGTCGACCGGAGTTCGCCGCTGGGATGCCGGGTTTCCGAAGTATGGGCCGAGAGAGCAGGTTAGGCCAGCTGGCGGCTCGCCAGGGGATGCTTTCCCAGATCCCCCATGGGGAGGGTCAGTGAGTTGGCTGCTCGTCGTGCTGTTGCTGCGCTTGGTGGCAGACGCAGAGGATGGTCAGCCTGCTGTCTCCGCCTGGTGAGGGTGCCCCGGAGTCGGTCGGGGGTTGTCTGTTCCCGGGGCACT
>JAPOVR010000152.1 GCA_026708005.1 Actinomycetes bacterium
CGGCTACCAGGTCCTCAAGAAGTGGTTGTCATACCGAGAACAGGAGATCCTCCGCCAGGTGCTGTTGCCTGAGGAGTTCCTGTACTTCACCGACGCCGCCGGCGGATCACCGTGATCCATCAGCTGGCGTTCGGCAAAAGAACTCGCCAGACTGGGTACGCGGCCTTCATCCTGGCCGTGGGTACGTTGTCTCCGTGGCGGGCCTGCTAGCGACTGCTGGTGTTGTCGTCCCTAGGCTGTGTTCTGGGACTGGCACTGCTTGAGCAACGATGAGTCCGGCAGCACGACGATACGTCACCCTTTTCTAGTTGCCGCGGCTTTTTCGCGATAGCCGCGGTTGCCTGCTGCAGCATGGTCGCAGCGCCAGGCCAGCGCGGCTCAGCGCCAAGCCGCGACAGCGCGGCAGGGCTTACTGAACGAGCGCTACCAGCGTAGCGCTGATCTGTTTAACAGCAAGGCCGTGCCGGTTCGACTGGCTGGAATCGAAGCGCTCTGCCACCTAGAGGCAGAAGACCCAGAGCAGTCCTACATCAAGATCACCCGTCTGCCTTTCGCGTTCGGGAGAAACCCCATCGAAGACGACACCCCAACACCTATATCCAAGAACGCACACGGTGAGCGAAGGATCCACTACCTACGTGAAGATGTTAGCGCTCCGATAGTGGTTATCCGTTCGCGAAAAAAGAACGACCTTGCTCCCGAGGAGAAGAAAGTTTTGCAGGGGAAAGGGGACTAGCGAGTACACCCAAACGCAACACGGCAGTTCAGGCTCACCTTGCTAGATCTTCAGAAAGTGAATCTCGATGTTGCGTTTTTCCACGAAAGTAGCAACCTGTCGGATGCTTACCTGTAAGACGCTCACTTCTCTCATCGATGACCTGGGTTGACGTTTCGATTATTTTCACAGGAGCGACTCTTCCTGAAGCAACACTCCACAGCGCAAACATCATTGGATTTAGTCTCAGCAGGGTGACACTGACTAAGTTGGAAGATATGACCCAAGACACGTTTGATTCAGCCTATGCCGAACATGACAACCCGCCACGCCTAGCAAACTCTTACTGAGTTACCACCGGCAATGAACTCAATTGGAATCCTGATTATGTGAGATGATACTATGTAATCTCTCTAGGGCATACTTCTTGTGCCCGTCTGGGTCTGAGGAAGCAGATGGACCAATTAATGCTCAGATTGGTCTTTTTCGTCAAAGATATTGACCTATTCGATCCCAACGACCATATCGAACAGAAGGGTTGTAATTGAAGAATTATCTTCTTGAGTTTAAATTGGAAACCTATGACGGTGACTTGTTATGGGATCGGGCGCGTATCACATTGCTGGCATCACTGGTCAAGCAGACAGCAAAACAGTGTGGCTCTGGTTAAGTCTATAGGGCGACTAGCGCCGTTCGATTACAGTTCCACACTAGAAGATCACTGGAACGGTTCTTGCGACCAGAATGGAATCAGAGGATGGGTGTATAAGAGTCTGTTGCGATGTTCAAGATGCCAACAGGGTGGCGTTACTGAGAAGCGAAAGCCTTTGGAGCCAAGCTCTGAACGTGTAGCGGGAACTATTTAAAACGGAGATGGTCTTCCAATACATTGGGAACAGAATTTGGGAAATATCAAAGGGTTTGGCGTTTCGCAATTCAATCGATACTGCTATCACCTATGCGACGCTGAGAGAAAGCCAACGAGACCTGCCTTCGACTCGGAGAGAAAAAAGAAGACTCTAGGAAAAGCAGACAGTGTAGAAAGGCCGTGCACCAGGATAAAGTTAGAAAACGTCAAGGCGACGAAATGGGAACATACAAGCCAAAGCACAGATGCTTGGAAAGAATGCTGGGGCTACCAAGGCAGACATGCTGGCCGTGTGCAGCCGGACCGATCTCCCGGTCGCGTGGCACGTCACCACCGACCAGACGCACGAGTCAAGCCAAGTCGGGAGGCTCCTCGACGCAGTCCAATCCCGTAACGTCAAACCAGAGACGGTCACCCTTGACAGGGGCTACGACTTTACCCTTGTCTACGAAGTCTGCCACGAGGCCAGGGGCCTGCCGGTTATTCCTTTCCGCAAGACCATCGCCGTCAAGCAAGGTAAACACCGCCTACCAACGTGCGAGCGCAGCACCTGGACATTCGCCGGGACGGACCTGAAACACAAGCGAACGAAATGGCGCTGCCCCACCGGCGACTGCCAACCCAAAAGCCTCTTGCGGAAGGCGTCGAGGCTGCATCCGCTCATCCCTCGCGAAACAAAACGCTGGGGCGACCTCTACCGCGGCCGCGCCTCCGTCGAGCGCGAAATCGGCCGACTCAAACACGACTACGCGCTCACCCCGCTTCGCGTCCGTGGCCTCGACCACATCCAACTCCACACCGACCTGACAATCCTCGCGCTACTCTCGGCCGCCCTCGCCAGAGCGCGAACCCTCCCACTCGCAACCTAAACAACCACCACCGCCCAAACCCGGCAGGCGCCAGCTTGCACCAACACCCCCCCGGGAGCGTCAGACGCCAGTAAAGGGCAGCAAGAAGGGCCTGCAAGCGGTTCTAGCCGGGGCCGGAGGGGGCGGCGGCGCCGTCTATCGCCCAACTCATGCGCAGAATTCGTGCCACCCGTGGCCGGCCAACGTTTCGCCAGTCCTTTGCCAGCCCTTTCTAGGACGCGTAGCGGTCGGTCAGCTCAGCGTCACGATGCTGCCAGAGCGACGCCCGGAGGTTCTCTTCGGTCTGGTGTCGCAGCTCGACAATGACCTCGAGATCATCGCCGAATAGGTCCCGATCGAGCTCGTCAACGCTCGGGTGATCGATTTCGAGCATGTTGCCGGCCGGGTCATGAAAGTACATCTGAACGCCGCCGTCGGGCATCACGTACATCTTCCCGAAGTAGCCGTCATCCCCACCGAAGGCGGTGACCTCCTTCAGCTTGCGGTAGGCGTGCTCAAAGTCGTCGACCTCCATCCCGAGGTGCTGGTACCCGCCAGGAGGCGTATCGGTCTCGAACAGGTGGATCTGGCGGTTGCCGATGCGAAGCCACACGACGTTCATCCCGAAGTTCGGCGCGGGGAGCACATCCATGCCGAATACCTCGGTGTAGAAGCGCTTCGACGCCTCCAGATCGACCGCCGGGATGCTGACATGGTTCAGTGCAGTTACGCGCATTCGCTGCCTCCTTGTGGGTCGGCGCCCGTGCCCGCGGGCTCCGAGCCTGGCGTGCCCTGAGCATACTCGGGCCGGGACCAGGGACGAGGCGCCTCGATGCGGAGCGCCTCGAC
This sequence comes from Actinomycetes bacterium, assembly GCA_026708005.1. GTDB lineage: Bacteria > Actinomycetota > Thermoleophilia > Gaiellales > Gaiellaceae > JAPOVR01. The sequence goes on from JAPOVR010000152.1 coordinate 3,281, forward strand.
TGGCCTCAGACGGGCGGTCTATCCCGAAGCGGGCGAGCGCTGCGCTGCCACGTGTTCAGGCCCTACACGGTACCAAAGACAAGCCCAAGCTCCTGAAGCCACTTCCGATAGGCGATGGCCGTGCGGTCACTGCGCAGGTGGAGCTCGGCCGGCAGATCGAGCGGCAAGAGCTCGGGACGCTGCGACTCGACGATCGGAATGTCCTGGGCCGTCACGGCATCCTCGAACTCGCGGATGACAGCCTCCGGCTGCTCCTGGCTGTAGTTCATCGCGAGCCACATCCATGCGCAACAGCCGACCTCGTCGGTGGGAAGAACCGTGAAGTACGCCGCGAACGCCGGCTCCTCGAACGTCGAGGTGAAGTAGGCCGTCATCGGACGAAGGACCCGGTACGTGTACGTGACCCGCGCACCCTTGCCCGAGCCGTCAGGATCCGGCTGCCAGACCGTGATTCCTTCCGCGACGATCCCCTCCTCGCTCAGCTGCACCTCGTAGTCATCGATCTCAGGATGCTGCGGATCGCCGAGGTAGCCGGCATGCACAAACGGGAAGTGGACGACATCGAGGAAGTTCTCGACCGCGCGGGTGCCAGCCGCGTCGAAGCTGTAAGGACCGCAGAGGATCTTTCGATAGCTCTCGTCACCCCACTTGGGAAAGTGAGGGATGTCGTGACCCGGCTGGCCGAGCGACACCCAGACGAGCCCATACGCCCGGCGGGCGCGGTACGTCGTTGCCCGCGCCTTGGCAGGCGGCTTCTGATCGGGGTGCGCGGGGATCTTCACGCACTGGCCGTCAGGGCCGTACGACCACCCGTGGCACGGGCACACGAGCGTCTCGCCCTCGACGCGCCCGAGCGAGAGGCGGGTGCCCCGGTGAACGCACAGATCGCGCCAGGTGCATGCGCCTCTTCCCCAACCCGCCAGACGACGACCTCCTCGCCGAGCACACGGACACCGAGCACCCCTCGCTGCTCAAGCTCCGCCCAGGCCACGACCAGCAGCCAGTCGTCGGCGAGGACAAGATCGCTGATGACTGGCACGTCGCCTTACGGTACTCGGCAACCGGCGACCGCAGGTAGCTCACTTGACATCTTCACCAGGCTGCTCAACCTGGATGTCCTTGAATGCTTGTACGTGTGGGGCTGCCCGGTCTCGAGAAGACCCGGGCAAAGGTGCGTGAGAGGACGGCCGCCAGCCAGCCAGGAGCAGCCTCAGAGCCGTCCACAACGGCTCAGTCTCCATCTGTGTCTTGGCCAAGCGGAACAGCCGCGCTGCGCTGGCTGGGCAGAGTCGGCGCAGCGGCGGTAGATGCAGTCTCGTGACGCATTATTGGCGAGGGTGCTGGTGGTGTGGAAACCCGTATGGACACGGGAGATCTTGTCCTGGGGGTACCCCTGTTTCACCGGGATGCGCAGACTCGGCTCGGAGATGGATCGGCCTTCGTTTCCACCTTGGCAACACTCGTAGCAATCTCAGCCGGCCCTTCTGACGGGCCTCCCCCCGCGAGTGCCGGCATGGTTCCCGGCAACTCGCCCTCCAGCGTTCGGCTCGGGCTCTCAAGGTCTGGATGTCGATCCAGACCTTCGGGATGGCCG
>JAPOVR010000084.1 GCA_026708005.1 Actinomycetes bacterium
ACCAACAGCGACGGCGACCCCGGCCGCCGCCGGTTCCTCCTCGGCCAGCTCGGGCCGGGCGCCGTCGAGCGGATCGTAGACCCCGGGGTCGAGGCGGTGTCGGCGCGACTGGCCGACCCTGTGACGCTGGAGGTATCCGGGGAGTGCGAGGACGCGATCGGCCGCTGGTACCGGAGGCTCTAGATGGACGAGATCCGCTGCGCTATCTAGGTCAGGCAGGACGACACCCGCACCAGCCCTGGCCGCATCTACGGCGTCCTGATGGACTACGAGACCCGGGCCGGTGACAGGCCTGAACGGTTCCTGCGGGGCTCCCTTGCCTGGCCGGTGGGCGGGGTGATCCTGAACGAGCAGCACAACCGGCAGGCCCCGATCATGCGCTTCACCCCCCAGCAGGCAGAAGGCAGGGTGCGGATCGACGCGCCCCTGCCCGACACCCAGCGTGGCCGTGACGCGGCCACCATGATCCGGGACGGCACGTTCACCGGTCTAAGCGTCGAGTTCCGGGCTGTCCGCGCAAGCAGCCGCGGCGGCCTGCGTGAGGTCGAGGCCGCCCAGCTCGTCGCCGCCGCGCTCGTGGACATCCCCAGCTACCCCACCAGCCGTGTCGAGGTCAGAGACAAGCGCACCGGGAGGCGGCGGGGATGGCTGTGACGATCACCGCCGAGGAGCTGGCGTCGCTGATCGGCGGCGACCCCGGCCACGCTCCGAGAGTGCTGGCCGTGGCAGCCGCCCGAGTGGACCGCTACGCGCCTGACGCGCCGGGCGAGATCCACAACGAGGCGGTGATCCGGCTCGCCGGCTACCTCGCCCAGAGCGACTACGGCGGCATCAGCGAGGAGACGATCGGGCCGATGACGGTCAAGTGGACGATCAGCCACGCGGCGATGTTCCGCAACAGCGGCGCCGCGGGGCTGCTCGCCCCATGGCGGACACACCGGGCCGGCAACGTCGAGGAAACAGCAGCATGAGGCTCCCCTGGGCGAGGGTCGAGAACCGCGAGTCCGGCTACACTGACACGCTGGTCGACCTGATTGTCACCCAAGCCACGGGGGACACCGCCAAGGCGACCGCGACCGGGGCGCTCGAGGCAGCCGCCGGGGTTGTCGCCAGGGCGTTCGCGGCAGCTGAAGTGACGGCCCCCACCGAGCCCACCGGGGCGCTCACGCCCTCGTGTCTCGCCATGGTCGGCCGGGCGCTGATCCGCCAGGGCGAGTTCGTCGCCGCGATCGACGTCAACGACGGCAGGGTGGTGCTCCATCCGGCCGCTGACTGGGACGTGACAGGCGGTTATGACCCGGACGGGTGGGGATCTACCGGATCAACCTCGCAGGCCCCTCACAGTTCACGACACGGCCCCACACCCCCGCCGCCGCGGTCATCCACGCCACCTACAGCCGCGACCCCGTCCGGCCCTGGCGCGGTGTCGGCCCGGTCGAGTCCGCCTCACTCGCAGGCCGCCTCTCCGCCGAGACCCTGGCCGCCCTCGTCGACGAGTCAAGCGGCGCACGGGGTCAGCTTCTGCCGGTGCCGACCGACGGGCAGGACCCGACCGTCGAACAGCTCCGGGCAGACATCCGCAAACTGAAAGGCCAGGTCGCGCTGGTGGAGACAACCCAGGCCGGCTGGGGCGAAGGCAGAACCGGGGCGCCCCAACGGGACTGGCAGCCCAACCGGATCGGCGCCAACCCACCCGCCCCCCTCATCGACCTCCACCAGACCGCCAGCCGGGAAGTCCTCGCAGCCGTCGGCATCAACCCCGCCCTCTTCTCGGCAGGCGACGGCACGGCAGCAAGGGAGGCCTGGCGGCAACTCCTCTTCGGGGTCGTCCACCCGCTCGGGAGGATCGTCCAGGACGAGCTCCAGGCCAAACTCGAAACCGAGATCACCATCAGCTGGGAAGAACTCCGCGCCAGCGACCTCTCAGGCCGCGCCCGCGCATTCCAATCCATGGTCGGCGGCGGCATGGCGGTCGAGCGAGCCGCCAGCCTCACCGGGCTGATCGAGCCCGAGTAGCGCCTCCAGAGAAAGGGGTGGCCCCGGGCTCCTTGGGTGGGGGTAAACCCGGGGCCGGCGAGACCCTTGGGGAAGGGCCTCACCCGGTATGGTAGTTGGAAGGGCCGCGACGGCGAGCGCCTAACCGCCGCTCCCTTGTAGGACGTGGAAGGGGACGTTGCCGCGGTGAGATTCTGAGAATCCCTTAGTCTGCAGGTACTTTCCTAGAGTGCCAGCGGAAGCGCTAGGTACCATCGCTGCCGATGGACCCAGCGTCGGCCTCCGCCGCACGAACGTTCGAGCTCGATCTCGCCGCCTTCGAAGGGCCCTTCGACCTCTTGCTGACGCTCGTGCTCAAGGAGGAGCTCGAGCTCATGGACGTGGAGGTCGCCGGCATCGTGACCGCGTTCGTCGAGCGTCTCGCGGCCGGCGCGAAGGGGGGCGCGGGCGTTCCGAGCGTCTCCGAGCTCGGTCTGGAGGCGTGCGGCGAGTTCCTCGTCCTCGTGGCATCACTGCTCGAGCTCAAGGCGCATGAGCTCTTCCCGGACGGCGACGCGCTCGAGCTCGCCGAGCTTGACGCCGGTCGCGCGGCGGCCGAGCTCGCCGAGCGGCTCGAGTCCTATCGGCGGATCAAGGGTGCGGCCCTGTGGCTCGCCGAGCGGCTCGAGCAGGAGTCCGATCGCTACTTCCGCGTTGGGCCCGCGCCGCTTGCGCCACGCCCTTCGCGGCCGTTGGCACCGCAGGATCCGGCGGCTCTTGCAGACGCGTTTCGCCAGCTCGCAGCCGAGCCGGCATCGCCATCTCTTGAGCACCTGCCCATGAAGCTCCCGTCGATCTCCATCTTTCTCGAGCGCTTCCGAGCGCTCGTCGCGCGCAGTCGACGTTTTGTCTTCGACGAGGAAGTCGCCGAGCTGTCGCGAATCGAGCAGGCAGTGGCACTGCTTGCGCTGATGGAGCTCGGCAAGGACGAGGAGATCCAGCTCGGTCAATCGGGCCACCTCGAGCCGATCGTTGCGTGGAGGGGCACCGCATGACACGAACGCATCTCTTCGTTATCGACAATCCGGCCGACGAGCTCGCTCGAACGCTCGAGGGCCTGCTGGTCGTCGCGTCCAGCCCGCTGAGCCTCGACGAGCTGGCCCAGGCGGCGGCAGAGCCGCTCGAGCGTGTCGAGGCGGCGATCGGTCTCGTCGGCGAGCGGCTGCGGGAGGGCCGAAGCGGGATCGTGCTCGAGCAGGTTGCCGGCGGCTATGCGCTGCGGGCGAGCCGCGGCGCTGCGCAGGCGTGCGCTCGGCTCGTCGAGCGGCCTGTCCAGCGCGGCCTTTCGGCTGCGGCGCTCGAGACCTTGTCGATCATCGCGTACCTCGGGCCCGTGAGCCGGCCCGAGATCACGCGAATCCGCGGCATCGTCTCCGACGCAATCGTTGCGGGCCTCGTCGAGCGCGGGCTGATCGAGGAGGCAGGTCGGGCTCGCGACGGCGGGGCGCTGCAGTACCGGACAGCTCCGCTCTTCGAGCGGGTCTTCGGGCTCACTGACCTCTCGGAGCTACCGAGGCTCGACGACCTCGGTGGCACTCAAGAGGAGCTGCGCGGTCGCATTGAGGCCGTCGCGGACATGGGCGCCGGCTGAGGCGCCTCCGCGCCAGCCGCCCTCCCCCGCTGAGCTGCCAGCAAGGCGCTGCCGGGCGGGGTGCGGTATGGCTTTCGTGTGCGGCTGAACGCCTACCTCGCCAGTGCCGGCGTCGCGTCGCGGCGCCGCGCCGAGGAGCTGATTCGGGCTGGGCGAGTCTGCGTCAATGGGGAGCCGGCTCAGCTTGCCACGCGCGTTCGCGACAGCGATGTCGTCGAGCTCGACGGCCGCGAGGTGCTGCCGCAGCCACGCACGTACGCCCTGCTCAACAAGCCCGCCGGGGTCGTGACGACCGCGCGTGACCCTCAGGGACGGCCAACAGTCGTCGAGCTCGTGGGCCAGGGCACGCGCCTGTTTCCCGTCGGCCGACTCGATTGCGATACGACCGGCGCACTGCTCCTGACGAACGACGGGATGCTTGCGAATCGCCTTGCGCACCCCCGCTACGGGGTCGAGAAGGTCTACGAGGCGACCCTCGCGGGCGAGCCGGATGCGCGCGCCCTCGAGCGGCTCAGAGCCGGCGTCGAGCTCGCTGACGGGATGACGGCACCGGCGAAGGCGCGAGTGCTGCACGGCGATGGTCGCTCCACTGTCGTCGAGATCACGCTGCGTGAAGGCCGCAAGCGCCAGGTGAAGCGGATGTGCCGCGCGATCGGGTTCCCGGTCGAAGCGCTCCACCGAAGCCGCTACGCGAGCATCGTGCTCCGCGAGCTCCCCGTCGGCGCCTGGCGTGAGCTCACAGCCGCCGAGCTCGCGAGCCTTCGCTCGGCGGCAGCCCAGCGGCTCCTGGCCGCCGATCGCTCGGGCGCGTAGGAGTGCCCAGCTGGCCGAGGGCCTCGTTGACCTCGTGGCGGGCAGCTGGGGCGCCGGCCCGGGCTCCACGGCTGCCGGGCAACCCCTCCTTGCCTTGGGCCTCGCGTGAGTCCGGAACACGTTGCTCCGTCGTGGTTTTCCCGGGGCTGGGGTGTCGGGTGGCCTTGCGTTGCGTGTTCATCACGTCGCCGTGGTCTTCCCGGGGGCTGGGGGGCTACCGAGATCCGGAGCGGGACCCGCAGGAAGCTGCACGGGGTGAGAGGACGCGGAGGCCGACCTCGCCGGGGAGCAGCTACGAGAGTTGCTCGTGCCTGCGCACGGGCAGCGCAGGACGAGCGACCCAGCGGCGGCGGAGAGTTGCCTCTGGCTGCGGGTGGGTGGCGAGAGCCATGGGGCGCGCGCCGTGAGCCGCTGCTCGCTCCCGCGCTCCCGCGCTCCGGCCCGCTGGAGAGGTTGTGCGGAGTTGGCGCAGTTTCTTGACCATGCTGTGGCAGATCGCACGGAAGCTGTGCGTCTTGCTGGGCTACCCTCCCCCGGGTGGTGGGTGGGGCGGGCTGTAGGTAGGCACGGCGACTGGCCGACGCCACCGCGGCGGTTGGGCCTACCTGGCCGCCTGCTGCCCCGCACGCAGATCGCAGGGCGGCTTCGTCCACGGCCCGTCTGCCTGCCAGGGCGTCGCCAGCCGCTGTTGCCGCTGCCGACCTCGGAGATCGAACAGCCTCGCTGGGTTCTCCAGCGAGTCCTTGAACGGGAGGAGATCGCCTGACCCGCCGCTGTGCCAGGCCGACGGTGTGGTGCCGCCTTGGGCGGCGTCTACGGCGGGACGAACCCGATGGCCTCGTGCACCCGCTGAAGCGTCTGCGCGGCCACCGCGTGCGCCTTCGTTGCGCCTCGGGCGAGAATCCGCGTGAGCTCGGCCTGGTCGTTGCGCAGCTCCGCATACCGACGCTGGATCGGCGTGACGAGCTCGACGATCGCATCGGCGACATCGGCCTTGAACGGGCCGTAGCCGCTACCCGTGTAGCGCTCCTGGATCTGCTCGGCCGACTCGCCGCTTGCCGCCGCGAGGATCTCGATCAGGGTCGTGATGCCCGGCTTATCGGGCGAGCGCCGGACCTCTCGGCCCGAGTCGGTGACCGCCGAGCGGATCTTCTTGCGAATGTGCTCGGGTGGATCGAGGATACGGACGACGCCGAGATCTGACTCTGACGACGTCGACATCCGCATGGCCGGATCCTGGAGGTCCATCACCTTCGCGCCGACCTCAGGGTAGGTCCCTCGCGGAACGGTGAACGTCTCGCCGAAACGGTTGTTGAACCGCTGTGCGAGGTCCCGGGCGAGCTCGAGATGCTGTCGCTGGTCCTCGCCGACGGGCACCGCGTCGGCCTGGTAAAGGAGGATGTCAGCCGCCTGCAGCACGGGGTAGGTCAGGAGCGCGACGCCGAACGCGGCGTGCGTCTGGGACTTCTCGCGGTACTGAGGCATGCGGCGCAGATCGCCGTAGGGCGTCATGCACTCCAGCACCCATGCCAGGCGCGCGTGCTCGGGAACGTGGCTCTGGACGAAGAGGGTCGCGCGCTCGGGATCGATGCCGCTGGCGATGAGGAGCGCCGCCAGGCTGAGCGTCGACTTGCGCAGCTCGGTCGGCTCCTGTGCGACCGTGATCGCGTGGAGATCGACGATCGGGTAGAAGCAGTCGGCCTCAGCCTGCTCGTTGACCCAGCGCCTGATAGCGCCGAAGTAGTTCCCGAGGTGTTTCTCGCCGGTCGGCTGGATGCCCGAGAGGATGCGCATAGGGCAGCCGATTATGGCAAGCGCACAGGCCGTCCTCGCGCGATGGGCGAGAAGCGGGCTCCCCGAGGCTGGCAACTACACTGGGCTGCATGGCTGTCACACCGTCAGCGTGGTCGCCGTCGTCGTGGCGCAGCTGGGACGCGTATCAGCAACCGCCCTGGCCGGATGAGAAGCGCCGCGCTGCGGTCGTGGGCCGGCTCGCGGAGATGCCGCCGCTCGTCTTCGCGGGTGAGGCTCGCCAGCTGCTCGCCTCGCTTGCCAGCGTGGCCGAGGGCCGCGCGTTCGTGCTCCAGGCCGGTGACTGTGCCGAATCGTTCCACGACACGTCGGCCCGCGCGATCCGTGAGAAGCTCCGCATCCTCCTGCAGATGGCGGTTGTCCTCACGTACGGCTCGGCGCTGCCGGTTGTCAAGGTGGGGCGCATCGCGGGCCAGTTCGCCAAGCCGCGAAGCTCACCGATCGAGCGGGTCGGGGACGAGGACATCACATCCTTCTTCGGGCACATGGTCAACAGCGAGGTGCCGGCGGCCGAGGCACGGCTGCCCGATCCCGACCGGATGCTGCAGGGCTACGACCAGTCCGCCCGGACCCTGAACCTGCTTCGCGCGTTCGCGAAGGGCGGCTTTGCCAACATCACGAGGGTGCACGAGTGGAACCAGGAGTTCGTCGCCAGCTCGGCCGAGGGGCGCCGCTACGAGAGGCTTGCCACCGAGATCGACCGCGCGCTCGGCTTCATGGCCGCGTGCGGCATCGACCTCGCCGCGGAGCAGCGCCTGTATCAAGTCGACGTCTGGACGAGCCACGAGGGGCTCCTGCTCGACTACGAGGAGGGGCTCACGCGCCGCGACTCGCTCACCGGCGAGTGGTACGATTGCTCGGCGCACATGATCTGGATCGGTGAGCGCACCCGGCAGGCGGCGGGTGCGCACGTCGAGTTCTTCTCGGGCGTGAAGAACCCGGTCGGCTGCAAGCTCGGCCCGACGGCCACCCCCGGGGAGGTCGAGGAGTTGTGCGAGCGGCTCAACCCCCAGCGGGTGCCCGGGCGGCTGACGCTGATCGCGCGGCTCGGTGCCGGCCGTGTCCATGACGTGCTGCCGGCGCTGCTCTGCGCGGCTCGTACCGCGGAGCACCCGGTCGTCTGGGTGTGCGACCCGATGCACGCGAACACCGTCAAGACCGACTCCGGCGTCAAGACGAGGCGATTCGACGTGATCATGGCGGAGGTGGAGGCCTTCTTCGCCACCTGCCACGCCGAGGGCGTGTGGCCCGGCGGCGTCCACTTGGAGTTCACCGGTGAGGACGTGACCGAGTGCCTCGGCGGGGCGGAAGAGGTGCTCGAGGAGCAGCTGCACGCTCGGTACATGACGCTCTGCGATCCCCGGCTGAACGCCCGCCAGTCGCTCGATCTCGCGTTCCGCGTCGCGGAGCTCATGAGGCAGCCGGCTGGCCAGGATTCTGCGGCTGCCTCCTGACGTGGCCGTCCGCGACCTCGCCCTCGTCGGCACCGGTCTGATCGGGGCCTCGGTCGGGTTAGCCGCCCGGGCTGCCGGCGTCCGCCGCGTGCTCGGCTGGGATCTGGATCCGCGCGCGCGGGAGACTGCTCTCGAGAGCGGCGCCGTCCACGGCTCCTGCGAGCGGCTCGAGGAGGCGCTGGCCGGTGCCGAGCTCGCGGTCGTCGCCGTGCCTGTGGCCGTCCTCGCGGAGCAGGTCTCGCGAACGCTCCAGGCGAGCGCGGAGACCTGCACGGTGACCGACGTCGGCTCCATAAAGGGCCTCGTGTGCGAGCGGGTGATCGACAGGGAGCGGTTCATCGGCGGCCATCCGATCGCCGGCTCCGAGGCGCGCGGTGCCGAGCACGCAAGCGCGGAGCTGTTTCGAGGCGCGACGTGGTTCCTCACGCCGGTCGCTGAGACCCGGCCCGAGCGATACCGGCGCGTCATGGGCTTCGTCTCGGCGATCGGGGCCGTGCCGGTGGCGGTTGAGCCGCGCGCCCACGATCGCCTCGTGGCGCTGATCAGCCACCTGCCGCACGCGCTTGCCAACCTCCTCCTGAACCACGCTGGCGCGATCCTGGTCGATGGCCACGAGCCCCTGAACGTGGCGGGCGGCTCGCTGCGTGATATGACGCGCGTGGCCGGCGCCAACGCGCGGATCTGGGTCGACATCTTCATGGAGAACGCGGAGGAGCTACAAGCGGCGCTCGGTGAGCACCGGCGCCGCGTCGAAGAGCTCGAGAGCGCGCTCGCCCAGCGGGACGCTGGCTACCTCGCGCGCTGGATCGGCGAAGCCGCGGCCAAGCGGCGCACCCTGCTCGAGACGGCCTATCCCGACGCCGGCGCGTTGTTCCGGCTCGAGGTCCACGTTCCCGATCGGCCAGGCGTCTTCGCGGGCATCACCCAGGCGCTGGCGATCGAGGGGATCAACATCGAAGATCTCGAAGTGCATCACGTCTCGCCCGAGCGGGGCGGCACGCTTGGCATCCTCGTCACCGGCGAGGAGTCGGCGCAGCAGGCGAGCGACCTGTTGGAGGCGCAGGGCTACTCCGTGATCACCGGCCCTGCCTTCCCGGAAGGATGAGCCCGGTGCTGGCGGGCGAGGGGCACCGAGAGCGTAAACCGACCTGCCGATGACTGCGGGGGCTGCCCAGGCGGTCTGCATCGAGCCGGCCACGGTGCTGCGCGGGGACGTCTCGGTGCCCGGCGACAAGTCGATCTCGCACCGCGCGCTTCTGATCGGGGCGCTCGCCGAGGGCGAGAGCGAGATCCGAGGCTTCGGGGGCTCGGCGGACACGCTGACCACGGCGAGCGCGCTGCGAACCCTCGGCGTCACGGTCGAGGTCGACGGCGAGCGCGCGCGTGTTGCCGGCGTCGGGCTGCACGGCCTGCGGGTGTCGAGCGCTCCGATCGATTGCGGCAACGCCGGAACGCTCATGCGCCTGCTCGCGGGGATCCTCGCCGGCCAGCCCACAGCCGCGCAGCTCACCGGGGATGCGTCCCTCTCCCGACGCCCCTTGGAGCGCATCGCGGAGCCGCTAAGGCAGATGGGTGCCACGGTCAAGACGACGGACGGCCACGCCCCCATGGCGATCGAGGGCGGCGCGCTACAGCCGATTCGCTACGTGCTGCCCGTCGCGAGCGCACAGGTCAAGTCATGTGTGCTCCTCGCGGGGCTCTTCGCAACGAGCGGGCCGACCGAGGTTGTTGAGCCTCTCCCAACACGGGATCACACGGAGCGCCTGCTTCGCTCGAGCGGCGCTCGGGTTGCCGCAGGCGCAGGCGCAGTCCGCATCTGGCCGGCCGGGTCGTTGGGCCCGCAGTCGCTCGATGTTCCCGGCGACTTCTCGTCGGCCGCGCCGTTTCTGGCGGCCACCGTCCTCGTGCCCGGATCCGAGCTTCGCGTTCACGGAGTCGGGGTCAACCCCACCCGAATCGGGTTCATACACGTGCTCGAGCGGATGGGTGCCCGCATCTCGTCGTTCAACCGGCGGGTGGTCGCCGGCGAGCCGGTCGCTGACCTCGAGATCACGGCAGGGGAGCTGACGGCGACGAGCATCGAGGCAGCCGAGGTGGCGACCCTCATCGATGAGCTGCCGCTGTTCGCGCTCGTCGCGACGCGCGCACACGGCACGAGCACGGTGTCAGGCGCCGAGGAGCTTCGCGTGAAGGAGAGCGACCGCATCGAGACGACGACCGAGGCCGTGCGGGCGGTCGGCGGGAAGATCTCGCACACCCGCGACGGGTTCAGTGTGCGCGGCATGTCCCGGCGGCTGCGCGGCGGCCGAGTCGACGCGCGGGGTGATCATCGCATCGCCATGGTGGGTGCGCTCGCAGGGCTGGCGTCCCGCGGCGGCGTCACGGTCGAAGGCGCGCACTGGGTCACGGTAAGCTATCCCGGCTTCTTCGAGGCGATCGAGTCTCTTCGAACGACGTAGCCGGAGAGATGCAGCACAGTTCCAACCGACGAGCAGCTCGGCCCCAGGTCGGCCTATGATCGTCGCCATCGACGGCCCGGCGGGCGCCGGCAAGAGCACCGTCGCACGGCGCGTTGCCGGTGAGCTGGACTTTCGCTACGTCGATACCGGCGCGATGTACCGTGCACTGGCCTGGCTCGCCCTCGAGCAGGATGTCGAGCTCGACGACGGCAGGGCGCTTGTGGCCCTCGGGCGGGCGCACCCTGTGCGCTTCTCCGGTTCTGCCGTATACGTCGCTGGCCACGACGTGACCGTCGGCATCCGTGAGGCGCGCATCGACAGGGTCGTCTCGGCGGTCGCCCGCCATCCGGAGGTCCGGGCCCACATGCGCGATCGCCAGCGGGAGCTGGCCGCGACCGGCGACGCCGTCGTCGAGGGGCGCGACATCGGCACCGTCGTGTGCCCCGGAGCGGGCGTCAAGGTCTACCTCGTCGCGGACGAGACGGAGCGGGCGCGCAGGCGGTCGGCCGAGCGTCCGGAGGTCGCCGACGAGGCGCTCGCCACCGACCTGCGGTCTCGGGACGAGCGAGATGCCGCACAGATGCGTCCAGCCGATGATGCGGCCGTCATAGACACGACGCGCCTGCCCGTCGACGCGGTGGCTGCGAGGATCATCGCCATGGTCGAGGCTAAATCGCCGGTTGGGGCATGACCGCCGCCGGGGCCTCGACGGTCGGGCACGATCCTGAGGGACGGTTCGTACCCCTGATCTACTGGGCGGTCGGCAAGGGGCTGATCGGGGCGATCACCCACACGTTCGCCCCGCTTCGCACCTACGGCCGCGACCGGGTGCCGCGGCACGGGGGAGCGGTGCTCGCCATGAACCACTTCCATGCCATTGACCCGGCGTGCTTCGGTGTCGCGTGTCCGAGGCGTGTCGTCTTTGCGGCGAAGATCGAGGCGCACGCCACCCCCGGGCTCGGCCAGCTCATCCGCTGGCACGGAACGCTCGCCATCCGCCGTGGCGAGAGCGATCGTGATGCGCTTCGACGCATGCGCGAGACGGTTCGCAACAACGACATGCTCGGCATGTTCATTGAGGGAACGCGTCAGTGCGCAGGACGGCCCGGGGAGCCGAAGCCAGGGGCCGCGATGGTGGCGCTCACCGAAGGCGTCCCGGTGATCCCAGCCGCCGTGCACGGCTCGTTCGGCTGGCGGTTCGGGAGCTTCCAGCGCGTCGGTATCGCCTTCGGCGAGCCGATGCGTTTCGGGATGTACCCGCGCACCTCGAGCGGCTACCGTGCAGCCTCCGCCGAGATCATGGCCGAGATCACCCGACTGTGGGAGTTCCTGTGCGACATGGGGGAGCGCCAGTTCCCCGACGCCGTCCCTCCGCGGCGCGCGCGAGTCCCGTCGCGGCTTGGATGAGTTACCGGCTCGCGGGAACCGTCGCGGTGGTCGGGTTCCCGAACGTCGGCAAGTCGACGCTCGTCAACAGGCTCGTCGCGGCACGCGAGGCCGTCGTCCACGCTGCTCCCGGTGTCACCCGCGATCGCAAGGAGCTCGTCTGTGAGTGGGCCGGCACGCGTTTCCTGCTCGTGGATACGGGCGGTGTCGACGTCTCGGATGCCTCGCCGCTCACGCGGTCGGTGCGCGAGCAGGCTCGCCGGGCCGTGGAGACGGCGGATCTCGTCCTGCTCGTGGTCGATGGCAAGGCCGGCATGACTGCCGGAGATGAGGATGTCGCCGAGATCATGCGGGTGTCGGGTCGACCGGTGCTCGTCGTGGCCAACAAGATCGACGATCCCGCTCGCGAGGTCGAGGCGCTCGAGTTCCACCGGCTCGGACTGGGCGATCCCATCTCGCTCTCGGCGCTCCACGGCCTCGGCACGGGGGAGCTGCTCGACCGGATCGTGGAGTCACTGCCCGGCCAGGGCCCGGTCGTGCCGAGTCCTGACGCGGTTCGCGTAGCGATCCTCGGGCGGCCGAACGTCGGCAAGTCTAGCCTCCTCAACGCCCTCGTGGGAGCGGAGCGGGTGATCGTCGCGGACACGCCTGGCACGACGCGCGATGCGATCGATACCGTCCTCGAGCGCGGGGAGACGTCGTTCGTTCTCGTCGACACCGCCGGTCTGCGGCGAAAGCGCCGGCACCGCCAGGACGTCGAGTTCTTCTCGGAGCTGCGCGCTCGGCAGGCGGCGGAGCGCGCGGATGTCGCCCTCGTCCTCGTCGACTCGAGCGAAGGGCTCGTCGATCAGGACCTGAGGGTTGCGGACGTCGCCCGTAAGGCTGGATGCGCCACCATGGTGGTCCTTGCGAAGTGGGATATCACAACGGTCGAGGTCGATGACGTGAGAGAGCGGATTGAGAAGCGGCTGCGTCAGAGGCCCGCGATCGTGGCGGTCTCTGCGCTGACCCGCCGAGGGCTGGGACGCCTGCTCGACCGAGTCGAGGAGCTGTTCGACACGTACGCCGATCGAGTTAAGACCGCTGATCTCAACCGCTTCCTCACCGAGCTTCGCACGGAGCGGCCAGGCCCGTCGCGGGCGGGACGCCGCCTGAACCTGCTCTACGGCACGCAGGTCTCGACACGGCCTCCTCGTTTCCGGGTCTTCGTCAACGACACTCGGCTGCTGACGCGCGACTACGCCTACTGGGTCGAGAATCGTCTCAGGGACCGGTTCCAGCTCGCCGGCGTGCCCGTCATCATCGACTTCGTGGGCAGGCCACAGCGATGAAGGTCACAGTCGTCGGGGGCGGCACCTGGGGCACGGCGTTCTCCTCGCTGCTCGCTGAGCGCGGGCACGAGGTGACGCTGGCCTGCCGAGATCCCCTCCAGGCGGCGGCCATTGCAGAGAACGGACGCAACCCGCGGTACCTGCCGGAGCTCGAGCTCGCTGGGGTCGAGGCCCGCACGCTCGAGGCGGACGCGCTCACCGACTGTGAGCTGCTCGGGATCGCCGTGCCCAGCCACGAGTTTCGCGGCGCGCTAGAGAATCTGCCCGACAGCGCACCTCTGCTGATCCTGACCAAGGGCCTCGATCCCTCGAGCGGCCGCCGGCTGTCTGAGCTCACCGTCTCGCGCCCGACCGCCGTCTTGGTCGGTCCCAACCACGCCGAGGAGATTGCCCGGGGGCTGCCTGCGGCGGCCGTCGTGGCGAGCGAGGACGAGCCGCTTGCCGCTCGCGTCCAGGATGCCGTGCACTCATCTCGCTTCCGCGTGTACCTCAACGACGACGTGGTCGGTGTCGAGCTGTGCGCCGCGGTGAAGAACGTGATGGCTCTTGCCGCCGGCGCCGTCGACGGGCTCGGGCTTGGAGATAACGCGAAGGCGGCGCTGATCAGCCGGGGGCTCGCGGAGATGGGGCGCCTTGCAGCGGCCTGCGGCGCCCGGCCCGAGACGTTCGCGGGGCTGGCCGGCATGGGAGACCTCGTCGTCACCAGCTGGAGCAGGTACAGCCGCAACCGACGGGCGGGCGAGCTCGTTGCCCGAGGCCGATCGGTCGCAGAGGCCGAGCGCGAGATCGGCATGGTCGTCGAGGGGATCACCACAGCGCCGGTGCTCCGAGATCTCTCGCAGCGGCTCGAGATCGAGCTGCCTATCACCGAGGCGGTCTGCCGGGTCG
Source organism: Actinomycetes bacterium (assembly GCA_026708005.1). Lineage (GTDB taxonomy): Bacteria > Actinomycetota > Thermoleophilia > Gaiellales > Gaiellaceae > JAPOVR01. The sequence continues at coordinate 13,769 of JAPOVR010000084.1, forward strand.
TCGACGGCGGTCTGCCGCACGAGCTAGTCTCGACCCTGATGGCGCGGAGGCCGACGACGGAGTAGACGGCCCGCCCGAACGATCGAACAGAGGTGCCGATGCACGCCTGCGCGCCGCACGAGAAGGATCGAGCTGCGCTCACGCGCGGCCCGTCGCTCGCGCTCGCCATTCTGGTTACCGTGGTCTCGCCGATCGCGGCTGGGTGCGGCGGCGGCAGCGGCGCGGGCGGAGGCGCAGCTGAGGCACGGTGCCGGAGGGCGCCTGGCTCGTACCGGACGGTGTTGTTGCCTACACGGTCGTCAACACCGACATCGACTCCGACCAGTGGCACGCTGCCGAGGGCTCTCTTGGGACGATTCCCAAGCGGCGTGGATCTGCTGCAAGACGTCGTCGATGGCCTCGCGAGCGAGGGGCTCGACTTCGAGACCGACATCAAGCCGGCGCTTGGCTCCGAGCTGCATCTGGCGGTGCTTGACCCGCCGCTCGAGCAGGGGGCTGATCCGTCCGCCGCCGCCCTCCTGCGTCCCGACGACGGCGCCGAGCTCGTCGAGCTGCTTGAGCTGATGCCCGATGATCAGGCGGCCTGGCGTTTGGTCAACGGCTGGTACGTCGTCGCCGTGACCCAGGCGGACATCGACCGCGTCGTGAACGGCGCTGGCGCTTCGTCGCGCGCAGAAAACGAGACGTTCGCTGACCTGTTCGGCCAGATCACGGGCGAGGCGATGTTGCGGACGCACGTCGCTGGCTCGGCTCTCGATCTCGCCAGGGCGCCGTGGGCGGCCGGCGTGGTGGGGATGTCGGCCGAGACGACGCCACTCGCCGACGTGCTCGGCGGCACCGAGTACGACAGCTCCGCGATCGCCGTTGTCGCCACCGCCGGCGGTGTGAGGCTGGAGGGCGTCGCCCGACTGACGGTCGCCTCGCAGCGAGGCACCTACAGAGCGCAGATTCCGCGCAGCGGCCCCGGGTTCGGTCGTCGCGTTCGTCTCGCTCCACGACCTGCGGAGTGGTGTTGAGCCAATGTTCGAGGCCATCCTCCAGCAGAGCCCCGATGGCGAGGCGCAGAACGGTCAGCTCGAGACGTTTCCCGGCATCACGCTCGCCGATGACGTCCTGCCGCTGCTCGAGGGCGAGTCTGCCATCTACGTCCGGTCTGCGACACCGATCCCCGAGATCACCGTCGTGCTCTCTCCGGAGGATCCTGAGGCGGCCGTGGGGATGCTGAGCCAGCTGATGGCGCTCGTGACGACCGGCATGAGCCCCGATGCCCAGCAGGACACGCTCGAGCTCGGTGAGATCTCGGCCAGGACATTGACCCTCGGCGACTTCGTCATCCACCTCGCGGCCGTCGATAGCCGCCTCGTGCTGACGACGTCCTCCGACGGCATCACGGACTTCGGGCAGGGCATGGCGCTTGCCGATGCGGCCTTCACCGCGGCCATGCCGGAGGAGACGACCGGGTTCATGTTCGTCGACTTCACCCAGGCGTGGGATCTCGTGGCGATGCTCGCAGGGGATCAAGACAGCTTCGACCAAGAGGACATCACCGAGGTCGGAGCGCTTAAGGACCTGCTGCTCTACAGCACCGACGGCGGCTACGAGCGGATCGCGGGGCTGATCCGAATCGAGTAGCGTAGATGGCCACATGGCGGAGCACGAGTTCCTCTTCACCTCGGAATCCGTCACCGAGGGGCACCCCGACAAGGTTGCCGATCAGATCTCTGACGGCGTTCTCGACGCGATCTTCACCGACGACCCGATGGGCCGGGTTGCCTGCGAGACCCTGGTCACGACGGGCCTCGTGGTCGTCGCCGGCGAGATCACGACGGCCAGCGCGATCGACATTCCCGCGCTCGTCCGCGAGACGCTGCGCGGGATCGGCTACGACAGCGCCCAGTACGGCTTCGACGCCAATACGTGCGGGGTCATCGTCTCGATCGACAAGCAGTCGACGGACATCGCCCAGGGCGTCGCCGAGGCGTACGAGGTGCGCCACGGGACTGCCGGCGACGACCCGCTCGACTCGCAGGGGGCGGGCGACCAGGGAATGATGTTCGGGTACGCCTGCCGGGAGTCGGCCGAGCTCATGCCGCTGCCGATCATCCTCGCTCACAAGCTCTGCAGGCGGCTCGCGGAGGTGCGCAAGAGCGGCGAGCTCCCCTACCTGCGCCCCGACGGCAAGTCTCAGGTGACGGTCCGCTACGAGGTCGACGAGCACGGCCTGCAGCGGCCGGTCGAGATCGAGCGCGTCCTCATCTCGACCCAGCACGCCGATGATGTCGACTCGCAGACGACGATCAAGCCGGACCTGATCGAGCAGGTCGTCCTGCCCGTTCTCCCGGCGGGCATGGTCGACGCGACGCGCCTCGGCTCCGGCGACTTCGTGCTCGTCAACCCCACGGGCAAGTTCGTCGTCGGCGGGCCGCTCGGCGACGCGGGGCTGACCGGCCGGAAGATCATCGTGGACACGTACGGGGGCGCGGCGCGCCACGGTGGGGGAGCCTTCTCGGGGAAAGACCCCACGAAGGTCGATCGCTCGGCGGCCTACGCGGCCCGGTACGTCGCGAAGAACGTCGTCGCGGCCGCCTTGGCAGATCGCTGCGAGGTCCAGGTCGCCTACGCGATCGGCGTCGCCAAGCCGGTGTCGATCAGCGCTGCCTGCTTCGGCACCGAGCGCGTGCCGGTACGGCGCATCGAGGAGCTGATCCGCGAGCACTTCGATCTTCGCCCGGCGGCGATTCTGCGGGACCTCGAGCTCAGGCGGCCCATCTTCCAGAAGACCGCTGCCTATGGCCACTTTGGCCGTGAAGAGCCCGAGTTTGCCTGGGAGCGCACCGACCGGGCCGAGGCGTTGCGGGCCGCCGCCGGCGTTGCCGAGACGGCGCTCAGCTCCTGAGCGAGCCGCGGCGTCGAGCGAGGCCCGAGCGAGCTTTGCGCTGAGCTAGCCCTGCGGCCGCACGAAGAGGCCGGCTGCGGCCTTGTCAGTGATCGTTTGCCCGGCTCCATCGACCAGCACGAGGAGCTGGCCGACCTCGGGCTCGGCCGCCTCGACCTCGATGGCGGTCCCGGGGTCGAGACCGTGATCGTAGAACCAGTGCAGGAGCGAGCCGTCATGCTCGGCGAGGCGCACGATGGTGGCATGCTCGCCCGGGCCGAGCTCTGCGAGCGACACGAGCTCGCTGTTCTCCTCGTGCTCGAACGTCGGGTCGATGGGCCAGCCGTGCGGGCAGCGCTCGGGTCTGCCGAGCCGCTCTTCGATCCGGTCGATCATGTCGTCCGTGAACGTGTCGCCGAGCAGGTCGGCGTGCTCGTGACACTCCGCGGGGCCGTATCCCATGAAGTCCGTTAGCAGACGCTCGATCAGACGGTGGCGGCGGATGACGCGCTCGGAGGCCTCACGGCCGGCCGGGGTGAGCACCAGCTCCTTGCGCGGGCCCCTGGTGAGCAGGCCGTCGGCCTCGAGGCGCTTGATCATCTCGCCAGCCGACGCCCGCGACACGCCGAGCATCTCCGCGACCCGGGCCGCAACCGCGTGCCTACCTTTGAGCGCCGGCGCGTATTCGCCGACGGGAAACGCGAGGAAGTAGATGACCTCGAGGTAGTCGTCGACCGAGTGTCCCTGCGCCATCAGACCCATTGTATTGGGAGAGCCGACGGACGGGCGCAGGCTGTCGTCGGCTGTGGACGTGGTCGCTTCGGTGAGCCGGGTCGTTTTCTTATCGGACAACGATCTGCGCTGCGCACGGGGGGGAGCGTTCCGCCCCTGTGTCTAGGCTCCGTGAGATGCCTCGATTCGCCTCGGTCTACCCGCTCGTCCTCACCCGCGAGCTCGATCGCCCGTTCACGTATCTCGGGGATGGGCTCGAGAGGGGGACGGTCGTGAGCGTGCCGTTCGGGAGAACGCAACGGCGCGGCGTCGTCGCCGAGGTGCTCGACGAGGCGCCTGCCGGCATCGATCCGGCGCCCATCGGCGAGGTGCTCGGGTCGGTTCCGCCCGGACTGGTCGATCTGGCCCTCTGGCTGGCCGACTACTATGGGTCGACGCCGGCGCGGGCGCTCGGGCTGGTTGCCCCGTCCGAGCGCCGCCCACGCGCCAGCGGGGTCAGGGTGGGATCCGCCGCCGTGGAGGCCGCCGCGGGACTCGTGGGCGAGGAGCCGCCGGCGGGGCTCACCGAGGAGCAGGCCGCCGCGGTCGCCCGCATCGAGGCCGCCTTCGGCAGCGGCGCCTCCGTGCTGCTCTCGGGCGTCACGGGCAGCGGCAAGACCGAGGTGTACCTGAGGGCGTGCAGCACCGCGATCAGCCGAGGCCACGGCGCCATCGTGCTCGTTCCCGAGATCGGGCTGACGCCTCAGGCGGCCGCGCGGTTTCGGGCCCGCTTCGGCGATCGCGTCGCCGTGCTCCACTCGGGGCTTGGCGACGCCGCTCGGCGGGACGAGCGTCGGCGTATCTCCTCCGGCGCCGCGCCGATCGTCGTGGGCGCGCGCTCTGCGGTCTTCGCGCCCGTGCCGAGGCTCGGCCTCATCTGCGTGGACGAGGAGCACGACGCCTCCTTCAAGCACGAGGCCGATCCGCGGTACGACGCCCGGACGGTCGCGGCGAAGCGCGCGGCGCTAGAAGGAGCGGTCGCCGTCTTCGGGAGCGCGACCCCCCGGCCCGAGAGCTGGCACGCGCTCGAGCACGTGCGGCTGGGGACGCGCGTGGGGGCCCCGCTGCCCCGGGTCCGTCTCGTCGACCTGCGGCGTGAGGCCGGCTATCCCCTGTCGAGCCCGCTCCTCGCGCGGCTCGGCCAGATCGCCGATGCCGGCGGGAAGGCTGTGCTGCTCGTGAATCGCCGTGGGGTGGCACCCGCGATCCACTGCCGCTCGTGCGGGGCGACCTCGCGCTGCCGCTCCTGCGATGTGACGCTCGTCCTGCACACCGACGGGAGGCTCCACTGCCACCACTGCGGATACGAGGAGCCGCTCGCGGCAACCTGCCCGGTCTGCAACTCAGCCGAGCTCGCGCGCCTGGGAGCCGGTGCGCAGCACGTCGAGCGTGAGCTCGCGGCGGCGTTGCCCGAGTTGCCGATTCTCCGCCTGGACGCGGATGCGGCAGCTCAGCCCGGGCGGCGTGGGGAGGTGTTGGCGGGGTTCGCTCACGCCGAGCGGGCCGTGCTGGTGGGGACCCAAATGGTCGCCAAGGGCCACCACTTTGAAGGCGTCGCGCTCTCCGCTGTCATCGACGCGGGCACCGAGCTGTGGGCGCCGGATTTTCGGGCCGAGGAGAGGACGTTCCAGCTCGTGACGCAGCTCGCTGGCCGCAGCGGGCGGGAGCGGGAGGGCGAGGTGATCGTGCAGACGTTCGACCCCGACGCACGGCCGGTGCGGCTCGCCGCGAGGCACGCGGTCGGCGAGTTCGTGCGGAGCGAGCTCGCGCGGCGCCGGGAGCTGTCATACCCGCCCTTCGCTCGGCTCGTGCGTCTCCAGGTGAGCGGCCCCGTCGCCGGTCCGCCGCTCTCAGCACTCAGCGAGCTGCGTGCCGCCCTCCTCGACGCCGGGGGCGTCGAGGCGGCGCTCGGCCCCGCTGCGCTCATCCGCCTGCGCAACCGCCACCGTGCCCACATCCTCCTGAAGACGCAGGATGTGCGGCGGGTGGCCACCGCCGTGCGGCGGCTCCTCGCAGCCGCCTCGCCGGCGCTGCGGCGCGACGGCCTGACGGCCTCGGTTGACATCGATCCCCAGACCGTGAGCTGAGCGGTCGGCGGTGCCCTGCGCGCCAGGACGTACACTGCTGCCGTGACCGAGACGGAGCAGGTAGAGGCCGAGGACGAGGCGGCGGCCGAGCCCGCCGATCCCGAGCTGGAGGCGCGCCGCGATTTCGCGCTCGCTCAGGTGCGGCAGTACCCGGACAGCGCCCTGCGCATGCGGGCTCGGGAGGTCGAGGAGTTCGGCGAGCCGCTCGAGCGGCTGGTCGGGCGCATGATCCGGCTGATGAACGACGCCTGCGGCGTGGGTCTTGCTGCCCCTCAGGTTGGGGTTCTCCAGCGGATCCTCGTCTACCAGGCAGACCCCGAATCCGACGCTGTGGCGCTCGTGAACCCATCGATCGTCTCGGGCTCGCCCGAGGTCGAGACAGGCGAGGAGGGCTGCCTGTCGCTTGCCAGGGCGACCGTCACCGTCGATGTCGAACGGTCCTCCACCGTTACCGTCGAGGGCTGCGGCGCGGACGGAGCTGCGGTGCGAATTGAGGCAGATGGCCTCGAGGCGCGCGTTCTCCAGCACGAGATCGACCACCTGGATGGCGTGCTGATCATCGACCGGACGAGCGCCGAGGAACGCAAGCGGGCCCTCGGAGAGCTGCGTCCGGCCCCGCAGCTTGGCCGCGCGCGGTAAGCCCCTGTCGGCCCCCGCCGGCGGGAGCGCCGCCACCGCTGTTGGCAGCTCGTGCTCGGCCTCAGCGGGCCACCGTGTGCGCCTGATCGTCGCTGCGACCGCGCCCTTCGGGGCGGCCGTCCTCGAGGGGCTCGCCGCCGACCACGAGATTGCGCTCGTGCTGACGCGGCCCAACTCCCGTCGAGGCCGGGGGCGGCGTCTTCAGCCGACGCCGGCGAAGGAGCGCGCCGAGCGGCTGGGCATCCCGGTCATGCAGCCGGATCGGCTCACAGAGAATCCCGAGGGCGCCGACGTCGTCATCGTCGCCGCCTACGGCGTGATCATCCCCTCGAAGCTCCTCGAGCGGCAGCTCTGGCTTAACGTCCACCCGTCGCTGCTCCCTCGCTGGCGTGGCGCCGCACCGGTCGAGCGGGCGATCATGACGGGCGATACGCAGACCGGCGTTACCGTTCACCGAACGACGGCTGAGCTCGATGCCGGCCAGATCGCCGCTCAGGCGTCGTTCTCGATCGGCCCGGACGACAACGCCGCCTCGGTCTACGAGCGGGCGGTGCCGCTGGCGGTCGAGCTGGTGAGCGGCGTGCTCCCGGAGCCGCGTTTCGTTCCGCAGCCCACGGCCGGAGTCACCTACGCGGAGAAGATTACCGCGCAGGATCGGCTCGTCGACTTCGAGCGTCCCGCCGAGTCGATCGTCAACCAGGTGCGCGCTCTCGCGCCGCACATCGGCGCTCGCGCCGAGCTCGACGGTCGGCCGATCCTGATCTGGGAGGCCCGGGTCGCCCGACCGGGTGCGGTTCTCGGGGCGGGCGGGGTCGAGCTGCTCGTCGTCCAGCCGGAGGGGGGTAGGCGGATGAGCGCTTCCGAGTACGTGCGGGGGCGTCGTTAGCGTCGGCCGCGCGCCGGGTGGGGCGCTGCGTCGTGGTCCGCACCTTCGAGGCTGGCGCCTCCCCAGCCGATCGCGCGCTCGTCGATGTTCCCTGCTCGGGCCCGGGAGTTCTGGCGTCCAGCCTCCTCGCGCAGACCTGCGCTGGCCACCGTGTCTCGCTCCCTAAGATCCCGGCATGTCGTGGAGCGACTGGACCCGCGGGACCGAGATCGAGCCCTCGATCTATGCGGCTGACTTCGCGCGGCTCGGAGAGCAGCTAGACGAGGTGCTGAGCGCTGGGGCGCGCATCCTGCACTTCGATATCGGTGACGGACACTTCGTGCCGCCGGTGACGATTGGGCCGGTCGTGCTGCGCTCGATCGAGGTGATGGTGCACGAGGTGGGCGGCGTCCTCGACTGTCACCTCATGGTCGAGAATCCCGCTCGGCACTTCCGGGAGCTCGCCGAGTCGGGAGCCGACAGCGTCACGTTCCACGTCGAGGTCGTCGACGACATCGCGTCGGTCGTTGACGAGGCGCGCTTGCTCGGGCTCGGTGTCGGGATCGCGCTCAATCCCGGCACGGATCTCGACGCCGTCGCCGAGGCAGCTCGGGACGTCGACTTCGCGCTGTGCATGAGCATCGATCCGGGGTACTCGGGCCAGGCGTTCATGACCGAGGCGCTGCCGCGCATCGCTCAGCTGCGCTCGCTGCTACCGGAGGCGGTCTCCGTGCAGGTCGATGGCGGGATCAACGCCGACACGGCACCGCAGGCGCGGGCGGCCGGTGCGAACCTGCTCGTCGCCGGCAGCGCCGTGTTCTGCCAAGACAACGCTGCTGCGGCCTACCGTGAGCTCGTCCAAGCTGTCAGCTGAGGATGAAGGGTGCCTCGGGCGAGCGCTTGCGCTCGCCGAGCGCGGTCGCTTCACGGTGGCGCCCAACCCGCTCGTCGGCTGCATCATCACAACTCCCGACGGCCGGATCGTCGGTGAGGGGTGGCACGAGCGTCCGGGCGGCGATCACGCCGAGAGGGTCGCGCTTCGCGCTGCCGGGGAGGCCGCTGCGGGAGCAACCGCCTACGTGACGCTCGAGCCGTGCGCCCACTATGGCACCACGCCGCCGTGCGCGGATGCCCTCATTAGCGCGGGGGTCACGCGCGTGGTTGCCTGTGTGACCGATCCCAACCCGAAGACCGACGGCGTGGGCTTTGCCGCCCTTCGCCAAGCGGGCATCAGGGTCGAGGTCGGCTCGGGCGAGCTTGCGTGGCGCGCCCGCGTGCAGAACCAGGGGTTTCGTCGGTGGGTGAGCGCCGGCCGTCCCTTCGTCACGTACAAGGCAGCGGTGACCCTCGACGGGCGTCTTGCGGCGTCGAGCGGCGAGTCGCGCTGGATCTCTGGGTCTGAGAGCCGGCGGCGTGTGCACGCGGAGCGGGCCCGCGCGCACGCGGTCGCGGTCGGTATGGGCACTGTGCGGGCCGATCGTCCGCTCTTGACCGCGCGCGGCGTCGCGGCCCCGCGCCAGCCGCGGCGGCTCGCGTTCGGCCGCGGACCGCTCCCCGCTGACTCAGAGCTCGAGCTGTGCACCGGCGCCCTTCGCGATGAGCTGGCGCGACTCGCCGAAGAGGGGGTGCAGACGCTGCTCCTCGAGGGAGGGCCGACGCTCGCCGGATCGTTCCTGCGCGCAGGCCTGATCGATAGGCTGCTGCTGTTCGTGGCACCGAAGCTGATCGGCGGGGCCGACAGCCCGCCGATCTTCGCCGGCCCGGGCGCCGCGAGCATGGAGGAAGCCCTCGCTGTCAGTCACGTCTCGTGGGAGCCGGTCGGCGACGACCTGATGGTGATCGGCTACCTGCAGGAGCCGTAAGGCGGGCTCCGGCGCCGGCCTCTCCCGACCCTTCACCGGCACCCCGGCCGTTATCCTCGCGCCGTGTTCACGGGAATCGTGCAGGAGCTCGGAACGGTCGAGTCGCTGACGGGCGACGCCGACGGCGTGCACATCACACTCCGGGCGGCGGCGGTGGCCCCGAGCGTCGGGGTCGGTGACAGCGTCGCGCTGAACGGCTGCTGTCTGACGGTGACCGGGGTGGAGGGATCGCTCTTGCACTTCGATGCGGTGCCGGAGACCCTGAGCCGCACGCCGCTTGGCCAGCTCGCGCCCGGCACGCCGGTGAACGTCGAGCCGGCACTGCGCGCCGGCGAGCCGCTGGGCGGGCACCTGATCCAGGGGCACGTCGATGGCACGGGCGTCGTGCGCAGCGTCGAGCCAGACGGGGAGGGGAGCCGCATCCGGATCGACGCGGCACCTGAGCTCGTTCGTTACTGCGTCGAGAAGGGGTCGATCACCGTCGATGGGGTGAGCCTGACGGTTGCGTCGGTGAGCGCCACGAGCGTCGAGATCGCGCTGATTCCGCACACGCTGGCGGCGACGACGCTCGGGCGGGTCGCGGTCGGGCAGCGCGTCAACCTCGAGGTCGATGTGCTTGCCAAGTACGTCGAGCGGCTCCTCAATCGGTCTGACAGTGGCTGACGTAGGTCGTGGAATGACCGACAGCGCGATACGATCAGAGAACGTGGACACGCAGAAGGCCGCCCAAGCTACCAAGCCGGCGCCGTTCGCAACGATCGAGGAGGCGATCGAGGACATCCGCAACGGCCGGCTCGTCGTCGTCGTGGATGCGCCGGACCGAGAGAACGAGGGAGACCTGACGATCGCCGCGCAGTTCGCGACGCCGGAGGCGGTCAACTTTATGGCGACGCACGGGCGTGGGCTCATCTGCCTGTGCATCACCGATGAGCGCTGCGAGGAGCTTGGCCTGCGCCAGATGACGAGCAGGAACGAGACGCCGAATCAGACCGCCTTCACCGTCTCGATCGAGGCTCGCGACGGCGTGACGACCGGTATCTCGGCCCACGACCGCGCTCACACCATCCAGGTTGCGATCGACCCGACCCGAGGGCCGCTCGACATCGTTCAGCCCGGGCACGTCTTCCCGCTCAGGGCGCGGCCGGGCGGCGTGCTGCAGCGCGCCGGGCAAACCGAGGCCGCCATCGATCTCGCTCGGCTCGCCGGGCTGAATCAGGCGGGGGTGATTTGCGAGATCCTGAACGAGGACGGGACGATGGCGCGGGTCCCTGACCTGATCCCGTACTGCCTCGAGCACGGCCTGAAGATGATCACGATCGCCGACCTGATCGAGTACCGGCGGCGCACCGAGAAGCTCGTGGAGCGCATGATCTCCGTGCGTCTGCCGACGAGGTTCGGAGAGTTCACGGCGGTTGCGTTCAAGGAGGTCCTGACGGACAAGGACCACGTGGCGCTCATCCGCGGCAGTGTCGCAGGCAAGGAGAACGTCCTCGTGCGCGTGCACTCGGAGTGTCTGACCGGGGACGTGTTCCACTCGCTGCGCTGCGACTGCGGCGAGCAGCTGGAGCTCGCTCTCGAGCGGATCGCGGACGAGGAGCATGGGGTGCTCCTGTACCTCTCCCAAGAGGGCCGGGGCATCGGCCTCCTCAACAAGCTGCGGGCATACGAGCTCCAGGAGAACGGTCTCGATACGGTCGAGGCGAACCTCGAGCTTGGCTTTGCAGCCGATATGAGGGAATACGGCATCGGCTCGCAGATCCTGTCGGAGCTTGGCCTCTCGACGATCAGGATCCTCACGAACAACCCGCGCAAGATCTCAGGGATCGAGGGCTTTGGCCTCACGGTTATCGAGCAGGTGCCCATCGTCGTGTCGCCGAACCTCGAGAACCGCCGCTACCTCGAGGTCAAGCGGGACAAGCTCGGCCATCGCCTCCATCACCAGGGCCAGCGTACTTCGCTCCCAAGTCCGCGCTCGCCGCTGCGCCGCTCGCAGGGATGAGCGACGAGCGAGGGCACGAAGCCGGCACCGTCGCCGGCATTGGGGCGGGTCGCGGGCCGGGTGGCACCGGCATCCCTGAGCCTGAGCACGCGCCCGGCGAGCTGCTCATCCCGAGCGATGTTCGAACGTTCTCGGGCTCGCCGAGCGGCGCGCGGCGCGCTGTCGGCATCACGGTGAGCCGCTTCAACGGCGACATCACGACTGTCCTTCTGGGCTCGGCCATCGAGACGCTCGAGAACGCGGGCGTGACCCGCGGCGCAATCGACGTGATGCCGGTCCCGGGAGCCTTCGAGCTGCCGCTCGCCGCCATGGCTCTGGCCAAGACCAAGCGCTACGGCTGCATTCTCGCGCTCGGGTGCGTGATCCGTGGCGAGACGCCCCACTTCGACTTGGTGGCCGCCGAGGCTGCGAGCGGTGTCCAGCTCGCCAGTCTCGAGACGGGTATCCCCGTCGCGTTCGGCGTCCTCACGTGTGAGACGCGCGAGCAGGCCGAGCGGCGTGCGAGCGGCGCGCACGGCGGCAAGGGGCGCGAGGCAGCGCTGACGGCTCTCGAGATGGCCGACGCGCTCGCGCGGTTGCGCGCGGGCGTCAATCGGTAGCGGGCGCGCGGGGAGACGCCGGCCACGCGCCCTCGCGCCGGCCGCCAACCCTGTCGGCTCTGCTCGCGCCTTGGACGGGCGCCTAGATTGCCTTCTGGACGTTGCCGGACTTCAGGCAGCGGGTGCAGACGTAGACGCGTCTGGGGACATCGTCGATCCAGACGCGCACGCGCTGGAGGTTCGGGTTGAAGCGTCGCTTCGTGGCCACCATCGAGTGGCTCCGGTTGTTCCCGAAGCCGGGGCCCTTCCCGCAGATGGTACAGACGCGCGCCATGTCGAGAACGAAGTGTACATCGAGCCAGCGAGCCTCCCAAGGTCGGCCTTGCGGCGCCGTGGGCTGGCCCGGTTCTGACGCGCTGGGTTGCCGGGTCGCCCGAGCTGGCTCTCCGCCGCCTTGGCGATACTTGTGCCGATGACGGAACGAATCCGAATCGACACGGCCATCGTCGGAGAACAGCGGGTTGTGCCGGCCGGCCAGCGAGGGACTCGGCTCCGCAGCAGATCCTCGGTCCGTGGCCTGTGCGGCAGGCGGAGCGCCTCTGCTCGCCGCGCCCTGTCTCACCACTCCCCGCGGCCTGCACACCGTGGCCGGGACGATCCGTGAACCGGCGGCCGGCACGGCCTGAGTGAGCTCCGTGCGCCCGTTCGCGGGCATCGAGCCCAGCCCGGCGTTTCCCGCGCCCCGAGCGATGCGATCGGCGGCGCTCGACGAAGGGGTTGCGACCCTGAGCCGGGTCGGCGGCAGGACCGCCGCTGGTCTGGCCCGGCTCGGGATCTCCACGATCCGCGACCTGCTCTACCACCGGCCTCGCCGATACGAGCTTCCCGCGCCTCGCGTCGCCATCGGCGACCTGCTCGTGGGGCAGGACGCGACGATCGAGGCCGAGGTGGTGAGCGCATCGATTCGGCGAACGCGCCGCCGGAACCTCTCGATCGTGGAAGGGCACGTCCGGGATGAGTCGGGCTCTGTCATGGCGTGGTGGTTCAACCAGGAGTGGCTCGCCGGGCGGCTCGTGCCGGGTGCGCGCGTGCTTCTGAGAGGTGCCGTTGAGCGCGGGAACTTCGTGGTACGCAACTACGATCTCCGGGGGGATGGCGGCCTTGAGGCGATTCTCCCCGTCTATCCGGCCAGCGAGGCAATCGCCTCCAAGCGTGTCCGTGAGCTCGTGCGTCGGGTTATCGGTCGGATCGCCGACCTCGGTGATCCTCTGCCCGCTGAGCTGCGGTCCCGGCTCCGGCTGCCGCTCAAGGCCGATGCCGTCGCCGCTCTCCACACGCCCAGGTCGATGGCGGAGGCCGAGCGCGCACGCCAAAGGCTCGCGCTCGAGGAGCTCGTCGTTCTCCAGCTTGGTCTCGGGTCGCGCGACGGTTCTGCAGGCGCGCTGGTAGCGCCCGCACTCGCCCCACCGGACGAGCTGGTGAGCCGCTACCGCGGAGCGTTGCCGTTCGAGCTGACCGATGCGCAGGAGCGCGCGATCCTGGAGATTGACCAGGATCTTGCCCTCGAGACGCCGATGGAGCGGCTGCTGCAGGGAGACGTTGGCTCGGGCAAGACCGTCGTTGCGCTCTACGCCCTTCTCCGGGCGGTCGAGAGCGGATACCAGGGCGTGCTGATGGCCCCGACGGAGACGCTCGCCGAGCAGCACTTTCTCACGGTTGAGCAGATCTGCGCGGAGCTCGGAGTCGCATGCGTCGTGCTGGCGGGCGGCGTGGCCAGGAAGAAGCAGCACGCCGCGCGACGGGCGCTCGCGAGCGGCGAGGCCGCGATCGCGGTCGGCACCCACGCGCTGATCCAGGAGAGCGTCGAGTTCCGCTCATTGGGTGTCGCCGTGATCGACGAGCAGCATCGCTTCGGCGTCGAAGAGCGGCGTGCCCTCGCCCCGGTCGGGGACGGCCATCCCCTTGAGCCGCACCGGCTGAGCATGACGGCAACCCCGATCCCGCGCACCCTGGCGCTCACGGTGTGGGGCGATCTGAGCGTCACCGAGATCGACACGCTGCCGGCCGGCCGCAGACCCATCATCACGAGATGGGTCACGCACGAGCGTTCCTCGGAGGCCTACCAGCGTCTGACGAGGCACCTCGGCGACGGCCGGCAGGCGTACATCGTCTGCCCGCTCGTCTCGCCGTCGGAGGCAATCGAGGCGCGGGCCGCCGAGGATGAGGCTGCGCGGCTTCGGGGGCAGGAGCTCCGCGACTTCGCCGTCGGGTGCCTCCACGGTCAGCTGCCAACAGGCCAGCGCCGTGCGGTGATGGCTGCGTTCGGCCGGGGCGAGCTCCAGGTGCTCGTGGCCACCACCGTGATCGAGGTCGGTGTTGATGTTCCGAACGCGACGATCATGATCGTCCAGGAGGCCGATCGCTTTGGCCTCGCGCAGCTGCACCAGCTTCGTGGCCGGGTGGGCCGGGGTGCCGATCAGTCTTTCTGCCTGCTCGTCTCGCGCCCGAAGGAGGAGCTCACGGACGCTGCGTGCGAGCGTCTCCAGGCGCTCGTCGACTCGGATGACGGCTTCGCCCTCGCCGAGGTTGACCTTGAGCTTCGTGGGGAAGGACAGCTGCTCGGGACGCGCCAGACGGGCCTCTCGGACCTACGGTTCACGCGGCTGCGCTCCGATGGAGACCTGCTCGAGGAGGCGCTGGAGATCGCACGCTCGTTGGACGTCGGCGACGGGCCGCTCGCCGACGAGGTCGCACGGATGTTCGGTGATGAGGATCATCGCGGGATCGCATAAGGGAGCGGCGATCCGCGCACCCTCGGGGCGGGATACCCGCCCCACCCCCGATCGTGTGCGTGAGGCGATCTTCAACCTCGTCGGGCCGGTCGATGGGATGCGCGTGCTCGACCTCTTCGCGGGGTCCGGTGCCATGGGCCTCGAGGCGCTCTCTCGCGGTGCTGCCCGCGCGGTGCTGGTCGATCACGATGCGCGCGCGTGCGCCACTGTCAGGCAGAACCTCGAGAAGCTCGGCATGGGCGGCGCGGAGGTTGTCCGATCGGACGCTCTACGGTACCTCGATGCCGATGTGCGACGCTGCGCGCGTTACGATCTGATCGTGATCGATCCCCCGTATCGTCTGCTTCCGGCGATCCTAGACCGCCTCGGCAACGCGCTGCCCCGAGCTCTTGCTCCAGGAGGGCGCGTCATCGTGGAGACAGCGCGAGATCTCGAGCCAGCGCTCTCGCTACCCATGTCGACATCGCGCTGTTACGGATCGACGCGGGTGACGGTCTTCGAGGCTCCCGTGGACCATGAGTAACGGTCAGCCGCTAACGGCCATCTGCCCCGGCAGTTACGACCCTGTCACGAACGGCCATCTCGACATCATCCGCCGTTCGGCTCGTATCTTCGACCGGGTGGTCGTGGCCGTGATACGGGAGCCTCGCCACAAGCAGCCGCTCTTCAGCGTCGAGGATCGCGTCTCCTTCATCGCGGAGGCCGTTGCCGAGCTACCGAACGTCGGTGTCGAGGTCTTTGCCGAGCTCGTTGTCGACTTCGCACGGCGTTTTGGCGCGCGCACCATGGTCAAGGGGCTGCGGGCTATCTCAGATTTCGAGTGGGAGTTCCAGATGCACCACCTGAACCGTAAGCTCGCCCCTGAGATCGAGACGCTCTACCTGATGGCGAGCCCGCAGTACAGCTTCCTCTCCTCGAGCGGCGTGAAGGAGATCGCATCGTTCGGCGGCGGCGCCGATGTGCTCGTCGACCTCGTCCCGCCATCGGTTGCAGAGCGCTTCGTACAGCTCTATCCGGTGCCCCGTCCCGGAGCCCCCGTCAGCCCTGAGGAGTGAAGGCGTATCCCCTGGTTACTACACTGGAGCTGACGTGGACGTTCTCGTACTGATCGACAAGCTCGACGATGTCGTACACAGCGCCAAGGCTGTTCCGCTCACCGATCAGGTGCGCATCGACCGCGAGGAGATCTACGACATCCTCGACCAGATGAGGGCCACGATTCCCGAGGAGATCAAGCAGGCGCGCTGGATCGTCAAGGAACGCCAGGAGATGCTGGCCGAGGCGAGGCGCGAAGGCGACCGCATCCTCGGCGAGGCACGTGAACAGGCCATGCGAGAGGCGTCGCAGACGGAGATCGTGAAGCTCGCCGAGCGCCAGGCCGACGAGATCATCGACGAGGCGCGCCGTCAGGCGCGCGAGACGCGCCTCGAGATGGAGGACTGGGCCGATTCGATCCTCTCGACGCTCGAGGTAAACCTCGAGAAGTTCCTCGGCGCGGTCAGACGCGGACGCGAGCGGCTCCACGAGCGCTCCCAGGAGTCCGTGATGGCCACCTACGACGAGTAGTGCGCGACCGCGCTCGCGGCCTCGCGCGGCCGCGGTGGTACGGTCGAGACGAGATTGCATGGCCACACTTGACCTTCGTTCGATTCGCCTCCGTCCAGGCGAGCAGCTCGGCAAGGTGGTCGAGCTCCAGCTCGAGCCCGTGGAGCTCGGCGGGCAGCGCTACGTGCCGGATCCGGTACGGCCGCAGGCGCCGCTGACGATCACCCGCGCCACATCGGGCACGGTGTTCCGCCTCCGCTTCGGCGTTGCCTTGCGCGGCCCGTGCTTCCGGTGCCTGACCGACTCGGCCGCGCAGCTGACCGTCGACGGCACCGAGTACGAGGCGGCCGGCTCGGACACCTCCGAGGAGCTCCACACCGAGTACCTCGCCGACGACATCCTCGATCTCGGCGCCTGGGCCCGTGACGCGATCGTGCTGAGCCTGCCCGAGCAGATCCTGTGCCGGGAGGAGTGCTCGGGTCTCTGCGGCCGCTGCGGCGCAGACCTCAACGTCTCGGCGTGCACCTGCGGTCCTCCAGACCCCGATCCTCGCTGGCAGCAGCTCGAGGCTCTCAAGGAGCAACTCGATGCACCGGGGGCCAGCCGCGAGCCCGACCCCTCCAGGTGAATCGATCCCGGTTGAGGGTGACGGCGCACCCGGGCCTCCAGCGGCTCCGTGGAGCCGCGTCTGCGCCTCTGGAGGCGCGAGAAAGTCGAGGTATACTCGCTGGCCGGTGGCAGTTCCGAAGCGAAAGACCTCCAAGTCCCGTCGCGACAAGCGCCGGGCGCAGACACACCGCATCCGTGCACAGGCGATCGTCGAGTGCGCGCGGTGCGGCCGCCCGACCCGTCCGCACCACGTGTGTCCCAGCTGTGGAACCTACCGGGGTCGCGAGGTCCAGCCACTCGAGCTTCCACCGCCGTAGGTCGGGATGGCACGAGTCCGCGTTGCCGTCGACGCGATGGGAGGAGATCGTGCGCCTGAGGCGATCGTCGAGGGCTCCCGCACCGTAGCCTCGTCGGCCGTCATGCCGACGCTGTTCGGCCCGAGCGATCTGCTGGCTGCTTCCTCCAGCGGCCTGGCCGTCCGACACGCTCCGTTGGTTGTCGGCATGGAGGAGAAGCCGGCGGACGTCGCTCGTGAGAAGCGCGAGAGCTCGCTGTTCGCCGCGTGTCGAGCGGTCGGCGAAGGCGAGGCTGACGTCGCCGTCTCGGCAGGGAACACCGGGGCCATGCTGGTTGCGGCACTTCTCGAGATCGGGCGCCTTCCCGGTGTGCTTCGGCCCGCCATCGCGGTTCCCATTCCGGGCCGCCAAGGTCCGTCGGTCCTGATCGATGCCGGAGCGAATGCCGATGCTCGTCCTGAGCAACTTGTGCAGTTCGCGCATATGGGAGCGATCTTCGCGGAGGAGGTCGTCGGGCTCGTGGAGCCCACGGTTGGGCTCCTCTCCATCGGCGAGGAACCCGAGAAAGGCAACAGGCTGACGCAGGAAGCCCATGCGCTCCTGGCTGTCGAGGACGCGCTGAACTTCGTGGGGAACGTGGAGAGCCGGCTCATCCTGGAGCGAGCCGCCGACGTCGTTGTGACCGACGGCTTCGTCGGCAACATGGCCCTGAAGATGCTCGAGGGGACGATCCGCACGACGCTCGAGCTGATCCGTGACGAGATCGTCTCGACGCGGCGTGGCAGGCTCGGTGGCCTGCTAATCCGCCCGGCCGCGCGCCGGCTGAGAACGCGATTCGACCCCGAGGTTCACGGAGGGGCGTACCTGCTCGGTCTCAACGGCCTCGTCGTGATCGCGCACGGCAACTCGACCGACCGGGCGTTTGCGAACGCCATCAGCCTCGGTGTCCGCGGCGTGCAGGCCGGCGTGTCCGAGCGGGTCTCAGACCGTCTGCCGGCGACGGTCGCTCCTTCCGTCAGTTCGGCCTAGACCCCTGGCGCGCCGTTCGGGCAAGGTCGCCTCGGAGGTTGAGGCCCGGGGTCGCCGGCCCGAGAGGGCTCGGCAGGGCCGCAGGGTGAGGCGGAGCCAGCGATGGGCAACCGCGAGGGTTGACCCGCCGTCGGGCGTGGCCGCCCATCCCGGCCGGGCGGCAAGGCCGAGCCCGACCGCCCACCAAAGTCGGCGCAGTGTCGTGATGTTTCTGTGGCAGAGCTTGCGAAAGCCGTGCGTCTTTCTGAGCTACCCCCACCCGGGTGGTGGGTGGGGGGCGGGTTGCCCTTGAGGGAGCCCCGGGGGGGAGGGGGAGGCCCGGCGGCCCCACGCCGGCTGGGCCAGCGGCCTCCTCGTCCGACTCGGCCAGCCGACCCGGTGGCTCCCCACGCTGGTTGCGCCAGCGTCCCGGGCAGGGGCGCATCGCAGCGGCTCGAGCGGCGGAGCGCCTCACAGCGTCCGGGGCGGGGGCGTCGCAGCCGCCAGCCTGCTGTGCCTCGCTTGGCCCAGCAGCTCTGGCTCGCCCTCGTGACGCTGGATCGGCCTGACCGTCGTGTTGGTGGGGCGGCCTGGTCACCCGATGCCCACTCGTCTTGAGGTCGCGCCCGGGCCGCCGGGCGGCTCGAGGGCCGGCGATGGACACCGGCCGGATGCTGCGGGCGTCCTGAGGTTGCGATGCGGCTGTCGGGCGGCTCGACCCCGCCCGCCACAGCGCCGACGTAGCGCTTGCTGGCCATCAAACTGCCACTACGGCAGCGGCCCGCCCTCCCAGTGAGAACGATCCGGCCAATCCCTCCAACGAGCGGAGCAGCCATCGGGTGAGGAGGCCTTCCATGCCCGGCGCTCGCGTGGTAGCATCCGGCGGCCCGGTGGCGAGAGCGCACGTGACACAGAGACCTTAAGCAGCACGAAAGGCGACAATGGCAAGTTCGCGCGAGGAAATCTTCGATCGAGTAAAAGAGGTGCTCGTCGAGCAGCTCGGCGTTGATGGCGCCGATGTCTCGGATGACGCTTCCTTCCAGGAGGATCTCGACGCCGACTCGCTCGACCTCGTTGAGCTGATCATGGAGCTCGAGGATCAGTTCGCAGTGAAGATCTCCGACGAAGACGCTCAGGGCATCCAGACCGTCGGGCAGGCTGTCGACTACATCCAGCAGAACCAGTAGCTCGGAGACCGCGACGGCCGGCGCTGCGCTCGTCCGGCTCATCGAAGCGCTGCCCGACGAGCTGCGGGAGCGCGTTTTCACGCACGCCTCGTGGGCCGAGGATCGGCGTCGCTCGTACGAGCGGCTTGAGTTCCTGGGCGACAGCGTGCTCGGCCTTGCGATCGCCCAGGAGATCTTCGAGCGCTTCCCGGATGAGGATGAGGGGCGCCTCGCGAAGGTCCGAGCCCACGTCGTGAGTCGGCACAGCTGTGCCGAGGTCGGTGACCAGCTTGGGCTCGGACACCACCTCGCCTCGAGGGCTGGGTCGATCCCGTCCGAGGAGATTGCGCGCCTGTCCGAGAACCGCAACGTCCTGGCGGCTGTCGTCGAGGCGGCGCTTGGCGCCCTCTACCTCGTGCACGGCTTCGAGGCCACGAGATCGGCTGTCGTCGAGGCGTTCGGCCCGCAGATCAACTATGCGTTGAACGAGCACGTCGACTACAAGACGGAGCTCCAAGAGGAGCTCGCCCGGCTTTCACAGGACGTGCAGTACACGGTCGTGGCGGCCGAGGGTCCGTCGCATGATCGGCGCTTTACCTGCGCGGCGCTCGTCGACGGCGAGGAGTACGGCGTCGGCCAGGGCGCCTCGAAGAAGGCTGCCGAGCAGGTGGCAGCCCGAGAGGCGCTGGCCCGGCTCGATCGCTGATCGGTCGCTCAGCTCGTGGCAGCGAGCGCCGGGGCTGCTGCAAGCACGTCCCGCTCGTGCGCACGAGGGGTCGTGCGGCGTCGGGCTGCTGCGCGTAGGCGCGGGACCGTCACTGCTGCCGCATAGTGGCCGAGGTGATTGTCAGACTTACCGGGAGGTGCACCTTCGCTCTCTTCGCCTGCGCGGCTTCAAGTCGTTCCCTGAGCCGGTCGAGCTCCAGTTCGAGCCGGGCGTTTCCATCGTTGTCGGCCCCAACGGGTCGGGGAAGTCCAACGTCGCCGACGCGATCGTCTGGGCGGCTGGCAGCCTCTCCCCGAGCCGGCTGCGTGCCGAGAAGCCCGATGACGTTCTCTTCACGGGGGGATCGAGCACGCCGCCCGCGCGCTCGTGCGAGGTCGAGCTCGTCTTCGATAACGCGGACGGAGCAGGGCCGCTGCCGTTCAGCGAGCTCTCGGTCGCACGCCGGCTTCATCGCGACGGTGAGGGCCAGTACCTGATCAACCGCTCGACCGTTCGCCGTCTCGACGTGCTCGAGGTGCTCGCGGAGGCTGGGCTCGGCAGCGAGATGCACGCGATCATTTCGCAGGGCCAGGTTGAGGCTGTGCTTGCATCGAAGCCCGCCGACCGGCGGGCTCTCGTGGAGGAGGCCGCCGGGCTCGGCACGTTCAAGCAGCGCCGCCATCGAGCCGGGCTCAAGCTCGCGCGGGTGCAGGGAGATGTCGAGCGCGCTCGTGATCTCGAGGTGGAGGTCAAGAAACGGCTCCGCCCGCTGCGCCTGCAGGCGACCGCCGCCGAGCGAGCCGAGAAGCTCCGAGACACCATCGAGCAACTGCGCGAGCACGTCGACCGCTCAGCGTTGGCGCGCCTCGACAAGCGCATCGGCGCCGTGGAAGAGCGCCGGGCAGCGGCGGGCGCCGCGAAGGGCACCGCCGATGCCAGCCTCGAGACGCTGCTCGAAGAGCGGCGGCGTGTGGAGCACGAGCTCGAGCAGGCGGTCGGCCGTCACGAGCAGGCAACGGCCGCGCTCTATCGGCTGCGCAGCGCCCTTGAGCGGCTCAGTCTGCGACACGAGCTGGCCGACGAGGCAGCGCGTTCGCTCGCTGAGGACGCGCAGCGCCTCGCGCAGCGGGCTGGGCTACCGTCCGATACCAGACCGCTCCAGGCGCTCGGGCAGGCGGAGCAGGCACTCGAATCCGCGGCGCAGGCCGCCCGGGAGGCGCTGGAGCGGCGCGAGGCGCTCGAGGCTGCCTTGCGCATCGGCGAGGAGCGGCTCCGCTCCCTGGATGGGAGCCTCGCCGAGCGCGAGGGCTTGGCTCCTGCGGCGCGGGCGCTGGCCGATGAGGGTCGGCAGATCGCGGTCGCAGTGCTCCAGGTGGACTCGGGGTACGAGCGCGCCGCCGCCGCCGCGCTCGGCTGGCGGGGCTCGGCGGTGCTCGTCGAGCGGGCCTCTGAGGGCGCGGAGCTCCTTGAGCGGGCGCGGCGCGACGGGCTCGGCCCACTGGGTGTGCTGCTCGAGACCGCTTCCGTGCGCCCTGGCTCAGAGGCGCCACCTGTCGCCGGCGCCGAGCGTCTCATCGATCACGTCTGTCCTGCCGAGGGAGGCGAGCACGTGCGAGCCCTTCTCGCCGGCGTGTGGGTCGTGCCGCTTGCCCAGCTTTCGAACGTCGGTGCTGGCGTGGCGGTCACGGTCGAAGGGCACTGTCACGACGCCGACCGAGGCGAGCTCTGGTTTGAGGGTGAGACGGCGCGCAGCGTCCTCATGTCGCAGGAGGCTCGCCGTCGCGAGCTGGAGGTCGCAACGGCGAGCCTGAGGGAGGAGGCCTTCGAGGCCCGCGAGACGGCATCGCGCTGCTTTGAGGAGGAGCGGGCAGCGCGCGAGCGGCGAGCGCGGGCCCAGCAGGCGGCAGCTCAGGTTCCGCAGCCTGTCGACCCCGATCGCGTCGCCCTGCTTGCGGCGCTCGCCGAGCAGGCTGCACGGCTGCGGTCGGGGCTCGCCGAGGCGCTCAGCCGGGCCAAGCAGTTCGAGGTGCCGCTCCGTGCCCACGTGGAGGCGGGAGGGACGCGCACCGGCGAGCTGGGCGCCGAGTTGCGGCAGCTGGGTGCGCGCGAGGCCGAGCTACGTCGGACCGCTGCCGAGGCGCAGGAGCACGTCTCGGCCATCAGTGTCGAGGCAGCTCAGCTCGGAGTCGAGCGGCGTGAGCTGTTGGCTCGGCTGCCCGAGGGCGCCGTCGGCGAGGCGCTCTCGGAGGAGGAAGAGCACGCCCTGCGCGTGAAGCTCGAGCGCAGTGAACGGCGTCTCGAGGAGCTGGGGCAGGTCAATCCCCTCGCAGCCGAGGAGTACGCGCGCGAGCAGGAGCGGCTGTCTGAGCTCACCGAGCAGCGCGAGGATCTCGAGCGCGCCGTCCATGATCTGATCGCCCTGTGCGACGAGCTAACCGAGACCGTCGAGCGGCGCTTCGCGGAGACGTTTACCGCTGTCGGGCAGCACTTCGTGGAGGTCTCGGCCGCCCTGTTCCCGGGTGGCGGGGGGCGCCTTCGGCTCTCCGAGGAGGAGGGCGAGGACGAGCCAGGCATCGAGGTCGAGCTGCGTCTGGCGGGGAAGCGCATCACGCGCCTGTCGCTGCTGTCCGGCGGCGAGAAGGCGCTCGGGGCGCTCTCGTTCCTCTTTGCGCTGTTCCTGGCCAGGCCGTCCCCCTTCTACCTGCTCGATGAGGTCGAGGCCGCACTCGACGACACGAACATCGGACGCTTCGTCGAGCTCCTGCGCCGCTTCGCAGACCGCGCTCAGTTTATCGTGGTGACGCACCAGAAACACACGATGGATGCTGCCGACGTCCTGTACGGGGTCACGATGGGCAAGGACGGCGTGTCTCAGGTCGTGTCCAGGCGCATGCGCGCGCCGGCGGAGGTCGCGACAGCGTGACCCGCACCTGGGCCGAGCTCCTCGGAGGCGAGGTACCGGTCGAGGACGAGGGCGACGAAGGCCGGCGCCGCCGTTTCAACAGGCTGCGGGCGGGGCTCCGCAAGAGTCGGGAGTCAATCGCCCGCGGGCTCGTCGGCTGGCGCTACAACCCTGATGATCTCGACGCGTGGGAGGGCCTCGAGGACATCCTGATCGCCGCAGATTGCGGGATGGCGACGACGCAGGAGGTGGTCGAGGCTCTCGAGAGGCGACATCCTCGCTCCGAGGAGGATGTCTCGACCGGGCTCGAGGAGATCGTTGCGGCGCTTGCCTCGCCCCGTGGCGAGCCGACCCTCGACCTCAGCGCCAGGCCTGCGGTCATCCTCGTCGTGGGGGTCAACGGGACGGGGAAGACGACGACGATCGGCAAGCTCGCGAGCCGGCTCGCGGCATCGGGACGGTCGGTGATCGTGGCTGCGGCCGATACGTACCGCGCCGCTGCCGAGGAGCAGCTCGAGGTCTGGGCGCGGCGGGCGGGCGCCGATTTCGTTGGCTCGAGCCGCGGGGGGGATCCCGCCGCCGTCGCCTTTGACGCGATCGAGGCTGCCCAGGCTCGCGGCCGCGACGTCGTCATCGTGGACACCGCCGGACGCTTGCATACCCAGACGAACCTGATGGAGGAGCTGGCGAAGATGCGGCGTGTGATCGCCGCGAAGCTCGACGGTGCACCCCACGAGACGTTGCTCGTGGTCGACGCGACAACTGGCCAGAACGGCGTGCGGCAGGCCCGTCTGTTCGATGAGGCGGTCTCGGTGACGGGCGTTGTCCTGACGAAGCTCGACGGCACAGCCAAGGGCGGGGCCGTGCTCGCGATCGGCAACGAGGTGGGCCTGCCGGTCAAGCTGGTCGGTGTTGGCGAGCACCTCGACGACCTTCAGCCATTCGACGCGCGCGACTTCGCCCGCGCGCTGGTCGGTGTCGGCGAGGCTGCTGACAACGAGTAGGGCTTGGCCGTGATCTGAGCTGCGGCCGGGGGCGGCTAGACTTGCCGCCGTGTTCGACAGCCTCTCCGACAAGCTCCAGGGAGTTCTCAGCGACCTGCGCAGGCGCGGCAAGCTGAGCGAGGCCGACCTGAAGAAGGCGCTGCGCGAGATCCGGCTTGCGCTGCTGGAAGCCGACGTCAATTTCCGGGTCGTCAAGGAGTTCGTGGCGCGGGTCAGGGAGCGCGCGCTCGGGGCTGAGGTCTCGAAGAGCCTCACGCCGGGGCAGGAGGTTGTCAAGATCGTGCATGAGGAGCTGGCGGACCTCATGGGCAAGGGCAGCTCGAAGCTGGCCTTCGCTGGGAGGCCGCCGACGGTCATCCTCCTGTGCGGGCTGCAGGGATCAGGCAAGACGACGGCCTCGGCCAAGCTCGCGTTGCAGCTGCGCAAGGAGGGGAAGTCGCCCGCACTCGCCGCGTGCGATCTCGCGCGGCCGGCCGCGATCGACCAACTGGAGCAGCTGGGGTGCCAGATCCAGGTTCCCACCTACGCGCTGCGCGGCACGGGTGATGCCGTCGCGGCGGCCAGGCATGGGCTCGAGCAGGCTCGTGCGCAGGGGCGCGACGTCCTGATCCTCGATACGGCCGGCCGGCTGCACGTCGACGAGCAGCTGATGGATGATCTCGTCGCGGTTAGGCAGACGGTCAGGCCGCACGACGTCCTGCTGGTGCTCGACGCCATGACGGGGCAGGACGCGGTCACGGTCGCAGAGGCGTTTGCCCGCCGCGTCGCCTTCGATGGCGTGATCATGACGAAGCTCGACGGCGATGCGCGCGGCGGTGCAGCGCTCTCCGTAAAGGCCGTCACGGGCGTGCCGATCACGTTCACCTCGAGCGGCGAGAAGCTCGAGCCGCTCGAGGCCTTCCATCCCGCGCGGATGGCGTCGCGAATCCTCGGCATGGGCGATGTCCTGACCCTGATCGAGCGAGCCGAGGATGCGGCCGAGGAAGACGAGCAGGCCAAGCTGGAGCGGCGCCTTGCCGCCGGCGTCCTCACGTTCGACGACTTTCTCAAGTCCTATCGAATGATGCGGAAGATGGGCTCGTTCAAGAGCGTCGTCTCGATGATCCCGGGCCTGGGCAAGCAGCTCCAAGGGGTTGACGTGAACGAGCGTGAGCTCGGCCGCGTGGAGGCAATCATCCTGTCGATGACGCCCGAGGAGCGATGTCGGCCCGACCTGATCAAGGGGTCTCGGCGGCAGCGCATTGCCCGTGGCAGCGGCACGTCGGTGCAGCAGGTGAACCAGCTCCTCGCAGCCCGCAAGCAGATGCAGAAGCTGGTCAAGCAGATTGGGCGGGGTAAGACCCCGAACCTGCAATCGATCGCCGCTCAACAGGTGCGCCGCCGGTAGGGAGCGGTCGAACGGGTACCCTTGATTCAACGGAGGTAGCACGTGGCCGCAAGGATCAGACTGACAAGGGTTGGCTCGAAGAAGAACCCGATTTACCGGGTCGTCGTCGCCGACTCGCGCTCGCCGCGCGATGGCCGCTTCATTGAGATCGTCGGACGGTACAACCCGCAGACCGATCCGTCGGTCATCGAGCTCGACGACGACCGCGTCAAGGAATGGCTCGACAAGGGTGCTCAGCCGAGCAATACCGTGAAGCGGCTGCTGAAGGCGAAGGGCCTCTGATCATGCCCGGGCCTATAGCGGGCCACGCGCCGCGCGGCTTCCACCAAGCGCTGTAGGGAACCCCGGCCGGTGGAAGAGCTCGTCGCGCATCTCGCGCGTTGCCTCGTGGGCGAGCCCGATGCGGTCCGGGTTGAGGTCGAGCACAGGGACGACGCGACGGTCCTGAAGGTCGCCGTTGCCCCCGACGACCGAGGCAAGATCATCGGGCGGGGCGGACGAATCATCCGATCGCTTCGCACGATCGTCAGGGCTGGGGGCGTGCGGAGTGGCGAGCGGTACCTGCTTGAGATCGTCGAGTGAGTGAGCTGCGCGACGGCCGATGGGCGTCTATCGGCCGGGTTGGACGGCCGCACGGACGCGAGGGGGCGTTCGTCGTTGAGGCGGCGAGCGACGTGACGGGGAGATTCGATGTCGGTCGGCGCATCTACGCCGCAGGCGAGCCGGCCCAAGTCGTCGACTGCAAGCGCGCCGGCGGGCGGCCTGTCATTCGCCTCGATCGATCGGTCGAGAGGGGCGTCGAACTCGAGCTGCCAGCCGACGAGCTGCCGCAGCCTGACGATGGGAGCTACTACGTCTTCCAGCTTGTCGGCCTCGTGGTCGAGGACGATGCTGGGAACCCCGTGGGCCGTGTGCTCGATGTGGCACCCGGCGTCGCGCACGACGTACTCGAGCTCGAGACCGGGCAGCTGCTCCCGCTCGTCGGGGAGTGCGTGCTCTCGGTCGACATCGACCGAGGGAGGATCGTCGTCGAGCGGAGTTTCATCACCGACGGCTAACGTCAGCTGAGATGCAGATCGACGTCTTCACGCTCGTGCCGCACGCGTTCGCCTGGATGTGCGAGCAGCGCCCCGTTGCCGCGGTCCTTGGCCAGGCGCTCGATCTGCGCATCTTCAACTACCGTCAGTTCAGTCCCCAGCGTGGCGGGCAGGTCGACGACGACCCCTATGGCGGCGGCGCTGGCATGGTCCTGCGAGTCGACGTCGTCGATGCGGCGTTGCGCAGCGTCTACGGGGATGACCGCGGCCGCGGCGAGCGCCGGATCATCGCGCTCAGCCCGGGAGGGCGTCTGCTCGGTCAGGAGCTCGTCGAGGAGCTCGCCGCCCGGCCGGCGATCTCGCTCTTGTCGGCTCGGTTCGAGGGGTTCGACGGTCGGATTTCGCAGCACCTCGCGCACGAGACGGTCTCGGTCGGGCCCTATGTGCTCTCGGGCGGCGAGATCCCGGCCATGGCCATCATCGACGCGGTCGTTCGTCGGTTGCCGGGCGCGCTCGGCTCGGAGGAGAGCGTCGCGCAGGAGTCGTTCTCGCGCGCGCTCGACGGCGGCATCGAGCACCCGCAGTACACACGGCCAGCGAGCTACCGAGGCTGGGATGTTCCGAGCGTGCTGCTGTCGGGCGACCACGCGCGCATCGCAGCCTGGCGTTGCGAGCAGAGGCTCGAACGGGGCCGGCCATGAGGAGAAGGCGGTTCAGGGGCCCGATCGATCGCCTCACGAGCGGGCTTCCGCAGCCCTGGCGGACGCTGGTCGACTGGGGGTTGACGATCGGGATCGCGGTGGCGGTGGTCTTTCTGCTCAAGGCCTACGTGGTGAATCCCTACCGCATCCCGTCGTCGTCGATGGAGCCGACCTTCCACTGTGCGGTGCCCGGGGTCGGCTGTGAGGCGAGCCGCTCCGACCGCGTCATCGCCAACCGGTTCATCTACCACTTCGAGGAACCCGAGCGCGGCGACATCGTCGTGTTCGACACGCCGTCGCGGGCCGAGTCCGCGTGTGGGATCGGCGGGGTGTTCGTCAAGCGAATCGTCGGCTTGCCCGACGAGGAGATCGCCCAGGCCGGTGGAGTCGTCTACATCGATGGGAGGCCCCTCAAGGAGCTGTACCTGCAGCCCGAGCGCGCGGGAGGGCGGGATTTCGCGGGCGTCGCAATCCCGGACGATCAGTACTTCATGATGGGTGATAACCGCCGCCAGTCCTGCGATAGCAGGAACTGGGGAACCGTCCCGCGCGAGAACCTGATCGGTCCTGTGTTCCTCATCTACTGGCCCGTGGACCGGCTCGACTTCCGCTAGCATCTCTTTCGTTCCCGCCCGGCGCGATGCCCGACCTGATCGACACCGTTGAACGTCGCCAGCTGCGCGACGATGTACCCGAGTTCAAGCCGGGCGATACCGTCGAGGTCCACTTCCAGGTCATCGAGGGCTCGCGCCGCCGCGTTCAGGTCTTCGAGGGGATCGTGATCAAGCGCCAGGGCGCCGGCGCCCGCGAGACGTTCAGCGTGCGCAAGCAGTCGTCCGGGGTTGGTGTTGAGCGCACGTTCCCCGTGCACTCGCCGAAGATCACGAAGTTCGTCGTCAAGGCTGTTGGTGACGTGAGCCGCGCCAAGCTGTACTACCTCCGCGATCGGGTGGGGAAGAAGGCGCGCGTTCGCGAGAGACGCCAGACCTGACCGGTATCCTCGGCCGGGTGCCGCGCACCAGCCGGAGACTGCTGGCTTTCGATCGTCGCCTGGGGGCACGGTTTGTCGCGGGCGCGGATGAGGCGGGGCGCGGAAGCCTCGCCGGGCCTCTCGTGGCGGCAGGCGTGCTCCTCGACTACGAGCGGGTGCGAGGTCCCGTTGCTGCACGGCTGAGCCTGCTCAACGACTCGAAGCAGCTCTCGGAGCCAGAGCGGGAGCACCTGTTCGGGGTCGTCCTTCGCTGCGCCACCCGCGTGGTCGTCCAATCGGTGCCGCCGAGCGAGATCGACCGGGTCGGTCTGCACCGGTCGAACCTGCGGGCACTCGCTCGCTCCCTGGCCGCGCTCGCGCCTCCGGCCGAGGCATGTCTCGTCGATGGCTTCCGGCTGGGGCCCTCCGCGCCGCCGCACCGGCACGTCGTGGACGGCGATGAGCGCAGTGCGGCGATTGCGGCTGCGTCGATCGTGGCAAAGGTGGTCAGAGACCATGCGATGCGCCGCTTCGACGCGCTCTACCCGCGCTTCGGCTTTGCCTCGCACGTTGGCTACCTCACGCCGGCCCACTCCGAAGCCGTACGGCGGCTGGGTCCGAGCGACATCCACCGGCTGAGCTTTCGTGCCCGCTGCTACGCGGGGTCCGCAGAGGATGCCAGCGACGCCGCCCCCGCTGTGCCTGCTGCGGCGGCGTGAGCGGGGCGGGAGCCGAGGCCGAGCGGCTCGTCCATCGCCACTTTATCCTGCGCGGCTACCGGGTCCTCGCGAGCAACGCGTGGGCCGGCGGCCGCGAGCTCGACATCATCGCGCGGCGAGGGCGCCGGCTCGTCTTCTGCGAGGTGAAGATGCGGCGCACCGCAGCGTTCGGTCTTCCCGCCGAGGCGGTGGGCCACGAGAAGGCCAGGCGCGTCGTCCGTGGCGCTGAGGCCTGGCTGGCCCAGCATCCTGAGCTGGCCGGTCTCGAGGTCTCGCTCGAGGTTGCCGCCGTGCATGGGCGGCGCATCGAGCAGATGTCGCGCGTGCTTGAGAGCTAGCAGGCTGTGCGGCTGGCCGTGCAGCGCGTTGGCGCGCGGCGCTTCGCGGCGCTGCGGCGCACCTGACGCCATTCCGCGCGCGTCTCCGCACACGCGTGGGCGCCGTGTGACAGCTTGGGCTCTACCGTTGAAACCGGAGGGAGGCACGCGGCCGGGCCGGGGGCTCCTGTGCCTGTTGGGCATGTACCGGGGGGACGTGGGAGGCGTCGAGTCCGCGGCCCGCTTGGGCCCCGGTCGCCTGCCTCGCTGTTCCAGCATTCAATCTGACTGGGTCCCCGCGGTTGGCTTGGTGCGCGGCCGGCTTGGTTCGCGGCGGGATTGGGCAACGGCTGGCTTGGTGACAAAGCGTGGCGCGTCCGCGATCGGAGGCCTGCCGCAGCGCGGCGCGCCCGGAGCCGCTCCGCGCGCCAAGTGGGCTGGCTAGAATCGCCGGCTCCTGTGGGGAGCTCCGCCGAGTCCGGCACGACCCAGCCATTCAGCGGGCGGCTGCGCCAAGACGCCGACGCGCTGTGGCGTGCGCAGCACCAGCACCCCTTCGTTCAGGGAATCGCCGACGGCTCGCTGCCGATCGAGCGGTTTCGTCACTTCATCAAGCAGGACTACCTCTATCTGATCGACTACGCCCGCGTCTTCTCGCTCGCGGCGGCGTGGGCACCGACGGTTCCGTGGGCAGAGCGCCTCGCCGAGCTTGCGCACGAGACGTTGCACACGGAGCTGGCTCTGCACCGGGGCCTCGCCGAGGAGTGGGGGATCCCGGCGGCGGAGCTTGCTGCCGTGCGGCCCACGCCGACCACCCGCTCCTACACCGACTTCCTGCTCCGAACCGCATCGCTCGGCGACTTCGCGGAGATCGTCGCCGCCCTCCTTCCCTGTATGTGGGGGTACAGCGAGCTCGGGTTGAACCTTGCGGCGGGGCCGCGCCCGGCGGTGGAGCCCTATGCCCGCTGGATCGATCTCTATGCATCGCCGGAGCTCGCCGACCTGGCTGCCTGGTGCCGGAGCGTCGTGGACGAGGTCGCGGCTGGGCTCGACCGACCGCGCCGGGATCGCATGCGAGAGGCGTTCCTCGCGTGCAGTCGGCTCGAGCTTGCTTTCTGGGAGGCCTCGTGGCGTCTGGAGGCGGCCGAGGGCTAGCCGGCGCTGGGCCTGTCTGGCAGCGGCGGCGAGGCGCACACGCCGCTCGCGTTCCTCGCCGTCGAGCGCGCCACGATGTGCTCCTCCAGCCGAGCGTTCCCGCGTGCCCGGCAGGGGACGAGCGCGCTGTCGTGTGCGTGACTCGGCACGATCTCGCAACAGAGTCCTAGCGCTCGGCTCGAGATCCGGGAAGTCGTCGCCTCTACCGTCGGGATGTGCTTGCGCGGTCGCTCACCCACGTCCTCGTTGGCCTTGAGGCGCGCGCGGTGGAGGTCGAGGCTCACCTCCAGCTGGGGGTGCCTGCGTTCGCGATCGTCGGCTGGCCGGACAAAGCCTGCCAGGAGGCAAAGGAGCGCGTCCGCAGCGGTATCGCGAGCGCCGAGCTCGAGTGGCCCTCGCGGCGAATCACGGTGAACCCTCGCACCTGCGCATCTGCGCAAGGAGGGCTCTGGTTTCGATCTCCCGATCGCGCTCGCGGTGCTTGCCGCGTCGCGGCAGGTCGACGCCCGTCGCCTGCAGGGGCACGCGGCCGTCGGCGAGCTGGCGCTGGACGGACGCTTGCGGCCCGTGCCCGGGAACCTGACCTATGCGGAAGCCGCGCGCCGCGCGCGACTCGCACGGATCATCTGCTCGCGGGAGTCGGCCGCCGAGGCGTCGCTGGCAGGGGTTGAGACCGTTCCAGTAAGGCATCTCCCGGAGGCCTGCGCGTACTTGAGAGGCGAGCATGAGCCGGACGAGCCTGCGCGCCCGCCTGAGCGTGCTACTCCGGCCTACCCGGACCTCGCGGATGTGCGCGGGCAGGAGCGCGGCCGCCGGCGCTCGAGCTGGCCGCCGCGGGGAATCACAACCTCCTGCTTGCCAGGCCGCCAGGTACTGGGAAGACCTTGCTTGCCCGTCGGCTCCCGGGGTTTCTTCCCCGTCTGACGCACCCTCAGGCGCTGGAAGTGACCCGCATTCACTCCGTCGCCGGAGTGCTAGAGCCCGGAGCCGGCCTGGTCTGCTGTCCACCATTCCGAGCGCCCCACCACTCTGCGTCGATGGTCGCGCTGATCGGTGGCGGCGTGGGTCCGCGTCCTGGCGAGGCGAGCCTGGCCCATCGCGGGGTGCTGCTCCTCCATGAGCTGCCCGAGTTCGTGCGCCCGGCGCTCGAGGCGCTTCGCCAGCCCTTGGAGGACGGCTGCCTCACCGTCGTTCGAGCTACCGGTCGAGCCACGTTCCCGGCCTGCGTGCTGCCCGTCGGGACGATGAACCTGTGCCCGTGTGGTGCACGAGGCGATCGCCTCGGAGAGTGCGCGTGTACCGCCTGCGCCCTCGTGTTCTACCGGAACAAGCTGTCGAGGGCGCTGATCGACCGGTTCGACCTCGTCGTCGCGATGCCGCGCGTGTCTGCCCGCGAGCTCTCGGCGACTCGGGGCGAGCGAACCGCCGCGGTCGCGGAGCGCGTCTGTGCGGCGCAGGCGCGCCTGGAGGCACCGAGCGCCTGGGCGAGCGCTGCCCGCGCCACCCTCGACCGGGCGGTCGACCGTCTGCCCCTCTCAGGCCGCGGGCGGTCGCGCGTCGAGCGCGTGGCTACGACGATCGCCGCGACCGCCCAGGCCGAGGATGTCCGCGTGGAGCATGTGGCCGAGGCGCTCTCCTACCGGATCCCCCGAGAGCCGGAGGTGCCGTGACCGGCATCGCGGCCGGCGCCGAGGTCTACCTGCGCCGCAATCAGCCCCCAACCCGCTGTTGCTCGCTGCGATTCACGACCCGCCGGCTCAGCTGTACGTCCGAGGGTCCACCCGAGGTCTACAGCCAGGGCCGACCGTCGCGATCGTGGGCGCGCGAGCGTGCTCGGCCTATGGGCCAACGTCGCGAGGCAGCTCGGCTGCGAGCTGGCAAGAGCAGGCGTCGTCGTCGCCGTGAGCGGGCTCGCGCGCGGGATCGATGGCGAGGCTCATCAGGGAGCGCTCACGGGCGGCGGCCCGACGGTGGCGGTCCTCGGTGGCGGCCTCGACCGGATCTGCCCGAGCGCCCACACGAAGCTGTCCCACCAGATCGCCCAGCAGGGCGCGCTCGTCTCCGAGTATGCGCTCGGGACCGTTCCCGCGCCGTGGCGCTTTCCGGCGCGCAATCGCATCGTGGCGGACCTGAGCCAGGCTGTGGTCGTCGTGGGGGCCGGTGCCAAATCAGGAGCGGTCATCACCGCGGACCTCGCCCTGGAGGAGGGGAGGGAGGTTCTCGCGGTTCCGGGCGAGATCACCTCATCGCTCTCGGCGGGAACGCACGCGCTGCTGCAGCAGGGTGCTGCGCACCCTGCAGCAGGGTGCTGCGCACCTCACCTGCCCGCAGGACGTCCTCGGTCTCCTCAGCCTCGATCGGCCGCAGGCCGCTGAGCAACCGGCGCTTCTCCCGCTCGAAGCAGCGCTCCTGGAGGCGCTCACTGCACAGACGCTGGGCGTGGATGAGCTGTCCCGACTTCTCGACCGACCGATCGAGGCGGTGGCCGCAGCCCTCGTCGAGCTGGAGCTCGAAGGCCGCGTCCACGAGGCAAGCGGGACCTATCGCGCCAGCCTCTCCGCTTGAGCTCACGAGAGCGGCGATCTCGTCGCGAGCTCTGCGGTACGGCTTCCTGAGATGAACCGCACAGGCGGGAACCCAACCGACAGCCAGCCTCTACGCGCTACGCTGACAGCCTCCGTTGGCGAGCCAAACGTTGGCTGTCGCACCGGCAGGCGGTTTGCCTACAATGAGCAGCGGCGGCGTCGCGGCCAGGCCGCGACGCCGGAGAGGACGTATCCGGGGAAGCACATGACCAAGCAGGTTGAACAGCGCGAGCGGGTGATCGTGCGCTTCGCAGGTGATTCCGGCGACGGAATGCAGCTCGCGGGCGACCGCTTCACGAGCGCAACTGCCGTGCTTGGTAACGACCTGGCCACGCTGCCAGACTTCCCCGCGGAGATTCGCGCGCCGCGCGGCACCCTGCACGGCGTCTCCGCCTTCCAGATCCACTTTGCCTCGCGCGACATCCTGACGCCGGGAGACGAGCCCAACGTGCTCGTCGCCATGAACCCCGCTGCGCTGAAGACGAACCTGCCGCTGGTTGCTCGCGGCGGCACGATCATCGCCAACGAGGACGAGTTCACCGACCGCAACCTCGGCAAGGCCGGCTACCCTGCGAATCCCCTCGAGGACGGAAGCCTGGACGCGTACCAGGTCTACCGCGTCCCGATGGAGTCGATCACCCTGCGTGCGACCGAGGGCATCGACGGGGTGACGAACCGCGAGGCCACCCGCGCGAAGAACTTCTTCGCGCTCGGGCTCGTCTCGTGGATGTACGGGCGGCCGACGGACGTCACGCTTCGCTGGATCGACAAGAAATTCGCGTCGCGAGCCGAGATCCGCGCCGCCAACCGAGCCGCGTTCGACGCCGGCTACAACTTCGGCGAGACCGCCGAGCTCTTCGGAACGCAGTACGTGATCGACCCGGCGCCCACGCGCCCGGGCACGTACCGGAACACGAACGGCTCGAACGCGCTGGCGTGGGGGCTGATCGCTGCGAGCGTCAAGAGCAGGTTGCCGCTCCTGTATGCGAGCTACCCGATCACGCCTGCGTCCGAGCTCCTCCACGAGCTCTCGCGGCACAAGAATTTTGGCGTTCGAACGATCCAGGCGGAGGACGAGATCGCGGCGGCGAACATGGCGCTCGGAGCCGCCTTCGGCGGGCATCTCGGCGTGACCGGCACCGCGGGGCCCGGCGTCGACCTCAAATCCGAGACGATTGGGCTGGCGGCGGTCTACGAGCTGCCGCTCGTGATCGTCGACGTCCAGCGGGCCGGGCCGTCCACCGGTATGCCGACCAAGACCGAGGCTGCCGATCTCCTCGCCGCGATGTACGGGCGTCATGGCGAGTCGCCGGTTCCGATTCTCGCGCCCGCCACCCCCGGTCAGTGCTTCGACGTTGCCTTTGAGGCCGTGCGGATCGCTGTGACCTACCGCACACCGGTATACGTCCTGTCCGACACGTTCCTTGGCAACTCGTCCGAGCCATGGCCGATTCCCGAGATCGACGCACTTCCCGACATCGAGGCGAACTTCGCTCTCGAGAAGAACCATGACGACGGGTTTATGCCCTATCTCCGCAACGATCGTCTTGCTCGCCCCTGGGCGGTCCCGGGCACGCCCGGCCTAGAGCACCGGATCGGTGGGCTCGAGAAGGCCGACGTCACAGGCCACATCAGCTACGACGGCGACAACCACGAGCGCATGACGCGCCTGCGAGCCGCGAAGGTCGAGAAGATCGCAGACGACATCGCGCCTCTGGAGGCGGATGATCCCGACGGTGCCGAGCTGCTGCTGCTCGGGTGGGGTTCCACCGAGGGCGCGATCAAGGCAGCCGCCCGCCGAGTGCGCGAGTGGGGCGGTAAGGTCGCGACCGCCCACCTCACCCATCTGAACCCCTTCCCCTCGAATACCGGCGAGGTCGTTCGCGCGTATCCGAAGATTCTTATCCCGGAGATGAACACCGGTCAGCTGACCACGCTGATCCGAGCCCGGTTCCTCGTGGATGCCGAGTGCTACTCGAAGGTGCAGGGCCAACCGATCCATGCGCCCGAGCTCGAGTCGGCCGTCCGTGCGAGGCTGTGATGGCAACTGTCGAGCTCACGAGGAAAGACTTCACCAGCGACCAGGACGTTCGCTGGTGCCCCGGCTGCGGCGACTACGCGATTCTCGCGTCGGTCCAGTCGCTGATGCCCAAGCTGGGCATACCACCGCACAAGATCGTGTTCGTGACGGGCATTGGCTGCGCCGGCCGGTTCGCGTACTACATGGACACGTACGGGATGCACGGTATTCACGGGCGTGCGGCACCGCTCGCCTCAGGCCTGGCCATCGCGCGGCCCGACCTGTCGACGTGGGTGGTCGCTGGCGATGGCGATGCGCTTTCAATCGGAGGCAACCACCTGATCCACGCTCTTCGCCGGAACGTCCCGCTCAAGATCCTGCTGTTCAACAACCAGATCTATGGCCTGACCAAAGGCCAGTATTCGCCGACGAGCGAGGTTGGGAAGGTCACGAAGTCGACGCCCTTCGGAGCGCTCGATCACCCGTTCAACCCTCTTTCGCTCGCGCTCGGCGCCGAGGCGACGTTCGTCGCGCGCACGCTCGATGTTGATCGTGCGCATCTCACCGAGATGCTGCATCAGGCGGCGAGCCATCAGGGAACGGCCTTCCTCGAGATCTACCAGAACTGCCCGGTCTTCAACGACGGGGCGTTCGACGCTCTCACCGACAAGGCCACCCGCGAGCACACCCAGATTCGGCTCGAGCACGGCGAGCCGATCCGGTTTGGAAGCGAGGGTGAGCGCGGTGTGATCCGAAACGACGGGGGGCTCCTCGAGATCGTCGAGGTCGCGAATGTTGGTGAGGATGCGCTCGTCGTGCACGATGCGCACGCCGCCGACCCAAGCCTGGCCTTCTCGCTTGCCTCGCTGGCGGCGCGCCCGACCGATCCCACGCCGATCGGGGTGTTTCGCGCGGTGGATCGCCCGGTCTACGGGGAGGCGATCGACCTGCAGATCGCCAACGCGAGGGAGAAGCTCGGCGACGGCGACCTCCACGCTCTCCTCAACTCCGGCGACACCTGGACGGTCAGCTAGGCCGAGGCCGGTCGCTCGGTGGGGAGCTCGCCGCGAGCTCCTGCGTTCCTGGTTTCAGCTCTCGAACGTCTCAGGGTGGTCGACGGCGCGGCGGTACAGGGACTCGTCGATGTTTCGGCCCGTCACGAGCAGCACGGTGGGACACTCGGCGTCGACGTGCTCGAGGCCGGCGAGCGCTGCTGCGCCGGCTCCCTCGACACGGATCCCGCTTCGAGCGTAAGCGCGAACGGCGAGCGCGAGCTCCCTCTCCGAGACGAGGACGGTCGTGAGGGCGAGCTGGACGAGTGCGGCAACAGCGCTCGGGATTGCGACACGGACGGCGAGCCCATCGGCGAAGGTCGCGCTCGCCTCGCACGGGACCGGCGTGTCAGCCCGCACGCTCAGGGCCATGACAGGTGCTGCGCTCGGGACGACCCCTACGGTGCGCGTCGATTCGCCCTGCTCTCTGATGGCTCCGGCGACACCGCTGATGAGGGCGCCGTTCCCCACAGGTACGAGCAGGGTGGCGGGCGGCTCCCCCAGCTGCCCCACGATTTCGCGTCCGATCTCCCCATAGCCGGGGAGTTGCACGGGCTCGTCGCCATCCTCGAAGAACGGCAGCGTCCGAGCTACCGCGTAGGCGACTGCGGCCTCTTTGGCCTCATCGAGATCGACGCCGGTCTGGATGACCGTCGCACCGAGATCTTCCATGAGCCCGAGCTTTGTGCGAGAGGTGTGCTCGGGTCCGAACACGGTGGCGGAGAGCCCGAGTCGCTGCGCGGCCCACGCGGTTGCGGCACCGTGGTTCCCTGTTGACGCGGTGACCACGCCGGTTGCCCCGTTGCGTCGGTACTTCTGCAGCGCAGGCAGGGCTCCGCGCCACTTGAACGAGCCAAGCTCGTGCGTGTCTTCGCGCTTGAGGTAGACGTCCGAGCGGGTGCACAGCCCGGCGGGCGCCGGCTCGAGCGGAGAAGGCGCCGGGGTGATTGTGCTCTCGCTCATGAGGATCGTCCCGGGGGTCGCGTAACACCGACCTGTCTGCTCATGCGTGCGTGACGGAGGCGTGGGACCCTCGCCGCGGGGCGTTGCTGGCTGCTGCGCACCTCCATGGAGAGGATAGTTGGCGGGGACGAGGAGCGTGGTGGTCGCGAGTGGCGGTGCCGGCCTTGCGCAGGCGGTCGTTGCAGGGCGTCAGCGCCGCAGGCCGCTTCCGCTACTGCCGAGCACGGTTTGAAGGCACGCGCATCGTGCCGTGCGCCGCGGTGGACGCACGAGCGCTTGCCGCCAGTCGATGTGCGAGCGGTCTCGGGCCGCTACCCGGCGAAGCGTGCCGCCACCTCGTCCCAGTTGACGACGTTCCACCAGGCCGCGATGTAGTCGGGGCGGCGGTTCTGGTAGTTGAGGTAGTAGGCGTGCTCCCACACGTCGAGTCCGAGAATCGGCGTCTTGCCCTCCATGAGCGTCGAGTCCTGGTTCGGGGTCGAGACGACGGAAAGCCCCGACTCCTCCTTGATCAGCCAGGCCCAGCCGGAGCCGAACCGTGTGATGCCTGCCTGGGCGAACTGCTCCTTGAGCGCGTCGAAGCCTCCGAAGGCGCTGTCGATCGCCGCGGCGAGATCGCCGCTTGGCGCACCCCCGCCGTCCGGGCCCATGACCTGCCAGAACAGCGAGTGGTTGACGTGGCCACCCGCGTTGTTGCGCACGGCCGCTTGCTTGTTGGCGGGCAGGCTGTCGAGGTTGGCGACGACCTCCTCAACCGACCTGTCCGCCCACTCGGTGCCGGCGAGAGCATTGTTGGCGTTGTCCACGTAGGCCTGATGGTGCTTGCCATGGTGAATCTGCATCGTCCGGGTGTCGATATGGGGCTCCAACGCGCTGTGGTCGTACGGTAGAGCCGGCAACTCGAAGGCCATTCCCGCTCCTTTGATCGCGGTTGTCGTTCCTCGCCGTCGAGCATATCGTGCAACACCTCGCCAGCCAAAGCGTGCTGGGGCTCGCGGCGCCGACCGGCCCGGCCGCCAACGCGATCCCTATCCGCCAGCGCGGGCAGAGGCGCGCAGGGGCCGTCGCGAGGTGGCTCAGCTAGTTATCGGACAGCCCGGCGATGTCGCGCAGCGCGCTGAGGCGATGCAGGGCGTTCACCTCGATCTGGCGGACCCGCTCGCGGGTCAGGCCCAGCTCGGCGGCAATCGCCTCGAGCGTCCAGGGCTCGCTGTCAAAGCCGAACCGGAGCTCAAGCACGCGCTGCTCGCGCTCTGGCAGTGACTCGAGGGCGCGCCTGATCGCGCCGCGCCGTAGCATCTCTTCGGTGTCTTCGTAGGGATCCTCGGTGGCAATCGCGATGACGTCGCCAAGCTCTGTTCCCTCGCCGTCGCCGATCATCTGGTTGAGCGACGTCGAGGCGACGGCAGCGCCCAGGGCCTCGTCGACGTACTGCCGTGAGAGGCCGGTTGCCTGTGCAAGCTCGGCCCGAGTGGCGTCGCGGCCGAGCTCCGTCTCGAGGCGTCGAGCGGCACGGGTGAGCCGCTGCTGCCGCTCGACCACGTGCACGGGAACACGGATCGTGCGAGCCTGGTTTGCCACCGCCCGCTGGACCGACTGGCGAATCCACCAGGTTGCATAGGTTGAGAACTTGTAGCCGCGGCGCCAGTCGAACTTCTCGACCGCGCGGTTCAGCCCGATCGTGCCTTCCTGGATCAGGTCGAGGAACGGCACGCCGAGCCCCCGATAGCCCTTGGCGATCGAGACGACGAGTCGGAGGTTGCACTCGATCATGACGCGTTTCGCGCGCAGGTCACCGGTCTCGATGCGCTTGGCGAGCGCCACCTCGTCGGCGGCGGTCAGCAGCTGATGCCGGGCCGCCTGTGCGAGGAAGAGCTGGAGTGAATCGCCGAGATCCTGCTCAGTCGCCGGTAGGCGTGCGTCCTCGTCGGCGTCGTCGGTGTGGTCGATGAGCGACGGGTCGACGACCTGCTCGTCGAGGGCGACGGCGTCAGACCAGCCGGCCTCGGCCGGGGCCTCCTCGACCTGCGAGACCTCTAACGTGCGTTTCATGGCTGTACTCAGATCCTTCCAGGCCTATCGGACTGCGCTCGGCCGGCTGGTGGCTGCCACGCAGCGTGGGCAGCTGCGCTCATACAGCTCTGGCCGTGCTCAGACAGCCTGTGAGCTCGGGCATTTCAGCGGGCTTGGACGCCCACTGAGGCTGAGTTTGTCGCTGACGGACGTCCCCCTCCGTCGACTGCTGACCCGGCGTCGAAGCGCGCAGGCTGGGAATCGTTGCGCTCATTCGCCCACGATCCTCGCGGACCGATCGTTAGTTTGGGGTTACGGGAATGTCAAGAATGTGGGTCGAATTGTGCACGACGGGTGCGAGTGTTAAGGCCGTGTTAGGTCGGCTCGTGGAGCGCGCGTTTCGACGCTTCGCGTCAGGACGCGAAACCGGCCGGACACGCCGCGGCTCTCGAGCCGGGCGGCGCGAGCCGTCAGACCGTCGGGCGAGCGCACACCGTCAAACGTGCTGTGCGAAGCAGGGCGGACAGGAATCGAACCTGCAACCCCCGATTTTGGAGACCGGTGCTCTGCCTAGTTGAGCTACCGCCCTTAACTCTGTCGATTGTAGATGGTCGGTGCTGCGCAATCGGCGCCGCTGGCGTGGGGCTCGCCGCTGTGGGGTCGTGCCGCGGTCTGAAGGAGCGCCCGGGTAGAGGCTGAGGGCGCACCGGGTGGGCGAGCTCGCAGGCTCGACGGGCGAGGTCGCGTACTTCTCGATGCCCGTCTCTACACTGGCGCTCGTGGCGCGCAGCAAACGCCGGTCGCTGGGAGTGCTGTTCGGGCCCCTTGCGGTGGGCTTCGCCGGTCTGGCCGCCTGGTCGGGGTCGGCCTCCCAGTGGGTCATCCTGGCGGCTGCAGCTGTGCTTGCGCTCTGGATGGCCGAGCTGGCGCTGCGGGCGCTGCGATGAGGGCCTCGCTCGCAACCTTCGGAATCGAACGCCGCCCGCGAGCCTCCGCTCGCGATGCGCCTCCGGCAGCTGCTGTGCAGCGCAGCCGGTGTGAGCTGTAAGCACGGATGCCTGAACCTCCTCGTGCGCCTGATCCTGGTCTGCCCGCCACCGGTGTGCCCGGGCCGCGTGCGCCTCGCCGCGCCGCGGGTTGGCCCTGCCGGCAGATGGGCGCTACACTCCTCGCTCCACAGCATCCACATCACAGTCTCCGCAATCTCCACAGGAGGACCGCTTCTTCGATGCCTGCTGCTGATCCGACCGCCATTCGCAACGTCGCTCTCGTTGGGCATCGCGGCGCGGGAAAGACAGCGCTGACCGAGGCGCTCTTGTTCGAGTCTGGCGTGACGAATCGCCTCGGGACAATCGATGCGGGCAGCACCGTCTCGGACGGGGATGAGGACGAGCACAGCCGGCAGATGTCACTTACGGCGTCGATCTGCCATCTGAGCTGGCAGGGCGCAAAGCTCAACCTCATCGACACCCCAGGTGATGCAGGGTTCATTGCCGACTCGCTCGCTGCGCTGCGCGTTGTCGACGCTGCGCTCGTGCTGCTAAACGGCGTCGCTGGCGTCGAGGTGCACACGGGACGCCACTGGCGACGTTGCGCTGACCTCGGGCTGCCTCGCCTCATCTGTATCAGCATGCTCGATCGCGAGCGAGCCGACTTCGACGCTGCGGTTTCCGCGGCGCGGGAGCAGCTCTCACCTGCCTGCGTGCCGATCACGATTCCGATTGGGCAGGAGGCTGATCTGGGCGGCGTCATCGACCTCCTGCGCCAGCAGGCATACGCTGCTCCTGACGGCGAGCGCGAGGGCGACCCGACGGAGCTAGGCGCCGATGACGCTGATCGGGTAGCCGCTGCGCGCGAACAGCTCGTCGAGGCAATCGTGGAGACGGACGAGGAGCTGATGGAGCGGTACCTCGAGGGCGAGGAGATCGGCGAGGACGAGCTGCTCGCGGCGCTTCGCGGCGCCGTCGGGGCCGGGGAGATCTTCCCCGTGGTCTGCGGGGCAGCAACGCAGAACATCGGCACGCGCGCCGTCCTCGACCTGATTGCCGCTGCGAGCCCGTCGCCGGCCGACCGTCCCCCGGCCGTCGAGACCGATGGCCCGGCTGCCTTCATCTTCAAGACCGTTGCCGATGCGTTCGCCGGCCGCATCAGCGTGTTCCGCGTCTTCGCCGGGGAGCTGGCAGGCGACACGACGCTCATCAACGGGCGCTCCGGCGCGAAGGAGCGTCTCGGCCAGCTGCTCGTGCTCCAAGGGAGGGACCCAGAGCAGGTCGATGCGCTCGGCCAGGGTGATATCGGCGCCGTTTCCAAGCTGAAGGACACGACGACCGGTGATCTGCTGCTCGCTCCAGGCGAGACCGCCTCAGTCGAGCCTATCGCCTTTCCGGAGCCGGTCATGAGCTTCGCGGTTGTGCCGCGCTCGAAGGGTGACGAGGAGAAGGTCACGGGCTCCCTTCGACGGCTGGCCGAGGAGGACCCAACGCTCGTGATCCGGCGTGATGAGCAGACGGGCGAGCAGCTGCTGGCAGGCATGAGCCAGGTCCATGTCGAGGTCGCGGTTGGCCGGCTCAAGCGGCGCTTCGGCGTCGAGGTCGACCTCCATCAGCCGCGGGTTCCCTACCTGGAGACGATTCGCAAGGAGGCGCGCGCCCGTGCCCGCTACAAGAAGCAGACGGGTGGACGCGGGCAGTTCGGCGACTGCGAGATCGTGATCGAGCCCAGGGATGGCTTCGAGGGCTACGAGTTCCTCGACGAGATCGTTGGCGGGGTGATACCTCAGGGCTTCCGGCCTGCGGTCGACAAGGGCATCCAGGAGGCGATGCGCTCAGGCGGGCTTGCGGGGTCGCCGGTTAAAGGCGTGCGCGTCAGGCTGGTCGACGGTCAGCATCACAGCGTCGACTCGTCTGAGATGGCGTTCAAGATCGCCGGCTCGTTGGCCTGGAAGGATGCCTATGCGAAGGCAAACCCCGCCCTGCTCGAGCCGATCATGTGGCTTGCGGTCACCGTTCCCGACGACGCCGTCGGCGGCGTGAACGGCGATCTGAACTCTCGGCGAGGCCGGCTGCTCGGAATGGAGCCGGCGGGGGGTACGACGAGCATCCAGGCTGAGGTCCCGCTCGCCGAGCTCTTGACCTACTCACAGTCGCTCACCTCCCTGACCGGTGGCCGGGGCGACTACACGATGACCTTTCTCAGGTACGAGGAGGTTCCCGCCCACGAGGCGCAGAAGGTGATTGCCCAGTCCAGGCAGGAGGAGCAGGGGGAGTAGCACTTCCGGGGTGTGAAGCTCCGACTGCCTGCGCAAATGGGGAATCGGGAGGAACTCGACATGGCACGCGTCAGCAGCGTCAAGGCGGTCAGCAAGTGCGTCGTCTGTCGCCGGACGCTGCTTCTCGGCGAGCGGACAACTCGCTTCTTGACCGACAACAGCGACTGGGTGAGCGTCTGTGTCCTCTGCCGCAGGGCTGCGAGCGAGCGCGGGTGGGTGAAGGCGAGCACGAGAGACGCTGTGGCTGTCTCCGAGCACCGCCAGCACCTGCCGCGCGCGCCGAAGCTCGGTAGCGCACCCTGACACCACGAGCCGGTTGATGTCGAGGCGAGCCAGGCCGGCACCAAGCCGCGTGCCCTCGCGGCCGCGGCGGCACTGTTCAACGAGAGCACCTTGCGACGCACGGTGGCCGGCATCGCCAAGAACCTCGGCCTGGCCCCGAGTGAGCCACATCCGCCTCCCAGGACCGCGTCCCGAGGTCGTGATCACGATCGCGTGGGACCTCTCGTGGTACCGGTACCGCGCCGCCTTCGACTTCACCTAGCCGATCCGGCTGGCCAAGGGCGGCTACGAGCGCGAGAGTCTCGGCGTGAAGCTCAAAGCGTGGAACGCCTCGCTCGGTGAGGAGATGTTCATCAGCGTGCTGCCAGGCGGCTCGGATTTCCCGGCCGATCAGACGGCGCCCAACGAGCGCGCGCCGGCCGGCAGCTGACTGAGCCGGGAGAGGGCAGACCCGGGCGGGCCGGCAACGCCGGGCGCTACGATGGCGCTCGGCGTGGCTGAGATCGGCCTCAATCGGAAGCTTGTGGTGTTCGTCCCGCCCGAGGCGCTCGACGATGTGCGCGATGCGCTCTTCGTCGCAGGCGCAGGCCGCATCGGCGACTACACGCGCTGCAGCTGGTACGCGGAGGGAACGGGCACCTTTCTCGGCGGCGACACGACATCGCCGGTGGTTGGGCGGGCGGGCGTCGAAGAGCGGGTGCCGGAGATCCGACTCGAGATGATCTATCCGGCAGCCGCGCACCCTGCGGTGATCGCGGCGCTGCGGAAGGCCCATCCGTACGAGGAGCCGGCCTTCGACATCTACGCACTGGTCGATCCGTGACCGCCAGGCTCTCCACGGATGGCGGCGCGCGCGGGAACCCGGGGCCAGCTGCGTGTGGCTACGTGCTCGAGGCGTCTGACGGCACGATCCTCGCTGCGAGCGGGCGTGCGATCGGTGTCGCGACGAACAACGTGGCCGAGTACCAGGCGCTGATCGACGGGCTCGAGCGGGCGCTCGAGCTCGGTCTCGAGGACGTCGAGGTCGTTTCCGACTCCCAGCTGCTCGTGCGGCAGATGACGGGCGAGTACCGCGTCAAGAACCCGGCGCTCATTGATCTCTGGCTCCAAGCTCGGCGCCTCGCCGGCGAGATCGGCGCCGTGCGCTACGTGGCCGTTCCCCGGGAGCAGAACGAGCTCGCCGACCGGCTTGTGAACGAGGCGCTCGACGCCGAGCAGGCAGCCGCCGCCGGCGACCCCCGCTCGTAGGTGCCGGTTCGGCCGGTCCATGTCGCGGCGCGTTCCGAGGTCGCGGGGTGCAGAGCGCGGCAGAACCGGCTCGGCAGCGGTCTATACTGAGCTGAACGCGGATGTAGCTCAGTTGGCTAGAGCGTCTGCTTGCCATGCAGAAGGTCGTGGGTTCGAGCCCCATCATCCGCTTCGCGCGAGGTTGGATCCCACGTGCGTCGAGCAGCGACTGTCTGGTACCTGTCGCTCGGTGAGTACGCGCTTCGAGAGCTCTCGGGAGTTGGTGTGTTCTAGGCAGTCCAGGAGGGGCTTAATCCGGGCGTGTGAATTCCGTGGCTGTTGGGCCGCTTGGTCATCGAGAGAAAGCGCGCGGCCGCGGCGGGCCCAACGAATGGCTAAGAGGCTCGGAAGGGAGTATCGATGAGGACTGTGCAGATCAGCCAGGAGGAGATGGAGGAGCAGCGGGTTGCGCGCTTCGAAGAGCTCGTCACGTGGGATGTCCAACGCAGCCCTGACGTGCCGCTCGACGTGCTGGATCTCCTGTACGCGCGGGAGCTGTGTATGGCGGTTGCGCCGGCGGGGCTGACGGGCCCGTTTGCGAACACGGCGCCGATTAAGGACGCCGACTTCTCGATGACTTGGGCGAAGTGCCCGCCCGGGCAGGGCCCGGGGCTCCACTCGCATGACCAGACGACCGAGACGTTCACGTGCATCCGGGGGCGATTCCGCATCTACTGGGGCGGTGACGGCGAGCACGAGGTGGTGCTCGACGAGCTCGATACGTGCTCGGTCCCGCCGGGTGTCATTCGTGGGTTCCAGAACGTGGGCGAGACGGACGGAATCCTGCA
The DNA here is from genome assembly GCA_026708005.1 of Actinomycetes bacterium. Lineage (GTDB taxonomy): Bacteria > Actinomycetota > Thermoleophilia > Gaiellales > Gaiellaceae > JAPOVR01. The sequence continues at coordinate 57,978 of JAPOVR010000084.1, forward strand.
GGTGCTGATCACAGGAGGCGTCAGCGACATGGACGACATCACGATGGTGCCTGAGTACCGGGAGCGCATCCGCTCGTTCGGTGAGGCCGCGCTCGCGGGGATCGAGAGCACGGGGCTTCGCTTCGACGCGGGCATGGAGTAAGGGGCCGATCCCCGGCCCGAGCCCGGGTTCGGAGACCCCAGCGCCGGCCGGACGGAGCCTCGTGCTGGCCGCGAAGCCGGGTCTCCCGTAGTGCGCATCTCGGGCAGATCAACGAGCAGACGCCGAAGGACGAGCCGGCGGGTCCTGGTGGCTCAGGTAGGACCGCTGCCTCTGCTCACCACGGGGCAACCGCAGGGGTTGCTCCTCCGGCTGTTTGTGTGTCCAGGTCCCAGCGGGCGGCGGCTGTGGGGCGGTGTGGCTGCGGCTGCGCAGAGTTGGCACAGGTTGGTGGCGCTCTTGCGACAGATCGCGCGGAAGCTGCGCGTCTTGCTGGGCTACCCTCCCCCGGGTGGTGGGTGGGAGGCGGGCTGTAGGTAGGCACGGCGACTGGCCGACGCCACGGCGGCGGGCAGGCGGCAAGGCGGCATGCCTCGCGGCTCCGGATCGAGTCGCGCCCCAGCCGCCGGGCGGCGGGCGGTGGCTGGGCGGATTCGCCTCGCCGCCTCGCACGGGGCTCCCACAAGGATTGCACGAGAGGAAACCGGTCGGCTCGACACTCCAACCCCCAGCGACCGTGCGGCTCGCCTTTCAGCTACCAGTCACCAGTCGCCGGACGGGCCAGAACCACCCGGACTGTATAGCCCTTCTTCCACCTCGGCCGTCTCTCCCTCCCTCCCGCCAGGGACACCAGATCGGCGTCACGTGCCCCAGCTGCCGCCGCGGTTGGTGCCTACCGGCCACGGGGCGTACGATCGAGGAAGACATCTCGCTCTGAATCTGTCAACGCGTTCTCCGCCGTTGCTGTCGTCTTGTTCAGCGGCGGGTTCGTTGCCACCGTACTTCGCGCCCGCCCTCTCTTTAAGCCCGCTCTCTTGAGGCCCCGTTCTCCTCGACTCGATCAATCGTGACGTAGTTCGAGTGGAACGTCGAATTCCCGCCCATGTCCGCGGCCTCGTCGGGCGTCGTGGCGTTTGCGTTTGCACCCCACCTCACCATGTAGCTCGCGATGAGCCCCGGCTGCACGCGATCAGAGAGGCGCGCGACGAGCTGCACCTCGCCGCGCTTGTTCCATGCCCGCACCGGGTCGCCGTCGTCGATGCCGGCCGCGGCAGGACGAGCACACCCGGCAACCCTCCTGACGGCCCGGCGTT
>JAPOVR010000036.1 GCA_026708005.1 Actinomycetes bacterium
CTGCGCACTACGCGGTGGGCGGCTGGCGTCAGTGGCGCCACCTGTCGCGGGAGGTCAAGAAGCTGTTCAACAAGGTGCGCTCGACGCGGCGCGCGCAGCGGCATCCGGAGCGGGTGGAGGCGTATGTGGCGCGTTGCCGGGCGCTGGTGGAGCGCGCGGAGACAACGCTCGACGCGTTGCGGGACCAGGGCGCGGGGGAGTTGGGCTGTCGGTCCATCACCGGCCTCGTCGCTCACGCCCGGCGGCAGATTGACCATGTGGAACGGCGTCTTCTGGGTGGCGAGACGATTCCTCACGAGGAGAAGGTCTTTTCGATTTTCGAGGAACACACACGCTGGATTTCCAAAGGCAAGGCGGGGACGCCGTTTGAACTCGGAGTTCCTGTCGCCCTTATCGAGGATCAGTATCAATTCATCCTTCACCACAAGATCCTGTGGGAGGACGAGGACGTGGACGTGGCGGTGCCGATGGTGCAGGAGGCGCAGGCATTGTATCCGGAGTTACGGGCGTGCAGTTTCGACCGAGGCTTTCACAGCCGTGACAATCGGGTGCACCTGGATGCGCTGCTCGACGTCAACGCGTTGCCGCGGAAAGGGTATCTTTCGAAAGCCGACCGGGAGCGGGAAGAGGAAGAATCGTTTGCAGCCGCGCGGCGTGCGCATCCTGCGATCGAATCTGCCATCAATGGGTTGGAGCATCGGGGACTCGACCGCGTTCGCAGCCATGGCGCGGACGGCTTTGCGCGGACGGTTGCTCTGTCGGTGCTGGCGGCCAACCTGCATCGCATCGGGTTGCTTCTCCAGAAGCGGGAGCGCAGGCGACAGCAACGCATCGCCTGACCACCTGTCTTCGTAGTCAGGCCGGATTCGGAGCCGGCAACAGACGGCACGGTCTTACTGTCCTCAGAAACAGGGCATCGGGCTGATTTGCCGACCTTCGCCTATTCGCAGCTCGTCAGGCGGGGTCGTCGCGGCCGGACTTCGGCCCGAAATCACGCCCAGGATGCCACGAATCAGCGTAGATCTCTGCTCAAAAACGGGGTTTTCTGGCCGACACTAGTTAGAGCCCGCGGCCAAGGCCGCCGGCGGGGCTTCCCGCAGGCGACGATTTTCCGGCCAGGGCCATACCTCAGGGCATCCGTGTCAGGCGACATGGAAAACTGACCCCCCAGCGACAGTGAAGACTGACCCCCTTGTCCAAGGAGGAGTCAGCAGATGAAGGGATGCGAGGATGTCGGCCCGTGGACGAGGAGGCCACGGGCGCAGACGATGATGAAATCGGACGAGGTGGAGGCTCCACAGCGGAACGACCGCTCGCGGAACTACTTGATCTGCTCAGCCCGTTCACGGGCGCGCGCACCGCTGAGAATCAGCGGCAGGCTGTAGTTGCCCTCGTGACAGGCAACCTCGTAGAGCGGTCCCGGATCGGACGTGAAGGGGAAGGTGGCGGTCCAGGGACTCGTGAACGACTCCGGATCGTGGACCGTAAATTCGTAGTCGAGCCGGTCATCGCCGGTACGGGTGAATCACTCGACCAGCCGCATGCCCGGCCCGGACCCGTGGAGCGACCACTTGTCGGTGAAGCCGGCGGTCTCGATGACCAGCGTGTCGCCGTCCCAGCGGCCCCGCGAGAAGCCGGTCCACTGCCGGAACGGCGGACGAGATGCCGAGCCGGCGAGGGGAATCAGGCGCAGCTCGCCGAACTCGTCATTGAGGACGACGTAATCGGGCGTCTGGAGGATCTGCAGCCGCTCGTCCCACGACGGCGCGACGAAGGGAACCGACCGGCCCATGATGCAGCGTTCGTGGCGTTCCCGGTCTTCATGTCCGTCGGCGCGCCGTACGGCCGTGAAGCCGAGCGTGTCCGCCCGGTGCTGGCCCGCGGGCGTTCGCGCCGGCAGGCGACCGTTCGGTGGATCGATGATCAAGGAGGTTCGGCGGTCCGTCAGGCCGCGCAGCGACGGCCAGTCGGCATTGAGGTCGAACGCGAGAAACGCGCTGATCGCCGCGTGGCGCTCGGCGACGTACGACGCCGGCTTCGTCCGCTGTGAGCACCGCCTTGTCGCCGAACGCCTCGTCACGTTCCAGCGGCGTGCTGGTCTGATAGAGCCAGATGCCATGGAAATCGGGTGCTCCCCACGGCGTGCGCGGGAGAGCAGCATCGTCGGCCGGCTGGCCAACGGCGGCGACGGGCAGCAGGAGCGAGATGGCGAACACGACGTTCCAGGGAAAGAATCGCATCCCCGCCCCCTCCCTTTCGAACATCGCCGTCGCACACAAACGGGCGGTCAGGACGGCTCCTGCCCGACCCGGTCTCGTTCGATCCAGCCTTCGAGTCGCGCCAGGCGTTGGCCGATGCCGGACACCTCGGCCGTCAGTCCGTCGATGCGGCTGCCGAGATACTCTATTCGACGACTCAGGTCGGCGTGGGCCGCATCGTTGCGCCGTTCGGCCTGCACCTGGTTGCGCCAGATGAAGGCGGCGAAGGCCACCGTCACGGTCACGTTGATGCCGGCCAGCGCAAGCAACTCGCTCATCTTCTCTCCCGCGCATCGTTTCAGTCCCAAGGGTCGTCGAGATCAATGGGGGAAATCACTCCCCCGCCACCGTTCCCCGCACCGCCCTCCGGCTTGCTCCCGGCAGCCAACGCTGCAAACACGATGAGCACCAGTACCACCACTACGAATCCCTCCATCACGCAGCCTCCCGCACTCGCTGTTCTACGTCGCGGATTGACCGAGGCTGGGACGCGGGCACAACTTGACTCTACGGGCTGACGGTGACGGTCACGTCCTCATGCGTCGCCAGGCCGCCGTCGTGGGCGAGGCAGCGGAGCACGTAGGTGCCCGGCTCGCTGAAGGTCGCCTGCACGACCCAGGTGCCGTCCTCCGGGACCTCGGGCGGCTCCCAGCCCGGCGCCCACGGCGAGTCGGCGCCCTCGCGGTAGTCCTCCCAGACCTCGAACTGCGGCGGATCGAACGTGACGTGATCCTCGCCGCGGTAGACGATCCAGGCGACGCGGAGGCCGCTGGCGCTGTCCGGTGCGCTGCCCGCTCCGCCGCGGCCGAGCCGCCATCTCGACGGGGCCATCGCTCGTCGCTTCGGCACGCCGTCGTCGCTGGCCACCGCGGTCAGGACAACCGGCTCGCCCACCCTGGCTTGCAGGTCCGAATCCCCCTCGACGTCGAGCACCGGCCGCTCGTTGCCGAAGATGTTGTAGGCGCCGCCGCCGGGGCCGCCGGCGCCGTTGTTGTTCATGAGCGCGATATCGTTGAGGAAGTAGTCCGGGTGCAGCGTCGCGTAGGCGCGCTCGGTCTGCCCGTTGCTGGTCAGCGTCCAGACGACCTCGCCGCCACCGAAGTCCGCCGGCACCCGCACGCGGAAGACGTGCCGGTTGCGACGCGGCTGGAAATGCGTCGGCTGGCCGCGATCGAGGCCGCCCGGGTCGAGCCGGTTGGCCGGCCCGACCGGGACGTCGATCTCCTCCCAGTTCCGGTTCATGTAGCCGAAGACGAGGTTGAACGTCCCGTCGTCGTTCCGCTCCCAGCCCTCGTAGGCCGGCGCGATGCTCTGGTCGGTCTGCGGGTAGACCTGCGCGGCAGCCGGCGCGACGGCAACGGCCAGCCCGAGGATAGCAGTCAGCACGGCGTACGCCGGCGCGGCAGGCGGCATCCGGGTCGATGCCTGCAGCATTCGCCCGGAGGTCAGACTCTCACACATTGTCACTGCTCCCCGGCGTCGTCCTCGTCGGTGGCCGGCGCGAGCGCGGGCACGTCGCTGTAGCCGCACAGCGGACACCCGATAACGGTCTCCCCCGACTTCAGTCCGAGGCGCTCCCGGCGGGTCGCCATCTCCTCGACGAATTCCTCGTCGCTCAGGAAGACCGCCTGGCCGATGTTGATCATCATGTTGTCGATCGAGCGGTGGCCGAGGCCGGACCAGTTGCGCGGGTCGGAGACGTTGGGGTTGGTCGGCGTGTTGTCGAAATAGCCCGTGACGCGCAGGATGGTGCCCTTCGGCAGCAGCGGCGCGTAGTCGTCCTCGTACGTGTAGACGCGCACCCAGTTGTGGTTGTAGCCGGCGCAGCTCAGCGTCTCGATGGTGGTGTCCCAGATGGCGTCGAGGCACATCCGTACGCCGGCGGCGTGCATGTGCGGCTCGTAGACCGTCATCTTGGTGTGCTCCATCAGCGCTCTGAACGCCTCGAACTTCTGGTCGGCCTGCATCGGCCTGATGTCGAGCTCGGGCGTACCCAGCCCGATCATCTCCACCGTGCGCGTCGGCTCGTAGCCCTCGGGGTGGAACTTGAAGCCGATCTCCAGCTGCGCCCGCGTGTGGCGGCCGTTCGAGTGCAGGTGGGCCGAGGGGAACGTGATCTTCGAGCCCGCCTGCAGCAGCTTGCCGGAATCGGGGTGGAAGACGTCGGCGTTGCGTCCCACCTCGTGCACGGGCCAGAAGCCCGCGTCGGCTACCGGCTTCCCGTCGGGGCCGACCGGCGAGATGACCAGATGATGGATGACATAGAGCCCACCGATGGTGTCGCGCTCGGGCGGCCCCTCGAAGGTGTTGACCTCGCGCATCTCGATGGCCGAGACGTAGCGGTCCTCGGTCAGACCCGTTTCGGTCTCGCCCATCGGACCCCACCAGTCGGGGGCGGTCGGCGAGACCTCGATCTCGGGAGACGTCAGCACGAGATCCGGCTCGCCGATCTCCCAACCGGAACTGTCGGCGGCCTCGGCTGCCACGGCTTCCTCGATCGTCTCCCCGCGCGGCGCCCCGTTGTCGGCCCACTCCGCGATGGCGGCGATCTCGTCGGCGCTCAGCGAGACGTCGCCCTTGTAGTGCTGG
>JAPOVR010000053.1 GCA_026708005.1 Actinomycetes bacterium
AGGCGCTGGCGGCGCCCAGCGGCCCGGTCGTCCTCTGCGAGGTCAGCGACAACGTCGGAGGAGGGGCGCGTTCGGCGACAGCACCGCCGTGCTCACCGCGCTCCTCGAGGCCGGCCGAGCGGCGCGGTGATCGTCCTCCACGCGCCCGAGGCCGCCCGGCATGCCGCGCTCGAAGGGTCCGGAGCCTCCATCAAGCTCGAAGTTGGCCGCCCGCCGGTCACGATCAGCGGACGGGTCGAGCGGGCCGAAGAGGTGACCTACCGGCGGAGCGGGCCCTAAATGACTGGTGAGAAGGTGCACGTGGGCCTCTGCGCCGTGGTCGTGGCGAACGGCGTGGAGCTGATCCTCACCTCACGCCGCGTAATGCCGTTCGACGCCGACCACCTGCGTGTGCTCGGCATCGAGCCGGCCGAGCGCAGGATCGTGGTCACCAAGGCGGCCGTCGTCGGGCGTGCCGCCTTCGGCGACATCGCGGAGCACGCGATCGCCGTCGACAGCCCTGGCGTCTGCACCTGCATCCTCGCGACGCTGCCCTACGAGCGCGTTGCGCAGCCGATCGCACCGCTCGACGAGATCACCGACTGTGAGGCGGCCGCCTCAGGGTCGGCCGGCTCGCAGCGCGGCGGTCGTCTGCCAACCCGACCCACCTGACGCCGTTGCCGAGCCTGCGCTGCTGTGCACGTTGTGCGGATGGGTGATCCCAGCCGGGCCTTTGGAGTGTTCGGGGCCATCGCCGGCGCACGGTCCTCTCGGTCGCCATCGTCCAGCGATGCACCCGCCGGCAGTGCCCCGCGACCTGTGGGTCGAATCGTTCAGGACCCGCTGCGCCGCGTTTCGATTGCGGCCAGGCCGTGCAGCTGCCGTCCCATCGATGCAGTGACCGCGCCGTCGATGAGCAGGGTGGCTCCGCTGATGTAGCTGCTCTCGTCCCTGAGCAGGAAGCCTGCGAGGGCTGCGACCTCCTCGGGCTTGCCCCATCGGCCGAGCGGGATCGTGCGGCTGACCGCCTGCCGCTGCTCCGGGCTTAGGTGTCCTGCCATGGGGGTGTCGGTAGCGCCCGGCAGGAGCGCGTTGACGGTAATCCCGTGGGGAGCGAGCTCGACGGCGTGGGTCAGCGTGAGCGAGACGATCGCGCTCTTGGTGGCCCCGTAGATGCCGTAGTCCGGGAACGCGCCCACAGCCGAGTCGGACGCCCAGTTGACAATCCGCCCGCCGTCGTTGCGCTCGACCATCTGCCGCGCGGCGAGCTGGTTGGCGAGGTAGAGGCCGACGAGGTTCACGTCGATCTGCCGGTGGATCACCTCGTCCTCGGCGTCGAGCAGCGGCGAGGGCTCGATCACGCCAGCCGCGGCGACCAGGCCCCAGCACGAGCCGAAGCGGTCGCTGCCCCGAGCGAACGCGCTCTCGAGCGCCTCGCGAGACCGCACGTCGGCGGTGACGGCCAGCGCCTCGGCGCCAACCCGGCCGAGCTCGGCCTCCACCGCCCCCAGTCCGGCCCCGTCGATATCGACGAGCAGGACCGGATGACCCTCTTTCGCCACGTGCAGCGCGGTCGCTCGCCCCATCCCGGAGGCGCCACCGGTGACCACGATCGGTCGTTGGGGAGCGCCGCTCATCGACTCAGCTGCGCCGCTCACTCCGAGCCGCCGGGCAGCACGGGGAGACCGGTGATCAGGAAGCCGCCGTCCACGTAGATCGTCTGACCGGTCATCCAGGTCGCGTCCTTCGCCAAGAAACGCACCGCAGCTGCGATGTCATCGGGAGTGCCGAGGCGGCCGAGGGGTGTCCGCTCGAGATCGTGCTGCCCGGCCCGGGGGTTCTCCTCGAGCCAAGCGAGCAGCGGCGGTGTCTCAACCGCGCCAGGTGCGACCGCGTTCACGGTGATCCCGTCCGATGCGAGCTCGACCGCCATGCCCTTGGTCAGGTGTGTCAGCGCCGCCTTTGAGGCCCCGTAGGCGGAGGCCTCCGCGAACGCGAGCACGCTCTCGGTCGAGGTGATGTTGACGATCCGACCGCTTCGCGCCTCGCGCATCCGCTGCGCCGCCTCCTGACTGCACAGGAACGGGCCGCGTACGTTGACCGCCATCACCCGGTCGAACACGTCGGGCGACATCTCGAGGAACGCGACGTTCGGGAAGACAGCCGCCACGTTGACGAGCACGGTCGGCGGGCCGGGAAACCACGCGTCGATCGCCTCGAACGCCGAGGCGACCTGCTCCGGGTCAGCCACGTCGCACATGAACGAGCGGAACCCCGAGCCGCACGAGCCTGCGGTCTCCGAGCCGTCGGCGACATCGAGGTTGGCGACAAGCGCCTCCTCCGCCCAGAACATCCGCGCGATCGCCTGCCCGATACCGCTCGAAGCGCCGGTAACGATCACGCGCCCGGTCTCGGCCGGGGAGGCTCGCGGGATGCCGCCCTCGTCGGGGGTCATTGTGCTGTCGCTCGCTCGTCGCTCATTCGATCACCGGCCAGCGCCATTCCGGGTCCCGGCCTATCCGGGTGAGCAGCCTGCGCGCACGGGCAGCGGCACCACGGTAGACGGCCCTCTCGTCCACCCGCATCGAGTGGCCACCCTCAACGATCACCTCGCCGTTCACGATCACGGTGTCGACGCTCTTCGACCGCGAGGCGAAGATGAGGTTTCGAATCGGGTTGGTCGCCGGCTCCCACTCGGGAAGGTCGGTGCGGCGAACGACGACATCGGCGCGCTTGCCCACCTCAAGCGAGCCGATCTCGTCTGCCATCCCCAACGCTTGGGCGCCGTTGACCGTCGCCATGGCAAGCGCATCCTCCGCGAGCAGCACATCGGTCTCGCCCGAGCGCTCGCGCGCGGTGAGGACCGCCAGGAACGCCTGCTCTCCGACGTCGAGGCTGCCCGCGAAACAGGAGGCGTCGGAGCCGAGCGCGACGTTGGCACCTCGCCTGAAGAGCTCGACATGGCGCCCCCTGAAGGTTCCGCCCGCCCCCCAGAGCATCGACGCAGTCGGGCACCATACGATCGACAGCCCGCTCGCGGTCACTGGCTCGACCTCGTCGTCGCGGATGAGGTTCATGTGAGCAAAGGTGCAGTTCTCACCGAGCACGCCGATCTCGCCGAAGTGGGCGAGCGGGTGCTGCCCCCGCAACTCGTCGTCGGCGGAGGTGTCGGATGCCGCGTAGCTCTGATGCTGGTTGAGGATGGCACCGTGCTCGTCGGCGCAGGCCTTGGCGGCCAGCTCGAGCTCGTCGGAGGCGGTCGCGTGACCGGTCATGGCGACGTGGCCGCGCACGAGCGCCTCCTCGTCGCGGTTGCGCTTCAGCTGCCCGCCGAGCAGATCGAGCGCCCGACCGAGATCTGGAGGGATGCGCTTCGCAAGGGGCGCCGCCCACTCGCCCCCGATGTCCCAGATGTACGGATCGCCGAGCGATCCGCGCATGCCGACCGCCTCGATCGCGGCCGCGGCTGCGTCAGGCTCGAGCACCGATCCGCAGCCCTCCAGGAAACAAGTCGCCCCGTTGCGAACCATCTCAAGGCAGGCCAGCAGCGTGCTCGCATACTCGTCCTCCTCGTCGATGGCCAGGAGGAACTCGATGTAGAAGCCGAGCGTGTCCGGGTAGCTGAACGTGTCGGGGAACGCGAAGCGGATCAGCTGCTGGTTCGGATGCACGTGGCTCTCGATCAGACCCGGATGGACGATTCCCCCCCCGGCGTCGATCGCGCGGGTTGCCCCGTACCGGCCCGCGAGCTCACGCTCGGGTCCGACGGCAAGGATCCGCCCCTCGCCGATCGCCAGTGCGCCCGTGCGGAAGACGCGGCGCTCCGGATCCATCGTCACGACCAGCGCGTTGCGAACGAGCAGGTCGCAGGCGCACGGCTCGACGCTGCCGGAGCTCATCGCCGCCGGGCCTCAGCCGGATCGATCTCGAGCCCGTAGTCACGGGATGCGGCCTCGGGCGAGATGTAGCCATCGGCGAGGTCGGCTCGAACGAGGTCGGGATCGCGCTCGCGAGGGTCCCCGAATCCGCCGCCCCCGGCGGTTCGATGCGAGATGACCGCGCCGCCCAGGACGACCCCACCGCTGACTGACGGGCAGTTCGCCTCCGAGGAGCCCCTGAGATCGAGGATGAGGGCGTTGAGGCTGGCCGAGCCCCCGCCGAACAGTCCGGGCGGCGGCGTTGTGTAGCGGTTGAACGCGGCCGAGACCTCGACCCGCTCGCCGAGCACCCGGTAGTCGGTGCGCATGCCGAGCCCACCCCGGAACTTCCCCGGCCCGGCCGAGTCCCGGATCAGCTCGTAGCGCTCGACCCGGAGAGGGTACTCGGCCTCGGTCACCTCGCACGGCATGTTGTAGTTGTCGCCGTTCAGCAGCGGACAGAGTGCGCTCAGCCCGTCCTTGGCGGAGCGTCCGCCCCAGCCGCCGGCGTAGGGCATGAAGTGGATGTATTCCTCGCCCGTGACGGGCCGCGGGCCCGCGATCGCCATCGTCTGGCCGTAGCCGAAGATCCCGGCCGACACGCGGTCAGGCAGCACCGGAGCGAGGGCAGCGAAGACCGCCTCCTGGACGCCGGAGCCCATGTCGCCCCAGGTCGTGCATGGCGCCGGATGCTGGGGGTTGGTCACCGTGCCCGGGGTCGCAACGACCGCGACGGGCCGGTACATGCCGTGATTTGCTGGGATGCGCGGGGCGATCAGGCACTTCAGCGCCACTCTGCACATGGCCTGGAGGCACACGAAGTTGATATTCCCGCACGCGCCGGCCCGCTGGGGCTCGTGACCCGTGAAATCGAACAGGACGTTGCTCCCCTCGATGACGACCGTCGCGCGCAGCTCGATCGGGTCGCCCCCG
>JAPOVR010000141.1 GCA_026708005.1 Actinomycetes bacterium
TCACCGTCGCGGGCGGCGCCTCGGCGGGCGGAGCAGGCGCGGGCGCAGGCGGAGGCGCGGGCGGTGGAGGGGCAGGCGGTGGTGGCGGTGGCGGGGCGGTCACGGCGTCGTCTCCGCCGCAGGCAGCGGCGAGACCGGCGAGCGCGCCGCCCCCGACGGTGAGGAGCACGCTCCTCGCGAGGAACCGCCGGCGATCGATCTCGCGCAGCCAGGCGGGCTTCTGTTCCGAAGACATCGCTGACGGTGGCAGCGATAGTTGGGATGTGGAGTGACCTCGACTGCGCCGTTCATGCTCACTTGGACTGCTGGACACGGTCGTCCTCCTTCCAGGTTGACCTGGCCCTGCCGACCTTCGTCGAGTGAATCGCGCGGGTCCGTTGAGCGGGCCGGGTTCCGGGGCCCTTTCCGTGGGGGCCGATTGTATAGCGTTGAAGGGCGGGCTTCCTGGCCGCAGCCAATCGAGCAGAAGGGGCACGGTCATGTCGACAGAAGCGAACAAGGCCATCGTTGCGCGCCACGCCGCTGCGCTCAACGATCACGATCTCTCGGCGCTCGACGAGATCTGGGATCCGGACCTCGTCTGGCACGGCAAGCTGCGTGGTCTCGGGCTGATGAAGGAGCTGATCGCCGAGTCGTTTCGCGCCTTCCCAGACTTCCGCGCGACGATCGACGACGAGATCGCCGAGGGAGACCGGGTTGTGCTTCGCTTCACGGCCCACGGGACGCACGAGGGCGAGTTCCGCGGGATTCCGCCGACGGGGAAGCGGGTCACCTGGACGGGAATCAACATCTACCGACTCGAGGGCGGCAAGATCGTCGAGCGGTGGGTGTGCGAGGATGGGCTCAGCCTGATGGAGCAACTGCGAGGGCCGTGAGCTGCAGGCTTCGAGTCGCGGGGCTTCCGCTGCTCCCCGTGAGCTGCGCGCCGGCCTCAGATCGCGGTTCGACAGTGAACCGCTGAGCCGTCGCCGCCACAGCGGCCGTGGGGCCGCCGTGGCACGTAGGGGGCGCGGCTGCCCGGGCAGAGGCGCGGCACGGTAGCCAGGCCGACAACGGGACACGGCTGGGCAGGGTTCGGGTAGCACGGCGGCCATGGCCCATGGGGCGGCACGCGGCGCAGAGTTGGCGCATTCTCATGACGCTTTCGTGACAGGTTGCGCGAAAGCCGTGCGCATATCCCAGCTACTTCCTCCGGGTGGCGGATGAGGGGCGGGCTGCCCTTCGCCGCCGCGCCAGCGGCGGCGGCCCATCGCGGCGGCTGGCGAGCTCCCTTTCCGGCGGTCTGTCCTACGCAGGTGCCACTCGGCCCGCGGGTGCCCTGACAAGCGCCCACCGCTCGGCTTCGCCCGCCGCTCGGCTCGGCCTCCACAAACCGCCGGAATCGCATGCCCCAGGGCTCTCCAACGACCTTCATCGCCGCGCCGGCGGCGGGAGGCATGCGGACGGACAGCCCGGCTAGCCGCTACTGGGGGCCGATTCTCGTGCCGATCTCGGAGCTCGTCGCGACGTGACGTCCGAGCGGCCCGTCGAAGCTCGCATACAGCACGCAGCCCCCCGACGACTCAACCGGCCCGTAGACGTACCCGGCGGGCCGCGAGGTGAAGAACGCAGGCCCGAGACGATCCTCGCCGATCGTTATGTCCCCGGCGAGCACGTAGCTTTCCTCGCCGGCGCTCAGAAAGCCGGGCTCGGCGAAGCGAAAGCCCGGGCCCAGCCTCATGATCAGCGTCTGCGCGTCGGTCACGACGTCACGGCTCAGGACCTTCACCCACAGCTCGCCCTCGTAGGAGTCCTCCCAGGGCTCCTGCCCACGCAGGAAGTTCTCGCCAGGTATCCAGGCCTCGAAGTTCGCGTTCCTGTGGACGACGAACCCCCGGGGCCCAACGGCAGCGGCCGGCTCGTCGAAGAGCACGTTCGTGCGCAGCTCGTCCTCGCCGTGGCCGGTGACCATGGTGAACAGCGCGTCGTGGCGCACGATGACCTCAGTGTCCTCGTAGACCTCGCCGTTGTGGATCCAACCCGGCGGTCGGTAGACGTAGCACCCCTCGGTGAAGAGCTCGGCCGAGTCCGGGTAGCGGAAGCGCCCGCTGAGCGTGTAGACTTCCTCGTTGCAGCGGTGGTAGCCGTAGTTGTGGTGGACGAAGCCGGCCCGGTAGCGCTCACGCTTCGTCTGGGCGCCGGTCTTCTCGTCGAACGCGAGCACCTTCACCGCGAACGCGTCGTAGTAGGTGTCGTCCTCGACCTCGCCGGGGTCGAACTCTGCGGAGAGCTCATGGTAGGCTTCGCCGCCGCGCCACTCGAGCGTGCTCGTGTCGAGGCAGGGGATGAACGGCTTCGCCACCGCGACCTCCCGCCGATCGACCTACGCGTCGAGGAACGGCAGGAGGTGCCCGAGCACGATCTCGGTGTCGCCGGGCAGCCAGGCGAAGAAGGCGAGCACGTCGGCGAGCTTCGGAAGGTCCACCACCGTCGCCTGAGGCGGCAGCGTGGGGATGGCGCGCATCGTCTGTTCGGTCAGGTCGTCGTGGGTCGAGAAGACGAGGAAGGGCTGGGTGACGCGCGGGGCGAGCTCCCGCGTCGGATGCTCGATCGTGGCGTGGTAGGCCCACCAGAAGTCGGGCAGCGCTGCAAGGTGCTCGAGTGCCCAGCGCTGGGTCAGCTCGGGCGCGTAGGTGCGGGGGCGTGGCGTACCGCCGTCGTAGCCGCCGACGAACCACCAACGCCAGTACCAGTCGAGGTGGGAGCCGTCCGCCGCCGGCTCGCGGTGGCTCACGTAGTGGCTCTTGAACTCCTCGATCTCCTCCTCCGAGAACGCCGGCACCTCGACGACGGCGATTCGGCGGACGCGGTCTGGGTGCGAGACAGCGAGCTCGATCGCCTCGACAGAGCCTGTGTGAATGCCGAACGCATCGAACTGCTCGATCCCGAGCGCGGTCAGCGCCTCGAGCGTCGAGGCTGCGTACTCCCCGAACGAGATTGGCTCGGACAGCCGGTCTGAGTGTCCGAACCCTAGGCGGTCTGGCATCACGAGCCACCGGTCGGGCAGCTGCATGGCGAGCGGCTCGTAGATGCGGCTTGCCGAGAGGCCGGGGCTCAGCAGTACGAACGGGGTGCCGTTGCCCTCGCCGGCCGTCGTGACGTGCATGTGCCCGTGGTTCGTTTCGATCAGGTGCCGGCGCATGGGGTGGTCGGCCATCGGGCGCTCAGCCTCGGCCTGCGTGCGTCGGGGTCAGCCGCTCGTGCCGCCGCCGGTCGCCGTCTGACCAGCGCCGGTGCGCTGGCTGCTCGACCCAGGAGGTCGTATCGACGTGGTCGCTCATCAGCTCAGGGCCGCCGGGGTAGTCGCGGTACTCGATACCGACAGGCACGACTGTCTGCACGAGGTGGAGGTTGCCTCCGTGGCTCGTCCAAGGCCCGTGCCAGAAGTCCGGAGGGTTGGCGAGGTAGGTGCCGGCGGCCGCGTACCCGCGCTCGGGCATCACGAGGTCGCCGCGCAGCACGATCAGCTCCTCCCAGCAGGCGTGGTGGACCTCCTCCTGCTCGGTTCCGAGGCTCGGCACTATCAGCACGAAGCGCAGCACGCCGCCAGGCCCCCCGTGCAGGTCGCCTTCGGCGATGTCGGGCGTGCGCAGCGACTTGTGGTAGCTCGAGTGCTGCATGTGCGGCATCTCGGTCTCGACCCAGGGCTCGGCCTGGACCGAGGTGACTTTTGCCTCGATCGACGGTAGGCCCGGCGACCAGAACGCGAGCACCTGGGCGCCGGCCGGTGCGCCCAGCGTGCGCGGCTCGGCGCCCTGCGGAAGCGCGATCACGCCGCTTGTGACGACGCCCCCGCCATCGACGGTCAGCGAGCCGTCGAGCACGAACAGCTCGAGCGTGCCGTCGCGGTTCGAGGCGGTGTGCATCCAGCCGGCCGGGAGCCGCGACATGAAGGTCGCGGCTCCCGTGTCGGTATCGCGTGAGATCAGCCGCGTCTCGAGCCCGTGCGCTGCCTCAACGCCGTCGAGCGTGCGCCACGGCTGCTCGAAGATGTTGAAGAACTGGGGCTCTGCGCGGTCCACATCCGTCGCTGATCAGGCGGTCCACTCCAGGTCTTGCCACTTGACGAGGCCGTTGCCCGTGTAGGCGGCGTTGACCCTCAGCCCGGCAGCGGTTGCCCGGAACTCGCCGGTCCAGATGATCGGGATGACCGAGAGGTCGGTCATCGCGATCTCCTGCATGCGCAGGACGGCGGCGTCGAAGTCCGGCCCTCCGCCTGCGGCGAGCGCCGGAATCAGCCCTTCGATCTCGGCGTTGTTGTAGCCGACCCAGTTCAGGAACCCGGTGCTCGTGTAGTAGAGGTTGACGTAGTAGTCCGGCAGCGGGAACAGCGGCGTGTTCAGCACGTCGACGAAGTTGACGATCTCGCGGCCCGCCACCGCGTTCTGCTGCTGAGCCCGCTCGTTGCCGATGATCTTCACGTCGAGCCCGGCCTCGTTCAGCCCGGCCTGCACGAGAATCGCGGTCTGCTCGCCGGCGAGCGTGCCGATGCCGTAGTAGAGATCCAGCTCGGCGCCCGCGATCGGCGCGATCGCCGCCTTGGCCGCGGCCATGTCGGTTGCGATGCCGAACTGGTCGGTGTAGCCCTTGACGAAGGGCGCGAGGATTGAGTTGAACTGGATGCCCTGGCCCTGGAGGACGGTGTCGATGATGTCCCGGTACGGGATCGCCTGGGCGATCCCGCGCCGGATCGCAGGATCCCCGAAGGGCTCCTCGAGCGTGATCGACATCAGGCTGCCCGTTGTGGATGCGAACTTCGCGACCTGTCCTTCCTCGCTTGCCCCGACCTGGTCGAGCTGCAGCGGCGTCAGGTCCTCGGCGTAGTCGGTCTCGCCGCTGAGGATGAGCTGCAGGCGGGCGCTCTGGTCGGTCACGGTCTGCTGCACGATCTCCTGGATCGGCTGCGCGCCCCAGTAGTCGGGGCGGGCCTGCAGGCGCACGAGCATCCCGTTGTTGCTGTTCTCGGTGACCTGGTAGGGGCCGAAGCCGGCCGTGTTCTCGTTCAGCCACTCCTGGGCGTACGGGTCATCGTCCGTGATGTGCGGCCTGAGCGCCTCCATGTCGTACGCCACGAGCCACGGTAGGCCAAGGCCGAGGAGGAAGAGCGAGTTTGGCGCCGCCAGCGTGAACCGGACGGTCATGTCGTCGACGGCCTCGACCTGCCCGACGTCGGTCACGCCCATGATGAACCAGATGAACGGGGGAGTCGCGGAGCCGGCCGTCAGCGTCTTCTCGACCATCCAGGTGATGCTCTCGGCCGTCAGCGGGTTACCTGCGCTGGAAACGACGCCGGGGCGGAGGTGGAATGTGTACACCAACCGGTCGTCTGAGACTTCCCAGCTCTCGGCGAGCTGCGGCAGCGGCTCGAGGCCCTCGGCGTTCGCAGCCTGTGCCGCTTCGATCGTGCCGGGGATCTTGAAGTCGACGAGGTAGTCGTAGCACGCCCAGACGACGCTCAGGCTCGGGATGTCGTTCTCGACCTGAGCCGCGTCAGGGTCGAGGCCGACGACGGGGCTCGAGAGCGAGAGCCGGGCTACCTGCGGCAGGTCGGGCGGCGGCGGCGGCTCGCCTGGTGGTGCAGGCGGCGGCGGTGGCGGTGGCTCAGGCGGCGGTGTGGGCGACGGGGTCGGTGCCGGCTCCGGCGCTGCATCGGCAGGTGGAGGAGGCTCGGCCGCGGCGGGTGGAGGCGGCGGCGGCGGTGGGGGTGGAGGCTCGGGTGGAGGCGGGGTGGGAACGGTCGCATCGTCGCCGCCGCAAGCGGCGAGTACGGCACCTGCTCCAGCAACGCCGAACGTGCCAAGCAGACTGCGCTTGACGAACGCTCGTCGGTCGAGCTCCTTCATCCAGAAAGACGTTGCGTCGGCGTCTGGCTCAGCGCCCGCGACATCACCCTGTCGGTTCGGATCGTCGGGCGTACGGGTACTGCTCAAGGTTTCATCCTCCTCCCGCTCGTCGGGGCTGAACGACGAGCCGTTCGATTTGCGGCGCGATTCTAACCCACGCTCCCGGCCGGGCCAAGCCGAGGGCACGGTACGCGCGGACGCGACGGCGTCCGTGCTGTCCGCTTGGCTGCCGGGCGCGCGCCGACGAATATCCGGATGGCGGTAGGCTGGAGCCAGAAGGCGAGAAGTCACAGGGCGAGAACGGAGGTACGGGTGAAGTTCGGGATCCAGACAGGGCCCCAAGGGGTCGAGTGGCGCGACTTGCGTGCCGCCTGGGAGCTGACGGAGCGGCTCGGGTTCGACTCTGCGTGGACCTTCGACCACCTCGTTCCGCTGCTGATAGGGCACGAGGAGCCCGTGCTCGAGGGCTGGACGCTGCTTGCCGCGCTCGCCGAGCAGACCGAGCGTCTGACGATCGGCTGCCTCGTCTCGAGCAACACCTTCCGCCACCCGGTCGTGCTCGCCAAGATGGCCACGACCGTCGACATCATCAGCGAGGGGCGGCTCGTGCTCGGCTTGGGCGCCGGCTACTACGAGATCGAGCACACCGCCTACGGCATTCCCTTCGGCACCCAAAGCTCCCGCGCTGATGGGCTCGCTGAGGCCTGCCAGATCGTCAAGGCGCTCTTCCGGGGCGGGCCCGTGTCCTTCGACGGCGAGCACTACCGTCTCGCGGAGGCGCCGTTTGCCCCGCTGCCTGTGCAGGAGGGAGGGCCGCCGATCATGATCGGCGGGCGCGGCGAGAAGTACACGTTCCCGATCATCGCCCGCTACGCCGACCAGTGGAACCTCGCTGGCGGCAGCACCGCCGAGGACTTCGAGCAGAAGTGGGCGGCCCTGCGGGCGAGGTGCGAGGAGGTCGGCCGCGATGCGGCGGAGATCGAGACCAACATGGGCTTGCTGACCTTCGTCGACCGCTCCTCGGCCCGCGCGCACGAGCGCGCACGCGCGTGCGCCAGACACTTTGGGCTCGATGAGGAGCTTGCTCCCACGATCTTCGTCGCCGGTGATCCGCCTGAGGTTGTCGAGACGATCCGTGGACTCGAGGCCGTTGGCGTGCAGCACTACGTGATGACAGTCGTCCACGGCCTCAACTACGACGACATCGACCTCTTTGCCAGGGAGGTCGTCTCGAGCTGGCGCTAGCTGCGGCAGCGGGAAGGAGACCCATGTTCCTCGAGATCGCGATCCTCGACGTGAAGCCCGAGTGCGTCGAGCGCATCGAGCAGGTCGGGCGCGAGGTCGCCGAGCACCTCGAGCGCGGCGAGACGAAGGGCTTCCGCTCGTACCGGCTGATCCGGGCCGCGGAGGATCCGAACCGGTTCGTCCTCCATCTGACGTGGGATGCCATCGAGGACCACGTTGCCCTCGGCGAGAGCGACTACGGGCAGCAGGTGGGCGCGATCCTCCAGGATTCGGTCGCGAGCGAGCCCGTCGTTCACCACTACCAGGTGGTTGACGGCTGCAGCGTCGGGTCGATCGAGCTCTAGCCGCCGTGATGGCCGACCACACGAGCCGCGAGCAGCCGCAGCTCTACAACGTCCACGAGCTCGAGTGGCAGCCGCATTCCGAGGTACCGGCGCTCGCCGGCGTCAGTGCGCGGCTCTTGAGCAAGGACGCCGACGGCGCTAGCATGACGGTCATGGCGAAGCTCCCCGCCGGCTGGCGGGCAGTCGAGCACGCCGACGAGGCAACCGTCGAGCTCTTCGTGCTCGAGGGCGGGCTGGCAGTGAACGGCGAGGAGGTCGGTGCCGGCGGCTACGTGTACCTGCCGCGACAGACCGGCTCGGCCGAGCTGCGCTCAGCGGGCGGCGCTCAGGTCGTCGCCTTCTGGAACGCGCAGCTGGACGCCATCCACGGCACGGAGATCGCGCTGCGGCGCGTCTGGCAGGAGCCGTGGATTGCGAGCTCGATGCCGGGGGCGCTCCACGGCGCCATGCACAAGTCGCTGCGGCTGCCCGATGTCGGTGACGGCAAGATCCACGGCGGGCCGGGCGGTCTCGTTCGGCTCGTGATCCTGACACCGGGCTTCCTCGACGACCGCGAGCATGTCCACAGCGTCTGGGAGGAGATGCTTTTCCTCGGTGGCGATCTGCTGATGCCAAACCGGGGCGTGATCGCGCCCGGTAGCTACCTCGGCAACCCCGCCGAGCACTGGCACGCGCCGATGATCACGCAGCGCTCCTCGATCATGCTCCTCCAGACAACCGCGCCGATCGATCAGGTTCCACGGGAGTTTCCCTGGGGCCGGGAGATGGCTGAGCGCTACCTCGACTCGGAGTCCTGGCTCGGGGAGCCCGCGCACCAGCCGTGGGATACGATTCCCCACTACCACCCGCCCGTGCCGGCATGACGCGGGCAGTCTGGCGGAAGGGGCCCGACACGGTCGCTTCCTGTCAGCTCCGACACGGGCCTCTGCGCGTGAGGTAGCCCGGCAGAGAGGCGGTGCGCGGGGGCGGGCTCTGGTTCCAGGGACGCTCCTCCCCGGGCTGACGGCGGGCTCCTACGCCGAGCTGACGGCCAGGAACGACTCGATCACGCGCGCGAGCTCCTCGGGCACGTCGGTGAAGAGCGCATCCGAGTCGAGGTGGGGCAGCGCCGTCACCTCGGTGCTCGGGGGTAGGAGCGGCAGCGCGCGCTTCGTGACCTCGCAAATCTCATCGCGGGCCCAGATCATCAGCAGCGGCTGGGAGAGCTCGCTTGCCCGCTTGACAGGCGGGTAGTCGAACGCGGCATGGAACGTCCACCACGCGTGCTCGGCCGAGAGGTGTTGCCCCGCCCACTCGTGCGCGAGCTGCAGGTTGCGCCCCCGCGTGACGTGCTGCCAGAGCTGCCAGTACCAGGCGAGGTGCTCGCCGCCGGCCGATACCGCCGGTGGTTGCGCACCGTCTTTGAAGGCGGCGCGCTCGGCGCCGGTGACGTACGGGATGCCGACCACGCCGACCGACCGACCCGGTCGGGCTCAGCAAGGCCAAGCTCGACTGCCTCGCACGAGCCGGTGTGCATGCCGACGACGTCGAAGTCAACGACACCGAGCTGAGCCAGGGCGTAGAGCGTCGCCGCCCCGTAGTCGGCGATCTCGAGCCGTCTGACGAGGCGGTCAGAGTGCCCGAACCCGATGCGGTCTGGAGTGATCACCCGCCGCTTTGCGGCGAGCAGCGGCGCGATCCGGTCGAACTGGCGCCCCGACAGCGGCGAGGCATGCAGCAGGACGAGCGGCTTCAGATCGCCGCTGCCGAGCCAGCGGACGTGCATCGTTCCGTGCCGTGTCTCGACCAGCCGCCCTTGTGCGCTCTGCTCTGACTGCTCGCTCTCTGGTTGGCTGTCTGCCATCACCGCGACCGTAGAGCAGCTGTGTAGGCGGGTAGCTCGCCGGGCCGCACGGATCCGCAGGTTCATCCATCTAGTAGCGTCTCTGCGCGCACGCGGCGAAGGACGCGTCGATCCGGCTGAGCCGGTCGGCGCTGGCAGCGTCAGCGCGCACGCGACGAAGGAGCCGAGATGAGCAGCGGATTACCGTACTCCTACACCGACTGGGGTGCCATGGGCGAGCTCCTTGAGCTTCCCGAGGGCAAGGTGTTCGCGATCAGGAGGGGAGAGGGTCCGCCCCTCGTCCTGCTGCACTCATACGGCGGCAACTCCTGGATGTTCGGCCGCGTGCTCGATGCGCTCGCAGCCCGCTTCACCGTGCACCTCTACGACCTGCCGGGCTGTGCGCGCTCAGATACGCCCGCGCTTCCCTACGACGTTCCCGACTACGCGAGGGTGCTCGAGCGGGTGATGGAGAGCTTCGGCCTCGCGCGCGCCCACGTGTTCTCGTGCGGGGGCAGCTCGCTCACAGCCGCGCACTTCGCCGCCACGAGGCCCGCTCGCGTCGACAGGTTGATCCTCGAGAGCCTCATCGCCTATGAGACGCGCGAGGAGCGCATCGGCTGGTGGGAGAGCAAGTTCAGGCACCTGATCGACGAGTCGGTGATGCTGCCTAAGGACGATGGAGGGATCTTCTACCGGGAGAAGCTGAACCTCTACCCGGAGCTGAGCGACGCTGAGCGGCTCGAGGTCTTCGAGGTGCAGGATGCCGATCGGGAGGCCAATGGCCGCTGGTGGGTCGAGGGACTGCGCGGAACCCAGCTGCGCTACGACATCAACCCGTTCCTGCCGCAGATCGCGTCGCCGACGCTCTTGATCTACGCCGAGGCCTCATGGCAGCGCACCGAGAAGCCCGAGTTCGGCCTGCAGATGGAGTCGCGCCTGCTCCGCACGATCACCGACTGCCGGCTCGAGCTGATCCCGGAGACGTACGGCGAGACGTTCTTCGAGCGCGCGGAGCAGTGGACGGAGCTCGTGCTGGGCTTCCTCGAGCCGTAGCGGGGGTTGTCGTGAAGATCCCGACGACGCTCAGCGAGCTCACGCCGTCCTGGTTGACCGAGGCGCTGCAGACGACGGAGGGGCTGGCCGACGTCGAGGTCGAGCTCTGCGAGGTTGAGCCGATGGGGGTTGGGCAGGGCCTGAGCAGCCAAATGGGGCGCCTGAGGCTCACCTACGCGGAGGGCGCAGCGGGGCCGGCGACGATAATTGCCAAGCTGCCCCCGAGCGACGCGGCCAGCCGCGCGACCGCGAGTCGGCTCAACCTGTTCGAGATCGAGAACCGCTTCTACGCCGAGCTTGCCCCGCGAGCGGGGCTTCGGGTTCCACGTTGCTACTACGGCGCGATGAACCGGCCGGCCGACGAGCACGTGCTGCTGCTCGAAGACCTCGCTGGCTCGGTCGTCGGTGACGACGTTGCCGGGTCCTCCCTGGCCCGAGTCGAGCTGGTCGTGCGGCACCTGGCCGGCATGCACGCTGCCTGGTGGGAGAGCCCACAGCTGGCCGAGCTGGCGTGGCTGAAGTCGTGGAGCGATCCGGCCGAGGCCGAGACCATGGAGTCGCTCTACCAGACCTCCTGGGACACGGTCGAGGGCTACGGCTTCGAGATCCCCCCGGCCGTGGTCGACCTTGGCCGGAGCCTGAAGCCATGCTCGGCAGCGATCCATCGAGAGCTGAGCGCGCCGCCGTGGACGCTCGTCCATGGGGACGTCCGGCTGGACAACCTGCTCTTCGGAACGGCCGAGGCGGCTCCGCCGCTCGTGGTAATCGACTGGCAGATCGTCGGGAGGCTGCGAGGTGCTTACGACGTCGCGACGTTTCTCGTCTCGTCGCTCAAGCCTGAGATCAGGGGCTTGTGCGAGCTCGACCTTGTCGCCGCCTACCATCGGGCGCTTCTCGCGGGCGGGGTGGCCGACTACAGCCTCGACGCGTGTCTAACGGACTACCGGCTCACGATGGTCTCGTGGTTCTCGCGGGTTGTCTTCGTCGGCGCAAGCTACGACCTTGGCAACGAGCGGGGCCATGCGCTCATCCAGGGGCTGCTCGACCGCGTGTCGGCGGCTCTTGTCGATCTCGACTGCGGCAAGCTGATCGGTGAGGCGGGGCGGTGAGGGAGCGCAGACTCCGTGACAAGGCCCTCCGTTGATCCGTCGCCGGCCGCTTGGTGAGGAGACCACCGGATGAGCAGCCCAGACCTGCTCCGGCGGCGGGGCCTCTGCGCTCTGGGCACGCTCCGGCCCAAGATGGGTCACCCGAGCTAGGGACGGCTGGCTGACGATGCGCCCGATCGCCGAGGGAGATCTCCTCTGGAGCCCGGCCGAGGGCGGTGCTGGCTCGAGGCTCGAGCACTACCGAGCCTGGCTTCGCGAGACGCGCGGCCTCGCCTTTCGCGACTACGACGAGCTCTGGAGCTGGTCGGTGTCAGACCTCGAGGCCTTCTGGGTGTCGATGCTCGACTACTTCGAGCTCGAGACAGCCGGCAGCTGGTCGCCGGTGCTCACCTCGCACGAGCTGCCGGGCGCGCGCTGGTTCTCCAACCTCGAGCTCAACTACGCACGCGAGGCGCTGCGCCAGCGCGACGAGCGCCCCGCGATTCTCGCGATCGACGAAGCCGGGAGGCGGCGTTCGCTCACGAACCGCGAGCTCGCCGATGCGGTCGCCGCCGCCGCTGCCGGCCTCAGGCGGCTTGGTGTGAGGAGCGGTGATCGGGTCGTGGCATACCTGCCGAACGTCTCCGAGGCCGTCGTCGGCTTCCTCGCCTCGGCGAGCCTCGGTGCGATCTGGTCGCTCTGCTCGCCCGATCTGGGGTCGAAGCTCGTGCTCGACCGGTTCAGCCAGATCGAGCCCAAGGTGCTGATTGCGTCATCCGCCTACACGTACGGCGGGCGCAGCTTCGACCGGTCAGACGCCGTCCGCGAGATCGTGGGGGGGCTCCCGACGCTGACCACCGTTGTCAACCTTGGCGATGCCGTCCCTGTCGCAGCCTCGAGCGTCAGCTGGGACAGCCTCTGCGCCGAGCCGACAGACCTCTTCTTCGAGTCGGTCACCTTCGAGCATCCGCTATGGATCGTCTACACGTCGGGCACCACCGGGCTTCCAAAGCCGATCGTCCACGGCCACGGTGGGATTGCGATCGAGCTCCACAAGCTGCTGGCCCTGCACTTTGACCTGGGTCCAGGGGACACGTTCTTCTGGCTGACGTCAAGCGGCTGGGTGATGTGGAACATCCTGGGCGGCGGCATGCTGCGAGGTTCCACGATCGTTCTCTACGACGGCCATCCCGGCTATCCGGGACCCGAGCGGCTCTGGCAGCTCGTTGCCGAGGAGCGCGTGACCTACTTCGGAGTCGGCGCGGCGTTTCTCCATGGGGCGCTCAAGGCGAGGCTGCGCCCGCGCGACCGCTTCGACCTCAGCCGTCTGCGCGGAGTGGGCTCCACGGCCTCTCCGCTCTCAGTTGCAGGCTTCGAATGGGTGCACCGGCACGTGGGGGAGCACGTTTCCGTCGGCTCGACCTCCGGCGGAACTGACGTGGTCTCTGCGTTCGTTGGCCCATGCCCGACGCTGCCGGTCCACGCCGGTGAGATCCAGTGCCGTTGCCTCGGTGTCAAGGCCGAGGCCTACGACGCCGCGGGAGCGGCGGTGATCGACGAGGTGGGCGAGCTCGTCATCGAGAAGCCGATGCCCTCCATGCCGGTCTTCTTCTGGAACGACCCCGATGGCACCCGGTACCGGCAGAGCTACTTCGACCAGCTGCCGGGGCGCTGGACCCACGGCGACTGGGTGCGGTTCACGACGCGCGGCTCGTGCGTCGTCTACGGGCGCTCGGACGCCACGCTCAACCGGGGTGGCATCCGTCTTGGGACCCGCGACTACTACGAGCTCGTCGAGTCGCTTGAGGCCGTCGAGAACAGCCTCGTGATCGATACGAGCGAGCTGGGCGCCGAGGGGCTCCTGCTGCTGTTCGTCGCGCTCGTTGGCGGGAAAACGCTCGACGCCGAGCTTGAGGGGCGTCTCGGCGGGCTGATCCGCAGGGAGCTCTCACCGCGCCATCGACCGGACGTCATCCGCCAGGTCTCGGCAATTCCGGTGACCCTAACCGGCAAGAAGCTCGAGATCCCGGTGAAGCGGCTCCTCTCGGGGGTCGCCCCTGAGGAGGCGGTCTCGCGCAGCGCTATCGCGAATCCCGAGGCGCTTGACGAGGTCCTCGAGATCGCTCGAGGCGTTCTCGCTCAGCGCCGGTGAGCCGATGGTCTCGCCGGGGCCCTGTCCCCGTCACGCTGGAGGAGCCTGCCCCACCTGTCCGCGGTGAGATCAGAGAGGCCCGGGGCCTGGCGCACGCGCCCGCGAGGGTGGTCTGCGGCCTGAGCTTTGACGGGATTCTGCGGCCTGAGCTTTGACGGGATGGTGGGGCGCCTGCCCCGCGCGCTCGCGAGCGTGAAGGAGCCTGCCCCGCGCGCCCGCGGGTGAGAGTACGCGCCCGCCGCGGGAGATATCACCTGCCCGGCCGTGGCGGGCCTGCCGCAGACGCTCGCCAAGGTGCAGGAACCTACCCCACATGTCCACGGCGGAGATCACGCGCCCTGGATGCGACACTCTGTTCACCGCGATCTGTTCACTGCTATCAGAAGGGAGCGAGACGTTGGAGCCCATCGAGTTGTTCGAGGTAATGAGAACGCAGACCAGCGCCCGCGGGTACACCGACGAGCCGGTGAGCGACGAGGACGTGCATCGCATCCTCGAAGCGGCTACTTGGGCGCCGAACGCCAACAACCGCCAGCTCTGGGAGTTCATCGTCATCCGGGACGCCGCCGTGAAGAAGGGCCTGGCCGATCTCTACCGCAAGTCGCTTGCGCTGATCATCGACTCCGCGCCGGGGGATGTCGCAGCGTTTGACTCGCGCACCGCTCCGAAGGCGATGATCAGGTGGTCGATGAACCTCGCCGAGACGCTCGAGGATGTTCCGGTCATCGTCGTCGTCGGCTGGGATCTGGCGGGCTCGCCGCACTCGCCGGACGGCATCTTCAAGGTGTTCAGGGATGAGACCGTCTACACGGGCGTGATGCCCGCGGTCCAGAACCTCATGCTTGCCGCGCGCGGCCTTGGTCTCGGCACGTGCCTGACCACGGTTGCGAACATCTACGAGGGCAAGGTGAAGGAGCTCTTGGAGGTGCCCGCCTCGGTGCGCCTCGTGGCGATGATTCCGGTCGGGTATCCGACCGAGCCCTTCTCGCCGAGGAAGCGGATCCCCGTCGCCGAGAAGCTTCATGCAGACCGCTGGTAGGTTCATGCGGACCGTCGGTAGGCAGCTCGGCTTGGTTTGAGGCTCGCGCTCCGGAGGGCGTATCGCTCCGGAGGGCGTATCGGTGGAGCGCGCTCCGCACGCCCGTGGCGAGAGCCCTCGCGTGGGCTGCGACGGCGCCCGTGATGTGGTTTGCTTGCGCACCCGTGGGGAGAGCCTGCCGCACTGGCGTTTCCGTGCCCGCCCAGTCGTGTGGTAGACGCGGACGATCCCGTCCGCCGACTCCGGAGCGTTTCCGCGCCCGGTCGTGTGCCCCGCGTGCCGGTCGCGGGAGCAACTTGGCCTAGTGGGGGCGAGCGGCTGCGATGCCGAGGCCGCAGGCGAAAGCGGCTAGGACGCTTGGCTTGGTGCGCGCGGGGTGCTGACCGGCGGCCACGTGGCTGACCGGCGGCCACGTGGCGCAGAACTTCCGCGGTGAGTCCCGCGCGCGCATCGCGAGCACGCCGTCGCGGGAGCCACTTGGCTTGGCACGCGTGCCGCTGACCACTGGCCACCAGGTGCGGATTCGCGCAGAGGGCTGGCGCGGTTTCGTGACGCTTCCGTGACAGGTTGTGCGAGAGCCGTGCGCTTTTCTGGGCTACCCTCCCCCAGGTGGTGGGTGGGGGGTGGGCGATAGTGTGCAGCGGCCGAATGGGACGCCGCGGGTATGCCAATACCGAGCTCGGTCAGGTTCACTACCAGGAGTCGGGGGTGGGGGAGCCACTCGTGCTGCTCCACATGACGGCGAGCAGCTCGGTGATGTTCACCCGCTGCATCCCCCTGCTCGCTCGCCGGTTCCGTGTGATCGCGCTCGACACACCTGGCTTCGGTCTCTCAGATGCCCCGGCAGAGCAGCCGGAGATCGGCGACTATGCTCGTTCGCTCGCGGCGGCGCTCGAGGATCTCGGGGTCGACCGTGCGAGCGTCGTCGGCTTCCATACGGGCGGGACGATCGCCTTGGAGCTGGCCACGCGCTTCCCGCGGCATGTCAGCAGGCTCGTTTTGGCCGCGATCCTCGCGCCGAAGACGAGCGATGAGCGCGCCGCCTGGCGTGAGCTTCTGCTCAGGCCGTGGGAGCCCGACGGGAAGGGAGAGTTCTTAGACCACGTGCTGTGGTGGCTGGGGAACTACGTTCCCAAGCACGACGGCGTGGCCTACCTGGCCGAGCTGATCGGCACGCTCCAGGCAGGCCCCAGCTACTGGTGGGGGCCTCGAGCCGTCATCGAATACGACACGTTCGCGCGCCTGGGTGAGCTTGAGCTTCCGATTCTGTTCCTCACGCCATGCGCCGACAACCTCGCGCAGGACACGCACCGCGCGCACGCGGCATGCCCGGGGAGCAGCTACGTAGAGATTCCGGGCAACGACGCTGCGTCCTGGGAGTTTCCAGACGAGTTCTGTCAAGCGGTTGTCGACTTTGTTGGAGCTGAGTGAGCAAGGCCCGCTCTGGCGAGTTCGGGTGGGATGCCCAGCTTGTGTTTGCCTCCAGCGCTCTTCGGGGGGCTCGGCGACCCGGTCCTGAGGAGGAGCCAGGGTGGCGCGGCGCAAAGGCGGCTCCCGCCGGGGGCCGTTGGGTTGCTTGTGGTTGCCCGTTCGTGTCTTCTCCGCGCGGGGCAGCTCTTACCACCGGCCGTTGCCGCGGCGTTGGCCTGCGGCGCGGCTGTGCGGCGGGTGGGGTGGCGGCGAGAGCGGTCGCCCGGCAGGGCGGTTTGCTCCGGCGCTGGACTGCGGAGCCGGCTGGGTCGTTGCAGCGCGGCCGCTGCGACGAGGCGGTTGGTGGGAGGCGGGCGGCATGGTTGGGGTCGCGGCCGGTGGCGCCGTTCCAGCGGCTGGACGGCGGCACGGCTGCGGGGAATTCGCTGCGACGGCTGCGGGGAATTGGCTGCGCAGAGTTGACACAGTCTCGTGACAGTCTCGTGACGCTTCTGTGACAGACTGTGCGAGAGCCGTGCGCTTTTCTGGGCTACCCTCCCCCAGGTGGTGGGTGGGGGGTGGGCTGCCCTTCGCGGCGACCCATCACAGTAGCCTCTCGCGGCGGCTCGGCCACGTCGCCCGGTGCAGCGCTCACATCGGGATCGGGGAGCGAGGCGCCCTCGCCAGCGGCTTGGCCCGCCGGCCTGCCTGGCCGGCCTGGTTTCCGCGGCCAGCAAGGGCGTCGCGAGTCCTTGCCGCGACAGTCCCTGCTTGCTCGGTAGCCGGAGGCACCCGGACCGCACAACCCGGCTGGCTTCGACAGCTAGGTCCTTCCTGACCACTCCCGGCCCGAACTGGCAGGTCCGCTCGGTCGTTCGCCAGCCGGCGTTCCTCGTCTACGCGCTCTCGGTTGCGAACGTGATCTTCTTCGCCGCGTTCTTCCCGCTGGCTCCGGACATCGAGTACGAGTTGGGGTTGTCCACCGTCGAGGTCGGAGCGCTCCTGACAGCGTACGGCGCGGCGTTCCTCGGGGGGTCGATTCCGGCCGGCCTCGTGGCCGACCGCATCGGAGCGCGGACCATGCTGATTGGTACCTCCGTGACGCTTGGTATTGCCGCGGTCGGGCATGCGGTTGCAGTGGACTTCTGGTCGCTGCTTGTCGCGCGGTCGCTGTTCGGGCTCAGCGGCGCGACCGTTCTGATTGCTGGCCTCTCCTGGCTCTCGGACTCCGTCTCTGACGCACGGCGCAAGCAGGCGCTGGCGGCGGTTGTTCCCATCACCGGCCTCGGCGGTACCACCGGCTTCGTGCTCGGCGGTGCGGCCGGCGATGCGTTCGGCACCGCCGCTCCATTCTTCGCCTGCGCGGCGCTCTTTGCGGCGACGACCGTGGGACTCGTGCTCGGAGAGCACGGCCGACGTCGCCACCACGACCGCCAGTCGGTGCGCGAGATGGTCCAGGCGGGTCGTGCAGCGCGCGGTGTGCTGGCCGTGGCCCTGCTCTTCCTGTTGGCGAGTCTCAGCGAGACGCTCGTCAATCTCCTCGGTGCGCTTCAGCTCAACGCAAACGGTCTCTCTGCCGGCGGGATTGGAGCTGCGCTCGCGCTTGGCACCCTCCTGTTCGTCGCCGTGAGCCTGGCTGTCGCGCGGCTGGCCGAGCGCCTGACTCGAATCGCCGTGCTCGGCCTGACCTCGCTGTTGCTGGGAGCGTCGCTTGCACCGCTCTTGGTGAGCGACTCGACGGCCGCGATCGTGACTGCGATGACGCTGCGCAGCGGTGTCTTTGGTCTCGTGTACGGGATCGGGTTTCCGCTCGCCGCTATTTCGGCCATTCGGTATGGCATCAGGCTCGGCGCGACGAACGGGCTGCTCATGCTCTCGATCGGCGTCTCGTATACCGTCGGACCGCTGGGCGGGGCAGCGACTGCCGACTCGATCGGAGCGACGTGGGTCTACGGGGTCCTCGTAGCGGGGTGTTTCGTCGGCGCGCTCACGATTTTCGCGGCGGGCTGGGCTGATCGGCTCGCGGCCGAGCGCCACCCCCGGCGGGCGGGGCGCTAGCCGGAAGCGGGCGTTGACTACGCTGTCGCCCATGCAGCGCGGCTACGCGGACGGTCCGATCGGGCAGGTTCACTACGTCGAGGTGGGCAGTGGCCCCGTCGCGCTGCTTCTGCATCAGACCGCCAGCAGCTCGGCGATGTATGGCCGGGTGATGCCGCTCATCTCGGAGCGGTATCGCACCGTGGCGATCGACACTCCCGGCTTCGGGCAGTCGGATCCGCCGTCCCAGCCGGTCGAGCTCGCGCAGTGCACGCAGTCTATCGTGGCGGTGCTCGACGCCCTCGGGATCGAGCGCGCCCACGCAGTCGGTTTCCACACGGGAGCCAGCCTTGCGCTCGACCTCGCCTCGCACTATCCCGACCGTACGGCGAGCATCGTTCTCGCCGGGCTGCTTGCCTGCGAGCATGACGATGAGCGCGAGCGGTGGCGCAGCGAGATCGTCAAGCCGTGGCAGCCCGATGGACGCGGCGAGTTCGTTGCCGACCAGGTGGCGTTCCTCAGCCTCTATCTCCCGGAGGAGGACGGGGAGGTCTTCTTGCTCGAGCTGTTGGCTCGTCTGCAGGCGGGGCCGAACTACTGGTGGACGTACAACGCGGTGATCGACTACCCAGCCTATGAGCATCTTCGCCGGATCACGACGCCGACGCTCGTGCTGAACCCGTCCGAGGACCCGCTCTACGAGGAGACACGACGTGCCCACGCCGTCCTCCGCGGTGGCAGCTATGCGGAGGTTCCCGGTGGGGCGGACACGGTGACCCGCTACCCGACGGAGTTCGCGGCGGCGGTGTTGGACTTCCTCGACGGCCTCTCGTAGGGAGGCTCCTCGGTCGTCCGCTCGCTTGGCGGGGCGGCCAGTTCGCTGCTCGGACAGCGTGTGGCGCCTCGGCGCTGTGACTTGTTGCCACCGTAGGCGTCGCTAAGATCACGAGCTGGTCACAACCTGAAGACGCCCCAAGCGGGGCTGTAGCGATCGGAGGTACGTCAATGGCAGGCGAGCGAGACCGCGAGCCGGCGGCTGGGCAGGTGCCCGATTCACCTGACGGCGGCGGGAACACGGAGTCTTCGGTGCTTGAGTCCACGCTTGACCGTCGGGGCTTGCTGGCCCGGGGCGGTTTGCTCGGAATCGGTGTTGCGGGGATTGGTGGTGTGCTCGCCGCTTGCGGTAGTGAGAAGAGCGCGCCCGCGCCGCCGCCGCCGCCCGCCGCGGCCGAGCCGCCGCCGCCCCCACGTGAGCCGCCTCCTTCGGCTCCCGGCCCGCCTGCGCCTTCGCCGGATCCTGAGCCTGCGCCTGCCCCTTCGCCGGATCCTCCGCCTGAAGTGCCTGCGCAGCCCCCGCCGCCGGCCCCCGATCCTCCGCCCCCGCCGCCTCCGACATCCGCGATCCCCGACACCCTCGTCTACACCTTTGCCGGACCTGCCCCATCGCTTGATCCCAACGGCGGGTCGCAGAGCGATATCCGTGCCTTCACCGCCTACCACAGTTGCCTCGACTACCTGACCGACTTCTTCTGGCCGGTGGACTTCGAGGAGGCGAAGGCCGCGCTCGCAGTCGGCGAGCTCGAGCTGGTTCGGCCGCAGCTCGCCGAGAGCTGGGAGGTTTCCGAAGACGGTCTGACCTGGACGTTCAACCTCCGCAAAGGGGTTCGGAGCACGGCCGGCAACGAGTTCACCTCGGCCGACGTCCTCTGGGCCTTCCAGCGCGCGTTCGCGATTCCCGGCACCGGGGCGTTCATCAACTCGTTCATCGGTGGTCTCCCGAGCGCGGAGGGAGTCACCGCTGTCGACACCTACACCGTCACGTTCACGCTGCCCGCGCCCCAGCCGCGCCTGCTGCTCGCGGTGGGCTTCCCAGGCGGCGGTGCCACGATCATGATGGACTCGGGCGCGATCTCCGAGCACGCGACCGCTGATGATCCGTGGGCGCAGGAGTTTACGAACACCAACTGCATCGGCCACGGCCCGTATGAGCTCGCCGACTTCGGCGCGGGCGGTGAGGAGCTAACGTATACGGCGCGGTTCGACTACTGGGATACCGAGCACCCGCCGGTCGGGAGCACGGTCGTCCAGCGAAGCGTCCCCGAGTCGAGCTCGCGGCTCCAGCTGCTGCTCACAGGGGAGGCCCACTACGCGGCCGAGCTTGGTCCGCTCCAGCTCGACCAGGTCGACGCGGCCGAAGGAGTCGTCAACACCCACATCGACAACACCACGACGCTGTTCCTGCCGATGACGCAGGCGCCGCCCTGGAACGACATCAAGATCCGTCAGGCGATTGCAAAGGCGATCCCGTACCAGGAGATCCTCGACACGGTGCTTCGCGGACGAGGCAAGCCATACGACTCGATCCTCCTGCCGTTCGTGGCCGGCTACACGGGTGAGTTTGCCTACGAGACGGACCCAGCGGCCGCAGCCGCTGTTCTCGGTGGCGTCGATACGCCGCTCATCCTTGCCTACGAAGAGGGCAAGACTATCGACGAGCAGACTGCGATCCTCGTCCAGGCCGCGCTGCAGGAGGCCGGTCTTGACGTCTCGCTGGAGAAGCAGCCGACCAACATCTTCGCCGCTCGCCGGTTCCCGGGCGAGAACGAGTTCTTCGTCGACAACCTCGCCACGCCGGGTGTTGCGGCAGCCGACTACTACTTCGGTCTCTATGGAAGCTCGGTCGGTGTCTTCAATTTCCACCGGTGGTCGAACGCGGAGTTCGACGCGATCGCGCCGACAGCGAATGTGAACGCCGAGCACGCCCGCGAGGGACAGCGGATCTTCATGAAGCACCTTCCGTTCATCCCTGTGGCATGGAACGGCCAGGACCACCCGCATTCAGACTTCCTGCGGATTCCGTTCGGGCACGTCGCGAACGGCACCTTCTTCTGGAAGGACTTCAGGCCGGCCTAGACGGCTGGGCTGGAATGAGATCCTGGGGCGCCGCCTGAGTCGCGGCGCCCCAGGTCTTTTCTGATAGCGGGACGCGGGGCTGTGCCGCAGGTTCCTGCGCTGTTCGGGGGGCCGCGGGATACGGGATCGGGCGGCTGTGGAACTGCGGGATCGGGCGTTCGGCAGCATCTCAGAGCCGCTCTCGGCAGCCGGGTGAACCCAGCCGCCGTGTGTTGGGCTGCTCAACCTCCATGCCGGCTGCCCAGCCGCCATTCCGGCCGTCCAGCCGCTGCAAGGAGCCGCTCGGTTGCCGCAAAGGGTCGTCTGGTCGCAGCGCCCTCGTCGCCATGAAAGGGCAGCTCGCCCCCAGCCACCACCCAGGGGAGGGTAGCCCAGAAAAGCGCACGGCTCTCGCACAGCCTGTCACGAAAGTGTCACGACACCGTGCCAATTTCCCTCGTCCTTTCGCTCTCTCGCGCCGACCTCTGCCAACCCGCTCGGTTCTCCCCGTAGCCTGTGTGGTTTCAGCAGACCCAGCCTCAAAACAGAACCGGACGCGGCAACGTTCTGCAGGATCGACAGCTTTCTCTTCCGGGCGATCGCCTCGCACCAGGGCATCGCGACGAGGCCCGTGTCGCTCGTCCCGAACTCCCGCCAGGCGGCTGCGATCTGCTCCGACACGCCGGGCTGGGTCCAGCCCTCCGCTACCACCTTCTCGGCGATCGCGGTGCCATCCCACAGACCGGCCCAGGCGCCGTAGACGCGCACGCGATCGTCGGGAGAGCGCGGCTGCTCGAAGCTGACGGAGAGCTCGACCCGCGCGAAACCGGCCTGCGACAGCAGCGGCCCGGGTCACGGCCGCGCGAGACATCGCCGCCTGCCTCGGCAACGGCGCGCGCGAAGAGCTTGAAGCCCTCGTGGAACAGCGGGTTCTCCTGCGCACAGATCGACGCGTCGGAGATCGGGTCGCGGATCGCGACGATGCCCTCCGGCTTGGTGACACGGCTCATCTCGGCGAGCCCGGCGGCGGGTTCAGGCAGGAGCATGACCACCGCATGGGCGAAGACGACATCGAAGGTCTCGTCGTCGTAGCGCAGATCGGTGAGGTCGCCAACCTCGAACACCGCGTTCGCGATGCCCAGCTCGGTGGCGCGGGCCGCTGCGGCTTGTACCTGTGGCATCTCGGTGTCGAGGCCGACCATCTCGCCCGGTGCGACCGCCTTGGCCAACCCGACGCTGATCGTCCCGGGGCCACAGCCGCAGTCGAGGAGGCGCAGGCCTGGTTTGAGGTGAGGCAGCAAGAAAGCGGCCTCATGTCCCGACTCCCGCACCTCCAAGCACGCGACCGTCCGGGTGTCGTGACCCAGCAGGTACGTATGCTGCTGCGCGCTCACGGCGTCTGCCAGGCCTCAACGCGGTCCGGCGCCGTGTGGTAGTGGGCGAGATCCGACCACTCCTCCTGTGTGGGGGTCTCGAGCCAGGAAGCCTCATCGCGGTAGCGGCCGGCGACCGCCTCGCCGCCTGGATACTCGCGGAGCTCGACGTCGATCGGGGCCGTATTGTGGAACAGGAGCACGGCGCCGCGCGCGCTCAGCATCGGCGCGTGCCAGAAGTCGGCTGGGTTGCCCATGTAGCTGCCGTGGGCGAGCACGCCGCGATCGGGCATGAACATGTCGCCTGTGAGGTAGATCATCTCCTCCCAGACTGTGTGTACGTGCTCTCGGGGATCGCTGAAGCCGGGTGTGAACATGTAGAGGCGCACGCCGCCGCCCGGCCCGCCGTGCACTGCCCCCTCGCCGATATCGGGTAGCCGCAACGGCTTGTACATCGCGCCGTGAATCGCGCCTGGCATGTCCATCTGCTTCCACGGCTCCTGCCACACCTTCCTGATCTGCACCTCCGAGCCGTAGCCGTCTGGCGGCTCCGGGTTCCAGAAGAGGAACGCCTGCGCGCCCGCCTTCGACCCCAGCTCGGCACCGCCGCCATCTCGCGGCAGGAACGCATAGCCCCCTGCGCCTACCTGACTGCCCTCGATGGACAGGTCACCCTCGAGGACGAACACGTCGATTGCACCATCGTCGGCCGTCGCCGTTCTCGACCAGCCTGGTGGGATCCTGACCATGTATGAGGCACCG
Organism: Actinomycetes bacterium; assembly: GCA_026708005.1. Taxonomy (GTDB): domain Bacteria; phylum Actinomycetota; class Thermoleophilia; order Gaiellales; family Gaiellaceae; genus JAPOVR01. Next base: position 23,103 of record JAPOVR010000141.1, read on the forward strand.
ACGCCATCGACGGGCCTGCTCAGCAGGCGTGCTTCCAGGCCGCTGAGCGACGGCGTCTCAGGCCCTCTCTCCCAGTCCAGCGCGTGGACGTTGAAGAACTGTGGTCGATCACGCCGCCAGTGCTTGTACATGGGCCGTCTCAGGCTAGCCAAGGGGCGCAAACCGGTGCTCGCCGGCTTGCCGCCAACTTTTTTCGATCGACGACGTCGCTTATGATCGAGGACGGCACCAGCTCTTCCGGGGCTTTAGCGATCGGAGTATGTCAATGGCAGGCGAGCGAGACCACGAGCCAGCGGCCGAGCGGGTACCTGATCCAGCCAGCAGCGGTGACGCTGCGCCTTCAGTGCCTGAGTCGACGCTTGACCGTCGAAAGTTGCTGGCCCAGAGCGGTTTGCTCGGTATTGGTATTGGTGGTGTGCTCGCAGCCTGTGGTGGTGAGAAGAGCGCGCCTGCGCCGCCACCGCCTGAGCCGCCACCACCACCGCCCGAGCCGCCACCACCACCGCCAGCGCCGGAGCCTGAGCCTCCACCTGCTCCTGCGCCGGCTCCGCCGCCTGAGTCCCCACCGCCGCCACCGCCCGAGCCGCCGTCGCCGCCACCGCCTGAGCCGCCACCGCCTGAGCTGCCACCGCCGCCTCCTCCGAGCCCTGCAATCCCCGACACGCTTTTCTGCTCGCTGCCGGGGCCTGCACCCAACATCGATCCTGATGGTCCCAACCAGAACAACACGAACGTCTTCCATGCGTACTTCATGAGCTACGACCAGATGGTCGACTTCTACTGGCCGATCGCGCTTGCCGACTCACAGGCAGCGCTCGCGGTCAGCGAGCAGGAGCTGGTTCGGCCCGTGCTTGCCGAGAGCTGGGAGATCTCCGACGACGGCCTGACCTACACCTTCGAGCTCCGCCAAGGGGTCAGGAGCCCGTTTGGCAATGAGCTCACCGCCGAGGACGTCGTCTGGTCGCTGAGGAAGCAGTTTGCGGTTGGAGCAACCGGCGTCTTCGTGCTGGCGGTGATCGGTGGCCTTCCGAACGCCGATACGGTTGTGGCCGTCGGCCCCCATACCGTCCAGATCACGTTGCCCGCACCCCAGCCGCGCCTGCTGAACGCACTCGGCTTTACCGCCACGGCGATCATCTACGACTCGAAGCAGGTTTTGAGCAACGCGACGGAAGATGACGAGTGGGCGCTGGGGTGGCTTTCCGAGAACACCGCGGGGTTCGGGCCGTACGAGCTCGTCGACTTCGGCGCAGGCGGCGAGGAGATCACCTTCGCCGCACGGTTCGACTACTGGGATACCTCGACCCCGCCGGTGGGAAAGACGGTTATTCAGCGTCATGTGCCCGAGTCGAGCTCGCGACTCCAGCTCCTGCTCACGGGGGAGTCCCACTACGCGCAGAACCTCTCCCCGCGCGAGCTCGACGAGGTCGATGCGGCCGACGGTCTGACGACGACGAAGATCGAGAACACGACGGTGCTGTTTGCTCCTCTGACCCAGGCGGAGCCGTGGAACAACCCGACGATTCGCCAGGCCTTCGCAATGGCGGTTCCCTACCAGGACATCCTGGACAGCGTGCTGCGAGGCCGGGCTGCTCCCTACCGATCGGTTCTCTTGCCGTTCGTGCGTGGATACACGGACGAGTTCGCCTACAACACCGATCCGGACGCGGCCCGAGCGATGCTCGACGGGTTCGATCTTCCGCCGCTCAGGCTCTCCTACCCAGAGGGCAGGCCTGTCTCCGAGCAGACGTCCGTGCTCGTTCAGGCGGCACTCAATGACGTGGGCGCCGATGTCAGCCTCGAGAAACAGCCGTCGAACGTGTTCGCTCAGCGGCGTATCAGGGGCGAGAACGAGTTCTTCGTCGACGACCTCGCCACGCCGGGTATCGCGGCGGCTGACTATTACTTCAACCTCTACGGCGGCGCAGCTGGGTTCTTTAACTTCTTCAATTGGGTCAGCGACGACTTCATCGCCCTGATCCCGACCGCGAACAACAGCGCGGAAGACGCGCGCGAGGCCCAGCGCATCTGGATGATGTATCTCCCGTTCATCCCGATTGCCTGGACAGGGGAGATTCACGCCCACTCCGATTTCCTGCGGATCCCGTTCGGGCACGTCGCGAACGGCACCTTCTATACGAAGGACTTCAGACCGGCCTAGGAGATCTGGTTGGAGCGGCGGCTCAGGGGCCGGTTGCAGCGCCCCGGGGCCGCCGCTACGCGGTCGGCTTGGGGCGGGCTCTGACCGCGGCGCTCGCCCTCGTTTCGGGCACGCTGCTTCATTTCCGGTCCTGCTTGGAGGCTTGGCAAGTCGAGACGGCGCGGCTGCAGGCGGACGCGGGTCACGTTGCCCGGTGAGGTAGGGCGGCGTCGGCCAGGGGTAGACGCGGGGCTTGCCCACGCCGCACTCCTCTGCGGATGGCGCGCTCCTTGCCAGAGGCAACGACGAGGGTCACGCGTGTCTGCGCACCTGCGTGTCCTGGCTACGCGGCTGCTGCGCGGACAGCGGGCGGTTCGACTTGCCGGGAGGGGCGCCCGGGCGACACAAGGGTGGGTGGCACGGTTGCCGTGCGGGACAGTCTGCTGGCACCGGGCGGGACAGGCGGGCGTCGCGGCCGTGCGGCTGTGCAGGCTTGCGCAAAACATGGCGCAGCTCCGTGAGGCTCTTGTGACAGAGTCGTGCGCTCTTGTGGGCTACCCTCCCCCAAGTGGTGGGTGAGGGGCGGGTCGCCTGTCTGGGCGCCACCGCGGCGCCCGCGCGCGGGCGCCAGCCGGGCCACCAGCCGCCGCGGTACCCGTGCGCGGGGTCTGAGCCACCCGGCCAGCAGTTGCCGCGGTAGCGGCTTGAGGCAGTCAGACCAAACGGCCCAACGGGAACTGTGCGCTCCGGCCGTCGGGCGGACAACCGGAGCGCGCTGCCGAGAGATCGCCTGCCTGAGTTGCTCGTGCGGTCTTGTTGTGGCTGCTAGGCCGCTGGCTTGAACCAGCGGAAGAACGTATCGCCGTTGGCCGTGTGCGTGTAGGGGAGCTCGAGGAAGTTGGCGTGGGCCTCGTCCTTGCCCGTCCAGGCTATTGGGATGACCACGAGGTCGTGCATCAGGATCTCCTGGCCTCTCCTGATTGCCGCGCTCTTCGTGGCGGCGTCGGTGCTGAGCGAGTCGGAGTAGACGTGCTCGAACTCCGGGTTGCTGTATTTGTGGAGGTTGAAGAATCCGTTTGCGGTGCCGTAGAGGAGGAAGTAGTAGTCGGCGGCAGCGACGCCGGGAGTGAGGATCCCGTCGACCGCGAACGGGTTGCCCTGCGTGAACCTGGCCGGTGCGAACACCGAGGCTGGCTGCTTGTCGAGCTCGACCTCCATGCCTGCCTCGTTGAGAGCTGCCTGGACGATGAGGCCCACCTGCTCGTCGGCCGGGAAGCCTTCGGAGTAGGCGAGCGTGATCGGCGGGAGGTCGGTGTTGGCGAGGACGCTGCGGGCCGCTTCGAGGTCGGTCTCGTAGTTCCAGAACTCGTCGGTGTAGCCTGCGACGAAGGGCTGGAGGATCGACAGCCACGGCTGAGCCCGGCCTCGGTAGACGGCCTCGAGGATGTCGTTGTACGGGATCGCGCGTGCCATCGCCTGGCGTATCGCGGGGTCGCCCCAGGGTGGCTGCTGGGTGAGCGTGAGCATGATCGAGGTGGAGTTGTCGACGTGCGTGACGGTGGCGTTGTCGCTGGCCTCGACGTCTTCCAGCTGGAGCGGGGTGAGTGCAGGCGCGTGGTGGGCATCGCCGGTGATCACGAGCTGGGCGCGGCTGCCCGCCTCCGGAATCGACTGCTGGACAACCCGGTTGGCGATCTGGGGGCCGCCCCAGTACCCCTCGCGCACCTCGTAGGTGATCTCCTCGCCGCCTGCCCCGAAATCGATGATTCGGTAGGGCCCGAAGCCTGCCCCGTTCTTGTCGAGCCAGTCGAACGCGTACGGGTCATCCTCGGTCGCGTGCTTCTGCGCCTCCGTGGAGTCGTAGATGTGCTGGCCGCCGGAGAGCCACCCGTTCGTGATCAGAATCCGCGGCTGGGGGGCGGGCAGCGTAAACTGGACTTGGTGCGTGCCGACCGCCTGGACCGCGTCGGGGCTGGGTATACCACCGATGAAGGCATTGATGAACGCGGGCGTTGTTCCTGCCGCAAACGTCTTCTGGAACGACCAGACGACGTCCTCAGCGGTCAGCTCGTTGCCGAAGTCGCTGAGGAGGCCCTGGCGCAGCGTGAACGTGTAGACGAGCCCGTCGTCTGAGACCTCATGGCTCTCGGCCAGCGCGTAGTCGGCGAGGCTCGTCTCACTCTCAGCGAGCGCAGCCGCCGACGCCTCGACCGTGTTCGGCCACCGGAAGAACATCAGGTTGTCGTAGAGCGCCGCGTGCGCCTGATGCGAGGGGGTGTCGTTGCCGGCTGGCCCGTTGTTGTCGAGACCCACGATTGGACCAGTTGCAGCCACGATCAGCGGCTCTGGGATTGTCGGCGCGGGCGGCTCTGGTGGAGGCGCGGGCGGAGGGTCCGGCGTCGGCGCGGGCGCGGGTGGCGGCTCCGGTGGAGGCGCGGGCGGAGGATCTGCCGCTGGCTCAGGCGCCGCTGGCTCAGGCGGAACAGGCGGCGGCGGACCAGGAGCTGGCGGCGGCGGGGGTGGCTCAGACGCAGGTGCAGCCGGCGGGGGCGCGTCGTCCCCGCCGCAGGCTGCAAGGAGGCCACCGATGGCCGCGGCGGAGAGTCCGAGTAGACCCCCGCGGCGGACAAGCTCGCGCCTGGTGATCTTCCCCTCGAGAACCTCATTCACGAGGTCTGTGCCCGGCCCTTCCGGCTCGCTTGAGGTAGGCCTCAGGTCTCGCGGGTTCTCTCGCCTGGATTCAGCCATCTCCCTCTCCTCTGTCAGTGGCTCTGCCATTGTCCTTTGGCTGCCGCGGCTTGCCGCACACGGTCGGTCTCCTCACGTACCACGGCGATCGCTCCGCAGCCGTCGCGTACCCTACCCGGCTGCCAACGGCCACGCAGTCGCGCGAGCTGCCGGCTGCCGGCGGCGTCCGCATCAGATCTACCGGCTTGAATGAGACCTGATGAGGCCCGGGTCGTGCACGCGGCGCGAGCTACGATTTCATCCTCGCCGCGACTGTCGGGACCGCCGTCAGCTGGGGCGCGCGGGTCTTCGCATCAGCAAGCTCACCCACGACGGGAGGTGCACGAATGAAGCTGGAGATCGATGTCGATGCCTGGGCTCGGGCCCTTGGGCCGGCGGTGATCCTCATGGCGTACTTCGTTACGAACAACGCACGCGACTGGGATCGCTGGGACGAGCTTGTCGCCGATGACGCAACCCACACCGCGAACGTCGATACGAGCGGCCTGAGCGTCCGCCCGCTCAAGGAGATGGTGCGCGGGGGCATCACCGAGGCGATGCCCGATGTTCGCGTCGAGGTCAAGAACGTCTACTCGCACTCACCGTTGGTCGCGTTCGCCGAGTGGGAGACGAACGGCAGCCTGCGAACCGGCGCCCGTTACGAGAACTCGGGCTTCATCAAGTTCGAGCTGAACGAGGCGGGCAAGGTCCAGAACGTCCGTGTGGCTGAGCTCTCCATCGACGCAGTCGACCTGCTGCGCGAGGCGGGCGGCGTCGTCGCGGACGAGCGCGCCCGCGGCTAGGAACCGCGGCCCGCGGTTAACCAGGCGTCGTCTCTCGGTCAGCACCGCACACCGAGTCCATGACCACCCACACAACGCCGGCGCCCGCTCCGAGACACGCGCTCATCCGTGCGTGGCCCACCCTCGCGGTCGCGGCTGGAGGCGCGTTCGTGATCAACCTCGACCAGGGCGGTGTGCCGGTCGCCAACCCGAGGATCTCGGACGCGCTCGGGGCGAGCCTCGCCGACCTGCAGTGGATCTACAACGCGTATCTCCTGCCGGTGGCTGTGCTGTTGGTGAGCGGTGGAGCGCTCGCCGATCGTTTTGGCCGTCGTCGTATCCTCGTGTTCGGGCTTGCCCTCTTCGTCGCCGGCTCGGCAGGCTCCGCGCTCTCGCAGTCCACGGAGCAGCTGATCGCCGTACGCGTCGTTGAGGGAGTCGGAGCTGCGCTGATCGTGCCTGCGACGATCGCCGCGCTTCGCTCGGCGTTCTCTGGGCGGGCGTTGTCGATGGCATTGGGGTGGTGGGTTGCCGGCGCGATCGGCGGGGCCGCGCTGGGCCCGATTATCGCGGGAGCGCTCATGGTGTCGTGGTCATGGCGGTCGGTCTTCTGGTCAAACATTGCCCTTGGGCTGGTCTGCTTGGCTGTCGCCCTCGCGCGTGTGCGATCGACGGAGGCCCCGCGGGCGGCGGAGCCTCTTCGGGGTGGCTGGAACCTCGCGGTCGCAGTGGGCCTGGCGGCACTCGTCTGGGGCCTGATCAGGGCCGGTTCGCACGGCTGGTCCTCTATCGACGCGCTGGGCCCGATCGCCGGCGGCCTGCTCGTGCTCGTGGTCGTCATTCGGGCCTCGGGCTGGATAGTCGAGGGGCGGCTCGGCGAGCGTGCCGACATCTGGAGGCTCTCGGTCGGACTCGGCAGCATCGTTCTGCTACTGCTTGGCGCAGTCGGCGCGTACTTCCTCCTCGCGTTCTACCTGCAGCGCGGGCTCGGTCTCTCGCCGCTTGAGGCTGGCGTTGCGCTTCTGCCGCAGACAGCGGTCGCTGCGCTCCTGGCCCCGCTCGCCGGCAGGATGATTGCAGCGGCCGGCGTCGGGCCGATGCTCGCGTTTGCCTTTGCGGCCGAGCTTGCCGCGCTCCTCGTTCTCTCCCGGCTCGATGAGAGCTCGACCTACCTGTTCCTCGTCCCGCCGATGGTGCTGATCGCGTTTGCTCTCTCGATCATCCCGACTGCGAGCCTGCTGCTGGTCGTGGGCACGGCGCCGCCCGACCGCGCCGGATTCCTCTCGGGCGTTCAGGCCTCGTCTGTCTACGTTGGGAACGTGCTCTCGGTGGCCGTCACGGGGTCGGTCGTTGCCTCGACCGTTGCCGCACGCTTCGATCGCGCGCTTGCCGCGCGCGGGCTGCAGCCTGTCGAGGCTGCTGATGGGACGATGCTCGCTCAGGGCGTTGCGCCAGAGGTTGCTGGTCTGAAGCCGCTCGAGCAAGCGGCGCTGGAGCAGGCGACGCTCGATGCGTTTGCCTCGGCTGTGGGGAGCGCGCTGCTCATCGGCGCGGGGGCGGCCGCGGTTGGGCTTTCTCTTTCGCTGATCTGGACGCTCGCGCGCCGGCGAGAACGCGCGCTGGCCTCTCGGTAGAACCCAGCCGGATCCTCCCTCTGGGCGGACGACCAGCCTGGGTGTTTCCGTCCTCCCACGGGTGCTTCATGGCCGAGGGGACGGACGCTGTGCGGGTCGTGGGTTGGGCGGCAGCTGGCCGGCAGCTCGCCGTGCGCGCGTCGTCCGGGCGCCGCGTCGGGCGAGGTTGTGGGTCGGGGGCGTCGTCGTGGCGGGCACGACGGGTTGTCGAGCCCGAGCAGCCCGGCCGCCAAGCTGTCGAACCAGAGCTGGGAACCCCAAGCCGACGAGCCGCCCATCCGGCTGCCACCACGACAAAGGGCAGCCTACCCCCCCACCCACCACCCGGGGGAGGGTAGCCCAGCAGCCTTGGAGGTTTGTCAGAGAAGCGTCACAAGACTGTGCCGAAACTGTGCCGACTGCGACTGTGCCGACCGCGCTGACTCTGCCCAGCCGCGCCCGTCTTTGCCCTGCCGCAATGCCATCAGTAGCCGGCCTCCGTGCCGTCAGCGGCCGGCCTCTTCGCGTGGAGGGAACAGCGGAGGGACGGGGGGCAGCGGAGAGACATCCCTTACGGTTGTCCCATCGCCGTTGTCTCGCGCCCGTCGCTCTGCACTCCCGATGGGATGGCGCTCGTCGCATGGTTCAGCCGATTCGAGCTCGCCCAGGCTGCCAGCGTCCGTGCGTTCGGTGGGCTCGCGTCGGCCGCCTCCCACTCGTCTCCTGCGTCCGCCCCAACGCACTGCGCTGCCAAGAGAGGCCAGCAGGCGGTGGCTCATGGCCCTTGCGCGACCGTCCCCGCGCGACCGCGTCGCTGACCCACGTGCTCTGCGTGGGCCCGGCTTCATTCGGGCTCTTCCGCCCACCGGCCGTTTCAGCGTCCCAGCGGGCGTCTCAGCACCCCAGCCCTGAACCAGACCTGCCCGCAACCGCGCGCTGAGGGACCTGCACCTCGCTCTGCCTGCCGCCCGAGATCTCTCGCCCGTGCGTCGGTCCTTGGCGAGGGGCAGGCCATCGGGGTCGGTGAAGCAGCGGCTCTCGCTCGTGCACCCGCCGATTTGCCCCTCGCCGCACCGACCCCTGGCGACGCCGTGGCTGCCGTGGCACCTCTGAGAGCTGCGGCGGGCGACGGCATCGCTTAGGGGTGCAGCAGCATCGTCTAGAATCGATGCCCCAAGGCGGCCAGCAGGCGGCACGGCGCTCGCGTCGCGACCTCGTGGCCAGCTGTCGCAACGAGAGCGGAGGCCTGATGATCGGCGCGGAGTCCGGCGGCTATCGAGAGACGATCGAGTCGACACCGAACTGCGATGTCGCCAAGGCGTCGTTTGACACCTACAACGCCGGTGACTGGGCCGGCTACCAAGCTCTGCAGCATCCCGATGTCCAGTGGCTCGAGGTGCAGGGCCGCCACTTCCACGGCCCGAGCGGCGTCACGGAGGAGATCGACAACTGGCGGGATGCGTATCCGGACGCGAGCGCGGACATCACGAACCTGTTCGACTGCGGGGACGATCGGGTCGTCATCGAGTGGACGCTGTTCGGCGAGCGGCGGGGCATGGCCACCGGCCCTGGGGGCCGGGAGATCCCCGAGAACATGCGCGTCCACTGCGCCGATCTGATGCAGCTCAAGGATCGCAGGGTGTACTCGGGTCGGACGTACTACGGGCTGAGGACAGCCCAGACCGTCGCGGCCGTGCAGGGCGGCGTCACCGCGGTCGATGCTGAGCTCCCCGATCTGGGGCAGTACCGCATCCGCATGGACGAGACGCCGGACGCGCTCGTTGCGAAGGCGTCGTTCGACACCTACAACGCGAGGGATTGGGACGGCTACCGGGCGCTCCAGCACCCGGCCGTCGAGGCTCACGAGGTCGAGGGCAGGATGTTCGCGGGCGTCGAGGGCGTGATCGACGAGATCGACACGTTCGCGGAGGCCTATCCCGACGTGGAGGCCTCGATCACGAACCTCGTCGACTGCGGCCGCGGGAGGGTGATCATCGAGTGGACGCTGACCGGTCGCCCGGGACGCGTTCGCGCCTGCGATCTCATGCAGATCATCGAGGGCAAAGTGCATCGCGTGCGCACCTACTACGGTGTGGCCTCCGCGCTCGCTGTGATCGGTGTGCAGGGACTCGGACAGGGAGGCTGAGCACGTGGCAGAACCTAAGGTCCATCGCCAGCTCGTCGATACGCGACTCGGCCAGATGCACGTGCGCACCGTCGGGGCCGGCGAGCCGCTGCTGCTCGTGCATAGCCAGCTGGTGGCAGGGCAGTGGTACGACCCGGTCATCCCTCTCCTGGCGGGCGAGCGGATGCTGATCATTCCCGACCGGATCGGGTATGGAGCCTCGGATCCGGCCAAGCGTCCGCTCAGCTTCGAGGAGTACGCCGAGAGCACGGTCGATGCGCTCGATGCGCTCGGGGTCGAGAGGTGCGACGCGTGCGGTATCCACTCCGGGGGCATCGAGGTGATCGAGCTTGCCACCGCCCACGCCTCCCGGATCCGCAGCGCCATCCTCATCACCGTTGCCGTCTTCACCGATGAGGAGACGGCGTTCTTCCGCGAGAACTACGTCAACTCGCCGCCCGAGCCAGCAGAGGATGGCTCTCACCTGCACTTCTACTGGGACTGGTGGATGGGCATCAAGCCGGCGACCGTCGGGCTCGATGTCGCGCAGCGTTGGATGATCGACCATCTGCGAGCCTCGCCGAACTACTACTGGACGTTCGATGCCGCGTTCGCCTACCCGACGGCTGATCGAATCGGCAGCGTCATGCAGCCGCTCTTGGTGATGGCCCCGCACGATGATCTCTGGACACAGATGGAGCGGGCGATCGGGCTGCTCCCGCAACGCGCCGAGCTGATCGACCAGCCGCACATCGACAACGCGATGGCGGTCTTCACCGAGCATACGCAGGAGGTCGTGGAGCACATTCGGGAGTTCCTGCAACGTCTCTGACCCCGGCCCTCAGGCGAAAGGAAGACACCACGTGGCTGTCAGCAAAGGCGCACCGCAGAATCCGTTCACCTTCCCGGACGACGCGCTTGCGAACGTGCGCGACTTCGCATCGTTCGGAGGGCGCAACTACGCGGATCACAACCGCGACAACCCCCAGCTCTTCAACGCGTACGAGCTCTCCTGGCAGCGTGTCAACGGTCCACCGATCGCCCACGGCCTCGAGGCCCGGCTGCTCACCGTCGATGCCGCGAGCGGCACGACGACCCTGATGGTTCGGGTACCCGCCGGCTGGCGCTACACCGAGAGCGCTGATGAAGCCACGGTCGAGATCTTCGTCGCCGAGGGCGACCTCTCCGTCAACGGCACGCGCGCAGGCGCCGGCGGGTTCATCGCGATTCCGAAGGACCGCGGGCCGGGCGAGCTCTCTTCTGAGGCTGGCGCCCAGATCTTCCTCTGGTGGAACACCGAATGGCCCGAAGACTACTACTACGACTCGCAGGTGTACATCACGAACGTCCTGAACGAGCCCTGGATCGTGACCGAGATGCCCGACGTGACCCACGGCATTATGCACAAGGCGCTGCGGGTTCCCGACCCGTGCGAGGGTGTGTTCCATGGCGGCCCGGCGGGCTCGATTCGGCTGATCCTCTTGACGCCCGGGTTCGGCGAGCCCAAGCAGGAGCGCCACCACAACTGCTACGAGGAAATGGTCTTCTTGAGCGGCGACTTCTTCATGCCCGAGCGCGGCTACATGGGGCCAGGGACGGTCTTCACCAACCCGCCCGATCTCAAGCATGGAGGCCTGATCACGCAGCGTGGGTCGCTGATGCTGGCCCACTGGGCGACGCCGATCAGCGCGGTGTTCGAGGACTTGCCCGCCGGGCCCGAGATCAAAGACCACTACCTGCAGACGCGCTCGTACATCGAGCCGCCGTGGACCGAGCAGTGGCTCGAGATGGCCGAGTACCAGGCCTGGCGAGAGCTGGTTGCGCGCGCGGAGGCGGTCGTGGGCTAACCGGCCCCAGGCCGGTCCGCCTGAGGCTTGCCCTCACTGTCGCACGTGAATGTCGCACGTGAACGGGTAGAGGCCTGTCTCCCTCGCGACCCGCGCGGCTATGGCCGGAGAGAGGAAGAAGCTCGTCTGGGCTTTGAGCTTGCCCTCGTCGCTGAACTCGTATCTCGAAACGCCGGTGTGGTGGAGCGGCTCGCTGTTGGGAAAGGTCCCGTGCGCCTCCCACTCGGAGAGCGCGATGTTCGGCCCGACCTGCGTCACGCGTTTTATGACCGTCTGGAGGTCTGTGATCCCCTCCGTCGCAGCTCGGTTCACCCCCTGGAGCGGTAGGGCCTCTGGGTTCTTCCCGTCGAACGGTGCCGTGTATGCTGCGTCGTCCTCGACAAGCGAGAATGCCTCCAGAATCTCCTCGAATTCAGAAGCTCATAGTACCCGAGGATTCGCGCAACAACGCCGAGCTTCTCTGCCCAGTCTTCGATACGGATTGTGATCTCAGTCATGCGCGCCCACCGTCCATTCTTTCGACTCCACGAGGTGCGCCTGCTGCAGCGAGACCGCGACGAGCGCTGAGGCGCTACGATAGCCGATCTGCCAACGGGAAGGACAGGTGCGCTATGACGAAGATCACGATTGACCTTGATCAGTGGGCAGGCACGCTCGGTGTCGCTCCGCTGGTTCAGGCCTACTACGATCTCGAGAACGCAAGGAAGATGGACGAGTGGCGCAAGCTCGTCGCAGACGACTGTACGTATACGGCACCGTTCGATGGCAAGGGACCGGTGACCCTGAAGTTGCTCGATGTGATTGGCACAGCTGTAGAGGAAGTTGGAGTGTATACGAGAATCAAATGGATAGCTGAAGTTGAGCCAAACGTGGCATTTGCTCAATGGGAAGTGGATGGCACACTAGCTGATGGAGAGAAGCTTCCCGACGACTATACCGGCGTCAATAAGTACGAGTTTAATGACGAGGGCAGACTCCAGGCAACGACGGGCTTCCATTTGTTCCCAGGAATGGTTGCGAAGTTTGGCGAGACGTCGCTCAATCTCTAGCGGCACGAAACAGGCCGTCCTGTCGCTCTCGCAGCATGTGGCGATCGTGTGTCCCTGTTCGTCGAGCGTGGCGCCGAGACCGACGAGGCTGGCGAATGCCGTCGGCCCTGCGGAGGGGCTCTCTGTAGACGTCGCTTCTGCCTAGCTTCCCGCTGGCTGGGCACGCTCGCGTCGGACCTCTCCCGCGCGGTTCTGCTCAGGGGTGCTGCGAGGGTCGTCCGCGTAGCGGCTCTCCACGGCGGCCTCGAGCCAGGCGAGGACCAGCGCCCCGGTGCGCGTGTAGAAGGGCCCGTGCGTATAGTAGGCCGGCCGCCACAGGTACGAGCCCGGGCGCATGGTGCCGCTGTTCGACAGCCACATGTCGCCCTCGATCAGGAAGAGCTCCTCGGCGCAGGCGTGGTACTCTACCACAGGATAGTCCCAGCGGCGCACGATCGACTCCAAGAGGACTGTCTCGCCGGTCTCCTCGACCGTCCGCAGGATCTTCATCGCAACGCCAGGGGGATGACCCTCGATGGCTGTCTCCGTCCACGGCATCTGGCCGGTGTCGCGCTCGATCCGGCCCTCGCTGCTCCTGCCTGCGCCGGCGGTGTGCTCCGGCGCGCCTCGGGCCATCAGCAGGAGCGAGCAGCTCTCCTCCACCACCCAGCTCTGCTGCTGTGAGCGTGCCGGGGCGAACTCGTAGTAGCCGAAGCCGCGCAGCGTCTCACCGATCCGCAGCGTGCCGCCGAGCACGAAGAGCTCGCAGTCGTCTACGACGTAGCCGGGCTGGCGCCGCCAGCCGACCGGCGCGCTGAAAACGCCCGTGACCGCGCCGGTGTTCGCATTCTCCGAGAGGACGGTGATTGACGCACCCGCCGGCCAGCCGAGCGCCTCGACGGGCGACGGGACGATGTCGGGCGCGTGCGCGAGCTCAACGAGCCCTCGGCTCATGGTCTGGGCAGGGTCGACAGAGCGCTCAGCTGGGAAGCCGCGTCAGATCGGACCACTCGACTCCCTCGCCTGCAGCTCGATAGTCGGGAAGGCTGTCCCAGCACGTATGCCTCGGCTGCTCAAGCCACGAGGCGGTGTCCCGATAGCCGTTGCACATCTGCTGACCACCGTCGTAGAGGCGCGGCGGCTGGATCACCGGCTCGTCGGTTTGGACGAGCACGAGCGATCCTCGCTGGCTCGCCATCGGCGCGTGCCGGAACTCTGCCGGGTTCCCGAGGTAGGTCATCGGCCCGATGATCCCGCGCGGCGGCATGAACAGGTCGCCGGCGAGGAAGACCAGACCCTCCCAACAGTTGTGCTTGTGCTCCTGGGGATCGCAGTAGCCAGGCTCGAGCAGGATGAGCCGCAGCATGCCGCCTGGCCCGCCGTGCACCGGGCCGTCACCGACGTCGGGCAGCCGCAGCGACTTGGCGATTGTGCCATGGGGCATGTTGGTCATCCGCTGGACCTCCCAGTCCATCTGCCAGACCTTGGCGACCCGGACTGCCGCGTCGGGCTCGATGGGCATGCCCAACGTCCAGTAGAACAGAGCCTGGGCGCCCTGCTCGGAGCGGAGGTCCACGTCGCCTGCTCCTTCCGGGATCGAGAGGAAGCCGCTGACGCCCACGCGCTCGCCGTCGAGCGAGAGACCGCCCTGAAGCACGAAGACCTCGAGTGTCCCATCCACGCTGCTGTGAAGGCTGCGCCAGCTCGGCGGTATTCGAACCATAAGCGTTGCGCTCGGCTTCGCCTCGTCGCGGTTGAGCACGCGGCGGTCGAGCCTGTGGACGGCCGGCAGCTCATTGCCGGGCCGCCAGTCGAGCTCGAGGATGTTGTAGAATTGCGGCTCGTCGCGCCTGGTGTGGGTCATCGTCGTGCCCCGCCGCATCGGTTGCTGTACATCTTAGCCGCCACCGCGACGGGGAACCGCCGCGTCTCGCTCCCGGCTTTCGCTCCCACACCGGCTTCGCGTCCCAGTGGGGGGGTGCCGATCCGGGTACACGGCTCCGTCCGGGTCTTCTTGCCGGCCGCAGTACCAAGGTGGCGTGGGTCGAGGAGGTTGGGTGGGCCTGGACGGTGATCCGGGGGGTTGGCCTGCCGGCGCACGGGGTGGATCGGGCGAGCGGGCCGCTCGGTCGTGGGCGGAGCGGTGAGCGAGGCGGACGGAGCAGCTGGTGCCGCGGTTCTGCGGCGCGGGTGGACGGCGCGGCTGGTGGCATGTTGGGCGGCACGGGCGGCGGTGCGGTTTCGGCGGCGTAGCGGCGGCGCGGCGGGGCAAGCGGTTGGGGAGGCGGTTGGCGCGGCAGAACGGCTCGTGAGGCCGTTTCGGCGGTATCGGCGATGGCGCGGCCGGGCAGATAGCTGCGGAGATTCGGCACACGTTCGTGACGCTTCTGTGGCAGATCGTGCGCAAGCCGCGCGCGTTTCTCGGCTACCCCCCTGGGCGGTGGGTGGGGGCGGGTTGCCCTTTGTGGCGCCGGGTGCGGCGGTGCGGCCGCGGGCCCTCGAGCGCTAGCGCTCGAGCCGCCAGCGCCCTCGAACTCGCCGCTCCCGCTCGACCCCGCGGCTCCGCTCGAGCCAGGCGCGCCTTCGAGTCACTCCCGCTCGAGCGGGCCACTCCTCGCTCGGGCTGCGCCCGACGAGCCACCCCTCGCTGGAGCGGGCCGCGCTCGACGTGCTGCCCGCGCCCGATGAGCCGGCCGCCTCCGCTTGAGCCAGCCTCCCTCTATCGGTCGAGAGCCGCTCTGCCGACGTTCGTCAGAAAGTCGGTTCTGTGCCTGAGCTGGCGGATGCCAAGAGCCGGTCTGCCCGCGCTCATCATGGAGGCGGGCCAGCCGGGCTAGTCGGAGCTGAGGAACGGCTCGAGGTGAGCGGCGACCTCGCCCGAGGCAAGCCGGAACGGCTCGTCGCACACGATGCTGGGCACATCGACGAAGACGGTGTGCGGCGGGAGGATCCCGCGTGCCGCGTGCGTCTGCTCATGGAGGTGGTCGCGCGGGGCGAGCACGAGGAACGGCTGGGTGATCTGGCTCAGCTGCTCGGTGTGGGGATGATCGAGGATCGCCCGGTAGGCGAGCCAGAAGTCAGGCGAGGAGTCGAGGTGGTCGAAGAGCCGGTCGTGGATGAAGGTCGCGTCCCACTCGGGCAGGCGCAGCCCGTCCCACCACTCGCGGTAGAAGTCGAGGTGCGAGCCGTCGGCGACCGGCTCAGGAGGCGGAACGTAGCGCTCGCGGAATGAGCGCCTGTCGGTCTCGTCGTAGACGACCATGCCGACGACGCAGACACGGCGCACGCGTGCCGGCTGGCTGACCGCAAACTCGACGGCTTCGACGGAGCCCGTGTGCGAGCCGAGGACGTCGAACTGCTCGATTCCGAGCGCGTCGAGGCAGTCGAGCGTGGCGAGCGCGTACTCGGCGATCGTCGGTGGCTCGGCTAAGCGGTCTGAGTGACCGAAGCCGATTCGATCCGGCGCGACCACGAGCCGGCTTGCAGCGAGCAGGTCGACGATCGGCTCGAACATCGCTCCCGAGAGCGGTGACATGTGCAGGAGCACGAGCGGAGGGCCGCCCGTGCCAGCAAGGCGCACATGGATGTAGCCGAGTCGGGTCTCGACCAGCTCGCGGCGCGCGTGCCGGGCGTCCGGCGCACTACTCGGCGGCGTCGGCGACGTGATGCTCGGTACCAACGAAGATGCAGGCCGCCTGGTGGCTCGGCGCTGCCTCCACCAGCGGCGGTTGCTCCGCCTCGCACTCGTCCACCTTGAGCGGACAGCGGGTCTGGAAGACACAGCCCTGCGGGCGCTCGCCCACGCGCACCTCGCCCTTGACGGGCGGCGCCTTCGGTTTTGCGTCGGGGTCGAGCGGGAGCTCGGCGCCGAGCAGGTACTCGGTGTAGGGATGCTCTGGCTCGCGCAGGACGTCGTCGGCGGGGCCGATCTCGACGAGGCTGCCGAGGTACATGACCGCGACCCGGTCACAGACGTTTCGGATGGTTGGAAGGTCGTGTGAGATCATCAGGTATGTGAGGCTGAACTCCTGCTGAAGCCGCACGAGCAGCTTCAGGATCTCGGCCCGCACTGACACGTCGAGCGACGAGGTCGGCTCGTCGAGGACGACAACCTTGGGTTCGGTCGCGAGCGCCCGCGCGATGTTCACCCGCTGCTGCTGTCCACCTGAGAGCTGGTGCGGATATCGGCTCTCGAGCTGCGGTGCGAGCGCGACGAGCTCGAGCAGATCCCGAACGCGCTCCTGACGCGCCGCCTCATCCATGTCGGTGTGGAGCTCGAGCGGCTCGGCGATCGCCTGCCCGACTCGGATCCGTGGGCTGAGCGACTCCTGGGGCTCCTGAAACACGATCTGCATATCACGCCGCCATGACCGCAGCGTTCGCTTGGACGCACCCGTGATCGTGCGCCCCAGGACGTCCACCCTGCCCGAGTCCGCGGGGATCAGCCCGAGCAGGCAGCGCGCCACGGTCGACTTGCCCGAGCCGCTCTCGCCGACGAGGCCGAGCGTCTCCCCGGGCGCGATGGTGAACGAGATCTTGTCGACGGCGATCACGTCCGGTGAGCCGCGGCGCCCGCGGAAGCGCTTCGCGAGGTCCTCGACGACGACGGCGGCGCCGTTCAGGGCAGCCGCATTGCTCATGCCGATCCCGCTTGTTTCGCGTGTCCGACCTCAGAGAGCTCGGACGCCGCGATCAGCTGCTGCGTATACGGCTCGGCCGGCTGGCGCAGCACTTGGCGCTTCTCGCCTGCCTCGACGACCTGGCCCTCGTGCATGACCGAGAGCGAGTCGCAGTACTGCGCAACGATGCCGAGATCGTGCGTGATCATCAACACCGAGAGGGAGAGGTCGGACTGCAGGCTCGCCAGGAGCTCGAGGATCTGCCGCTGCACCGTTGCGTCGAGCCCGGTGGTCGGCTCGTCGGCGATGAGGATCGCCGGCTCGTTGATGAGCGCGGCCGCGATCACGACCCGCTGGGCCATGCCACCCGAGAGCTCGTGCGGGTAGGCGCGGGCGACCCGGTCGGGGTCGGGGATGCCGGCGAGGGCAAGGTACTCGCGCGCGCGCGCGCGACGAGCGGCCTTCCGCAAGTCCTGGTGCGCCTCGATGATGCTGCCGAGCTGTCTCTCGACCGTGTGCATGGGGTAGAGGGCCGTCCGGGGGTTCTGGAAGACCATGCTCATGACCGGCCCGCGCAGCTCGTTGAGCTGCTCGTTATCGAGCCCGATCAGTTCCTGCACGCCGAGGGTGATGCTGCCGCTCGTGATCGTGCCGCCGGGCGGCAGTAAACCCATCACCGCCCGGGCGGTCATCGTCTTTCCGGAGCCGGTCTCGCCGACGAGCCCGCGCATCGTGCCCTCGGGCAGCTCCACCGAAACGCCGCGCAGGATCTCCGTGCGCTGCTTGCGCGAGACGATGTCGACGGAGAGGTCGGTGACCTGCAGTGCAGTTGCCGGCGCGCTCATCGGCTGACCTCGCGCGCCTGCTCGACGCCGTCGCTCAGGAGGTTGAAGGCAAAGACGGCGATCGCCAGGAAGAGGCCCGGGAAGATCGCGGTCCACCACTGGCCCGTCGTGATGTTGCTGCGGCCGATCAGGATCATCGAGCCCCACTCCGGAGTCGGAACCTGGATACCCACCCCGAGGAACGCGAGACCCGCGAGCAGGATGATTCCGTAGCCCATCGAGATCCCAAACTGCACGACGACGGGTCCGAGGGCGTTCGGAAGCACGTGCTTGCGCAGCAGCCGGCGCGTGGGGTTGCCGAGCGCGATGGCCGCCTCGATGAAGCGCTGCTCACGGATGGTGAGCACCCGGCTTCGAATTAACCGCAGGAAGATCGGCGCGTTGACGAAGGCGAGCGCCCAGATCACGTTCGTGCGGTCGTTGCCGGCGAGCGCCACGAGCGCGAGCGCGAGGATCAAGACCGGGAAGGACTGGACGATGTCGGCAATCCGCAAGACGAACTCGCCGACGAGGCCGCGCGTGAACCCCGCCGCGACGCCGAGCGTGACGCCGATCACCAGGCCGAGCCCGACGCCGGCAGCAGCGATCGTGAGGTCGATGCGCGGCGCGTACCACACCCGGGTGAAGACGTCGAATCCGGTCTCGTCCGTCCCGAAGAGGTGGCTGACCGAGGGCCCCTGCAGGGCATCCGCCGGGTTCGGCTGGCGCGGCCCGTACGAGGAGAGCGCCGGCACGAGGAACGACCCGACCACGAGCATGACGATCAGCGCGATGCCGGCAATCAGCGCTGGGTTCAGGAGACGGTGGTCGCCGTGACCGCGGCCGGCCGCAGCTCCCCGCAGGCCAAACCAGGGGCGGGTGAGGACTCTCATAGCTTGACCCGCGGGTCGATCAACACGTAGAGCAGATCGACGATCAAGAAGACAAAGACCGAGATCGCGCCCGCGACGAAGACGAACGCCTGGATCGCTGGATAGTCACTCTGGATGATAGCGGTGGCCGCGTACTGGGCGGCGCCGCCCCACGAGAAGATGACCTCGACGAGGACCGCTCCGCCGATCAGGATACTGAAGATGATTCCCGCGAGCGTGACGACTGGCGGCAGCGCGGCGCGGACGCCGTAGCGACGCAGACGCGACTTCGGGAAGCCGCACGCCTGGCCGAATTGCATGTAGTCAGCCTGGAGCACCTCGAGCATGGACGAGCGCGTGAGTCGGGAGATGGGCGCGGCGAGCAGCACGCCGAGCGTGACCACAGGGAGGGCCGCGTGGCCGACGGCCGCCTTCAGGGCAGCCGGGTTCGCGGTGATGATGCTATCGAGCACCGCCGCGCCGGTGATGTCGGTCGGTGAGGGGTCGTTCGCGGAGAGCTGGCCCACTGGGGGCGGGGCCCAGCTGAGCTTGAAGAAGAACACGTACAGCAGGATCAGGCCGAACCAGAAATCCGGTAGGGAGAGCAGGCTGAAGCTCGTTGCGTTAACCGTCTTGTCGCTCTTCCTGCCGCGACGCCGCGCGGCAAAGACCCCGCTCGACACACCTAAGATCAGCCCGAGCGCGAGCGAGAACGCGACGAGCTCGATTGTGGCGGGGAGGCGGGCTCCGAGGTCGTCCTGCACGGGGTTGCCGGTGAAGATGGCCTCCCCGAAGTCGAGGCGCACCGCGCCGCTCAGGAAGTTGACGTACTGCTGCCCGATCGACTTGTCAGTGCCGATCTGTGCTTGGATCTCGGCGATGACCTCCGGCGTGGCGAACGCCCCCGCGATCAGGTAGGCGGGGTCACCTCCCGCCAGCCGGGTCACGAAGAACGTCACGGTGATGACCCCGAAGAGAATCGGAATCATGAAGAGCAGCCGCCGCAGCAGCAGGACCGCGATCCGCCGGGCTCTCACCGTCCTACCCTCGCGCGCTGACACCGCGTGCTCGCACAGCCGACGGCTCGGCTGAGGAGCAGGAACACACTGCGGCTCCCTTGGAATCGCGCTTCACGGGCCACCAAGTGGAGGATGTATACCGCGGCTGTGCCTCATGAGCAACTGCGCGCCGATCGGCGGTTGACCGACTCGGGTCGCCTGCGCGTCCCTGCGCCCTGGCGAGCGCGCGCTAAGATCAAGCCCCAAGCAGGCTCGCTGAGGGCAAGGAGGTCATGTCGATGACAGTCACGGAGGGGAGCGGCGCCCGCACCGACACAGTTGCGGTCGAGCAGCTGACGGCCGAGGTGTTCGCACCCTTCGGCGACGTCTTGGAGCCGCGCGGGGAGCCGCTGCCGCACGTCTACGGCGACACGATGGACGTGTACGAGCTCGGCCTGCACGAGTGTGATGTCGAGACTGAGTTCATCGTCACGCGCTACCGGCTGCGCGAGCCACGGGTGCTGTTCCTCGAGCGCCATCACCAGATCACGCAGACGTTCATTCCGCTTGACGGCGACCCGCTTGTCCTCATCGTCGCGGCGCCCGACGCGCCGCTCGTCAACGGCCTCCCGTCGCTCGACAGTGTGCGCGCCTTCAGGGTCCCGGGGGACGCCGCGGCGAAGTTGCACCGCGGGACCTGGCACGAGGTGCCGATGCCGCTCGTCGACGACAGCCTCGTGCTGCTCACGAGCCACCACGGCGTGACGAGCGGCTGGGCAGCCCTCGACGATGAGCAGGAGATCCATAAGGACGAGTCTGACGAGGAGAAGCTCAACGTCACCGACCGCTCGGGGGTCGTGCTCATGCTCGATCTCCCCGACGAGGGCTGAGGAGGCACGCGATGGCGGGCGAAACCTGGAGACGAGATCTCCCCCAGTTCTTCAACGTGTGGGACATGGCCTGGGACTCGCTTGACGGGCCGGCGGCCGTGCATGGACTCGACGGCCGGGTGATGTCGGCAGACCCCGACCAGGGCCAGATGACGCTCATGGTGCGCATTCCGGCGGGCTGGAAGTTCACCGAGTCGGCCGAGGACGGCGCGCTCGAGGTGTTCGTGCTGGAGGGCGACGTCACCGGCAACGGCAAGCGGGTCGGTGCCGGGGGCTTTCTCGCGGTTCCGCTCGGCTGCGGGCCGCTCGAGCTCTCCTCCGAGGGGGGTGCATACGCCTACGTCTGGTACGACCCGCAGTTTGTAACGGGCTACTACTACGACAGCCAGCCGTTCATCACCAAGGTCTGGCAGGAGGCGTGGATCCTGACCGAGATGCCGGAGGTACGGCACGGGATCATGCACAAGTCACTGCGCTGGCCCGACCCGTGCGAGGGCCTCCAGCACGGTGGCCCCGGCGGCATGCTTCGCTTCATCATGCTGACGCCCGGCTTCCCCGAGGCGCGCCAGGAAACGCATCACGACTGCTGGGAGGGGATCATCTTCCTGTCGGGCGACTTCATGATGCCCGAGCGGGGAATCCACGGCCCCGGGTCGTACCTCGGCAACCCGGCCGAGCTGAGGCACGGCGGCCTGATGACGCAGGCGGGCACGCTCATGATCCTCCACTGCGATGCGCCGATGGGCGCCGAGTTCACGGAGATCCCGAACGGGCGGCAGATCGTCGAGAGCTACCTCGACACCACCTCGTGGCTGAGCCCGCCCGGCCACACGCCGTGGGAGGACGCGCCGCAGTTCAATCTCTACCCTAGCACCGAGCCCGCCTACGCGGTGCCCGTGGAAGCCAGCTGAGGGGCGCGGCGCTATGAGCGAGACCGCGCTCTCCTACCGGCCTCTCGGCCGTACCGGTGTTCAGGTCACCGACATTTGCCTGGGCACGATGATGTTCGGCTGGCGCACGGAGGAGCCTGAGGCGATCGCGATGGTCGATGCGGCCCTCGATGCTGGCGTCAACTTCATCGACACGGCGAACGTCTACAACGAGGGGAAGAGCGAGACCGCCATCGGCAAGGCGCTCGCGCCGAGCAGCAAGCGCGACAAGGTCGTGCTCGCGACGAAGTTCTGGGGCGTCATGGGCGAGGACCCGAACGAACGCGGCTCGAGCCGACGGCATCTGATCACGCAGTGCGAGGCGTCGCTTCGACGCCTCGGGACCGACTGGATCGACCTCTACCAGATCCATCGGCCAAGCTCGGACATCCCAATCGACGAGACGCTGCGCGCCCTCGACGACCTGATCCGCTCGGGCAAGGTGCGCTCGATCGGTACGAGCAGCTTCGCGGCGTGGCAGGTGGTAGAGTCGCTCTGGGTCTCGAAGGAGCTCGGCCTTAACCGCGTGGTGTCCGAGCAGCCTCCGTACAACGTGCTCGACCGCCGGATCGAGCGCGAGCTCGTCCCGATGGCGCAGACGTACGGCATCGCGATCCTGCCGTGGTCGCCGCTCGCTCAGGGTTTCCTGACCGGCAAGTACCGTCTCGGCGACGCGGCGCCGAGCGGCTCGCGCTTCGAGGATCCCGTGATCGGCGAGAGTTGGGCGAACTTCCGCTTCACGGAGGCAAACCCGGGAATCTACGACGACGCCGCGCACGACGTGCTCGATGTCGTCGAGGCCCTCGCGCAGGAGAAGGGCGCGACACCCTCGCAGGTGGCGTTGGCGTGGACGACGGCGCAGCCGGGCATCACGAGCGTGATCATCGGCCCGCGCACGACCGAGCAGCTGCTGGACAACGTCAGCGCGGCGGCTGTCGAAATCACGGCCGAGGACTGCGAGCGACTCGACGCCGTCGCAGCGCCAGGGCGTGCCGTCTTGCCCTACTGGATCGCTGACTTCGGCCCGCATCTGCACCGCTGGTAGCGGTCGCCCAGGTGCGAGCCCTTGGGCGCTTCGCCGTGCCAATCACGTAGGCTTGTCCACCCACAACGGAGGTGCGAATGGCAATGCGGGTAGGCGTTGATACGGGTGGGACGTTCACGGATTTGATGGCCTGGTCGGACGAGGGCGACGTTCGGGTCCAGAAGGTTCCGTCGACACCTGACGACGACACGCGGGCCTTCCTCGAGGGTCTAGGCGCGCTCGGTGATGCCGCCGGGTTCGCGCCGGGCGATGTCGCGTCGATCGGGCACGGCACCACCGTCGCGCTGAACGCCGTCCTCCAGAAGCAGTGGCTCCCGATTGGCCTGCTCGTGACCACCGGCTACCGCGAGGTCATCGAGATCGCGCGCCAGACGGTGCCCGGTGACTGGGGCTCGATCTACACGTGGGTCAAGCCCCCGCGCGTCGTGCCGCTCGAGCACGTCCGAGAGGTCGATGAGCGACTCTCCCACGAGGGCGAGCTGCTGGAGCCACTCGACGAGGAAGGAGTCCGAGCACAGGCCGTGTGGTTTCGGGAGCGGGGCATCGACTCGGTTGCCGTCTGCTTCATCCACAGCTACGCCGACCCAGTCCATGAGCAGCGTGCCCGCGAGCTGATCCGCGAGGAGCATCCCGACTGCTTCGTCAGCATCTCCTCGGACGTCCTGCCGGAGTTCCGGGAGTACGAGCGCGCCATGACCACGTGCTTGGACGCGGTGCTCATGCCGCTCGTAAGCGACTACCTCGAGCGTCTGACGGGTCGGCTGGACGAGGGGGGCTACGAGAGCTCGCTGCTGATGATGAAGTCGATGGGCGGCCTCTCCCGTCACGACAAGGTTGTCGACCAGCCGATCACGATCGCCTACTCGGGCCCGAGCGCCGGCGTGCTCGGCATGGCCTGGCTTGCCGAGAAGGTCGGCGAGTCGAGGGTGCTGACCTACGACATGGGTGGGACCTCGACCGACGTCGCCCTCGTCGAGGATGGGCGTCCGCTGCTGACGACCGAGGGAAGCCTCGACATCTACCCGATGAAGACACCGACGATCGACCTCGTGTCGATCGGGGCCGGCGGCGGCTCGATCGCCACGCTTGGGACAGGTAACCGCCTGCGCGTTGGGCCGGAGAGCGCTGGCGCCGATCCGGGGCCTGCCTGTTACGGGCGGGGAGGCACGGAGGCCACCGTCACCGACGCGAACCTCGTCCTTGGCCGTATCCCGCCTGCGCTCCTGAGCGGCACGCTCGCGCTGGACGAGGAGGCCGCTCGCGCGGCTGTCGGTACGATCGCCGCGCAGCTCGTCCTCAGCCTCGAGGAGGCCGCCTACGGCATTCTCGAGATCGCAGCCTTCACGATGGCCGGTGCCGTGCGGGAGGTCTCGGTCAAGCGCGGCAGAGACCCGCGCGAGTACGCACTCTTTGCCTACGGCGGCGCCGGCCCGCTCCACGCGGCGCAGCTCGCCTCCCTCCTCGGCATCTCCAGGATCGTGATTCCCGCGAGTCCTGGCCTCGGCTCGTGCATCGGCCTGCTCGCGGCGGACATCAAGGAGACCGCGGTGCAGACGGTCCCAACGCGCCAGGATCAGCCCGGTCTCGCCGAGCTTGGAGAGCGCTTCGTCGAGCTCGAGGATCGCGTGCAGAAGGCCGTAGTTGAGCAGGGGATCGAGGCGTCCCAGGTCGAGCTCGAGCGCCTCGCCGACATGCGCTACGTCGGGATGGCGACCGAGCTGACGATCACGGTCCCGAGCGGCAAGCCGACGCTGGAGAGCATGCGTCTGGCCTTCGATGCCTTCCACGCCGCGCATGAGCGCGCCTACGGCTACGCCTACCGCGGAGAGCAGCTCGTCGAGGTCATTAATGTCCGCGTCTCCGGCACGGGCCCGCTCTCGTTCATCGACCTCAGCGAGGAGCCGGTTTCCCCCGCCGCCGCCGCCGTCGCTGCGGCCGGTCGGCGCGCGGTCTACTTCGGTCCCGAGGAGGGCGCTCACGAGTGTGCGCTCTACGAGCGCCGCGCTCTTGGCACAGGCTGCGTGATTCGGGGTCCAGCGATCGTCGAGCAGTACGACTCGACGATCGTCGTGCCGCCGTGGGCGGATGCCGCGGTGGACGGATTCCGCAACCTGGTCATCGAGCGCCGCTGAGGCTGGCGGCGAGATGACGCCGACGACCGAGGATGGCGGCTTCCCGTTCCGCCCCATCGACAGGCGGCCGCCGGCGCTCGACGGTGACCTGCTCTCGCCGAGCCCGACGGCCGGCGACGTGAACTGGCGGAGCTGGCATGGTGTGCAGGGCGGCGCTCGGTGTCGTGTCGGCGGCTTCGGCCAGGCCAGGCGTCCTGTGCGTGTGCGCTGGTGAACGATGAGCGCCCTGGCTGCATGAGCGCCCTGGCTGCGACGTTCGCGGAGAAGGTGATCGCGGAGCACGCCGGACGCCAGCGCGTCGAGCCCGGCGAGATCGTCGGCGCGCGGGTCGACCTCGTTGTCTGTGACGAGCTCAGCTTCCCCGACGTGATCACCGAGTTCGAGCAGCTCGGCGCCGAGCGTGTGTTCGACGGCGGTCGGGTCCTCGTTGTTGCCGATCACGAGACCCCGGCTCCCTCGATCGAGGCTGCGAACCGCATGGCCGAGACACGGAGGTTCTGCGCGTCACAGGCGATCACGAACCTGCTCGACGCGGGGACGGCGGGCATCATGCACGTTGTGATCCCCGAGCGGGGTCTGGCCGCGCCAGGCGAGCTCATCTGCGGATACGACTCGCACATGCTGACGGCGGGAGGGCTCGGAGCGCTCGGGGTTGGAGTCGGCGCGACCGACACCGCTGTTGCTCTTGCGTTCGGAGAGATCTGGCTGCGCGTTCCCGAGAGCGTCCAGGTGAGGCTTCGCGGCGTTCCCAGCCGCTGGGCAGCTCCCAAGGACGTTGCCCTCTGGGTGTGCAGCACGCTCGGACAGGACGCGTGCCTCTACCGCTCGCTCGAATGGACGGGGCCGTACGTGGAGCGTCTGGAGCTCGAGGGCCGCTTCACCCTGGCGAACATGTCGATCGAGGTCGGAGCGAAGACGGCTGCCGTCGAGCCGGATCGGGCGGTAGAGGCCTACGCTCGAGCGCGCGCCCGACGGAACTTTGAGCCGCTCTGGAGTGACGAGGGCGCCGAGTTCGCGCACGTGCACGAGCTGGATGTCGAGGGTCTGGGCCCGCTCGTGGCCCTGCCGCACTCGCCCGAGCGCAGCGTGCCCGTCGCCGAGGCGGCCGGGGCTCGGCTCGATCAGGTGTTCATCGGCACGTGCACGAACGGACGGTTGGGCGACCTGCGGGCCGCGGCCGAGGTGCTGCACGGCCGGCAGGTTCATCCCGCGACCCGCCTGCTCGTGTTTCCCGGCAGCCCCGACGTCTACCGGGCTGCGCTCGCGGAGGGCCTGATCGAGACGCTGGCCGAGGCGGGCGCGCTCGTTGGCCCTGCCGGCTGCGGGCCCTGCGCCGGGATTCACCTTGGGTTGCTGGCCGACGGTGAGGTTGGGCTCGCGACGTCAAGCCGCAACTTCCCCGGCCGGATGGGAGGCGGTCTGAGCGAGCTCTACCTGTCGGGTCCGGCGGTTGCAGCGGCCTCGGCCGTTGCGGGTTGCATCGCATCGCCGGATGACGTTGTCGTAGGCAGCTCGGTGGGGGTGGCGTGAACCTCGCCGGCACGGCTTGGGTGCTCGGTGACAACGTCTCGACGGACGAGATCGTGCCGGGCCGCTACCTGGGAGTCGACGATCCAGCTGAGCTCGCTCGGCAGGCGTTCGAAGGGGCCGCGCCCGGGCTCGTCGACCGGATTGCGCAGGGCGACATCCTCGTTGGCGGCGCGAACTTCGGTACCGGCTCCTCGCGCGAGCAGGCTCCGAGGGCGATACGTGCCGCCGGCTTCGGCGCGATCGTCGCGGCGTCGTTCGCGCGGATCTTCTTCCGCAACTGCGTGAACGTCGGGCTACCGGTCTTCTGGTCGCCCGAGGCGGCCGCGGACGTGGCCGAGGGCGATCGCGTTGAGATCAACCCCGAGGCTGGCCAGATCGTGAACGTGACGCAGGGCGCGGTGCATCGAGCTGCGCCCCTTCCCCCCTTCGTGCGCGAGATCGTCGCCTCGGGCGGTCTGAGTGCCTACGCAAGCCAGCGCCTTGGCGGCTCTCTCGTTCCCGCGGGGGAGGTTCCTTCAGGGGAAGGCGGGCGCGCGTCGTGAGCGCCGCGGTCACGCCGGCCGCGCGCTGGCCTGGCGAGCCATGTCCAATTCAGGCTATTCGCGCGGCGCGCTCGAGGCCACCCCACGCCTCCACCCACTATCGAGTCTATCGACGGAAGCCTCGCGCATGCTGCGCCGGGCGCGCCGAGAGCGTGGCCGGATGCACCGAGAGTGCGACGGGTGTCTGTCCCGGCGGCGCCACCAAAGAGGGCGGCTCAGCGAACGGAGGAGCACGTTGACACCGGCGGCAGTGCTGAGGGGCTATCTGGTAGACGGCAAGAGCCACCTCGTCGTTGGCGGCTATGACGCGCTGACGGCGCGCGTCGCCGACGCAGCCGGCTTCGAGGTCCTCCACCTGACCGGGTTCGGGGCCTCCGCGGCGCTGTCCGGCGTGCCTGACATCGGGCTCTTGTCCCTGACCGAGATGGTCGAAGCGTGCCGCCGCATGTGCGACGCAGTCGAGAAGCCGCTGATCGCGGATGCCGACACCGGCCACGGCAACCCGCTCAACGTCCGCCGCACCATCCGTGCTTTCGAGGCTGCGGGGGCTGCCGGCGTGCACATCGAAGATCAGGTTGCGCCGAAACGGTGCGGCCACATGGCGGGCAAGAGCGTCATCTCCACCGTGGAGATGGTTGCCAAGATCCGGGCTGCCGTCGACGCCCGGCGCGATGACCACTTCGTTGTCATCGCCAGGACGGACGCACGCGCGATCGAGGGCTTCGACGCGGCGATGGAGCGGGCGCACGCGTACCGAGACGCCGGCGCCGACGTGCTGTTCGTGGAGGCGATGCGTGACGAGGACGAGATCGAGCGGGCCGCGCGCGAGGTCGGGTGTCCTCAGCTCTTCAACATGGCCTTCGGCGGGCTCACCCCGCACGTCTCCCGATCCTGGCTCGCAGACCTCGGATACGCGCTCGCGCTCTTCGCTGACGTGGCGTCGGTTGTCCACCACGCGCTTGCCGCGTTCTACGCGCGGCTCACGGACGCCGACACGCTCGACGAGGTCAACGACGCCGTGACCGGCTTCGAGGCGTTCAACGCCTTCGTTGGGCTGCCGGAGTGGCGTGCGCTCGAGCGGCGCTACGCCGGCGACTAGCTCCGGGGCGCAAGTGGCTTACGTGCTTGCGATCGACGTCGGCGGGACGTTCACCGACCTCGTGCTGACCGATCAGCACAACGGCTCGCACGTGGTTTCCAAGACGCCGTCGACCCCTGCCGACCCCGCCGTTGGCGTGCTCGAGGGGATCCGCAGGGTGATGGCTCGCGCGGGCGCCTCAGCCGACGATCTGTCCGCGCTCCGCCTTGGAACGACCGCGGGTGTCAACGCGCTCTTGACCCGCCGCGGCGCGCGCGTCGGTCTGCTGGTCACGGAGGGGTTCCGCGAGATCCTCCACCTCGCCCGCTCACAGACGCCCGGCCCGCTTGTCGGCTGGCTTAACATGGACAAGTCCGAGCCGCTCGCCGACCTCGAGCTCACGATCGAGGTTCCCGAGCGATGCCGAGCCGACGGCACGGTCGAGCGGCCCATCGACGAGGCGGCCGCCCGCTCCGCCATCACCGCGCTGGTGGAGGCGGGTGTCGATGCGGTCGCAGTCGTGTTCCTCCACAGCTACGCGAACCCCGAGAACGAGCGGCGCGGGAGGGAGCTGGCCCACGACATCGCACCGCGCCTCGCGGTCTCGCTCTCGAGCGACGTGCTTCCCGAGTACCGCGAGTACGAGCGGGCGGCCACGACCGTCGCGAACGCGTTCGTCATGCCGGCGGTGTCGCACGCTCTCGCCGAGCTCGAGGGAAGCCTCACCGCGGATGGCTGGCGGCCGGCGATCAGCGTCGTGCGCTCGGACGGCGGCCTGATGTCCGCGCACGCCGCCGTGGAGCGGCCTGTCTCGACCATCTTGTCCGGTCCGTCCGGCGGCGTCGCCGGCGCGCTTGCCCTCGCATGTCAGTCGGGCTTCTCGAACGTCCTGACGCTCGACATGGGCGGGACGTCAACCGACGTGTCGGCCTGCATCGACGGCCAAGTCGCCATCGCGCGGGAGACCGTCGTTGGCGACTTTCCCCTCAGGGTCCCGAGCGTCGACGTCCGCTCGATCGGCGCAGGCGGCGGGTCGATCGCCTCCGTTCCGGAGGCGATTCGTGCGCTTCGCGTCGGCCCCCAGTCGGCCGGCGCGCAGCCGGGCCCGGCGTGCTACGGGAGGGGTGGTGTCGAGCCCACTGTGACCGACGCAAACCTCCTCCTTGGCCGGCTTCCCGACGAGCTCTTGGGTGGCGAGATGCGCCTCGACCGCACGCGGGCCGCGGAGGCGATTGCCTCTCTGGCGGCACAGCTCGGTCTCGAGACGGTCGAGGCCGCACAGGGCATCGTCGACATCGTGGACGAGAGCATGGCCGGCGCGCTTCGGCTGATCTCGGTCGAGCGGGGGCTCGACCCAAGGCGGTTCGCCCTCGTCGCGTTCGGGGGAGCCGGCCCGCTCCATGCCAACGCCCTCGCCGCGCTCCTCGGGTGCTTTCCCGTGATCGTGCCGCCGTCCGCGGGTGTCCTGTCGGCGTACGGATTCCAAACGGTTGGGCATCGGGCGACCTTCACGCGCACGATGATCCGCGAGCTCAGCCCGGCGAGCCTCACCGAGATCCGAGCCGCGTTCGCACAGCTGGCAGCCGAGGCCAGTGCCTGGCTCGAGCGCGAGCGGGTCGACGGCGCGGCGCTCGCCTACTCGTGCGATCTGCGGTTCCTTCGTCAGGGCTACGAGCTCGAGATCAGCTTCCCGGAGTCCCAGCTCGCGGCTCGGTGGGACGCCGCTATCGGCGAGCGTCTCTGTGCAGACCATCGGCGTCTCTATGGTTTCGTTCCCGACGCACCGGCTGAGGTCGTGAACCTGCGAATCGAAGCGCACGGCCCGGCAACGGTTCGGCTGCCCGAGCCGACACCGGTCACGCCCGGCGACGGGGAGCACGCGCGCGTTGGCATGACGGAGATGTACGCTGAGTCGGCGCCGCTGAGGGCCGGGATCTTCGCGCGGAACGAGCTCCAGGCCGGCGATCGGCTGAGCGGGCCCGCCGTCATCACCGAGGACGACGCGACGACGCTTGTGCTGCCGGGCCATCGGGCGACGGTCGACGCACACCTCAACCTCCTGCTCGAGGCGGACGAGGGGCTGTGAGCGCGAAGGAGGCGCAGAACGTCGATCTCGTCACCGTCGAGATCATCGAGCGGGCGCTTCGCAGCCTGCGCGACGAGATGGACGCCGTTGTCCTCCGCTCGGCGATGTCGCCGATCATCCGCGAGCAGCACGACGAGTTCCCGCTCGTCACGAATGCCGATGGCCTCATGCTTGTCGGCCAGTTCGGCTCCTACGTGCCGCTCCTTCTGGAAACGTTCGACGAGACGATCGAGCCCGGCGACGTCGTACTGCAGAGCGACCCGTACCTTTGTGACGGTGCCATTCAGCACACGCCCGACTGGCTCGTGCTCGTACCAATCGACTACGGCGATGCTCGCGTCGGCTACACGTCGATGTTCGGGCACATGCTCGACGTGGGCGGCTCGGTTCCCGGCAGCATGGCCGCGACCGCCCGTTCCGTCTGGGAGGAGGGCCTCCGCATTCCACCGATCAAGCTCTTCTCCCGCGGCGAGCTGAACCGCGACGTGCTGAAGGTCATCCTGCGCAACTCCCGCACGCCCGACATAAACGAGGCGGATCTGTTCGCGATCGTCGCGGCCTGCCGCACAGGGGCCGACCGCGTCGTCGAGCTGTGCGAGCGCTTCGGCCTCGAGACCTACCTGGCTGCAGGCGACGCCATGCTGGCCCGGACGAGAGAGGCAGTGAGGCGGATCATCCTCACGTACATCCCCGAGGAACCCGTCGTCTTCGAGGACGTCGTCGATGATGACGGACAGGGCAACGGGCCGTTCCGCATGAGGCTGAGCATCCACCGGGTCAGCGACCGTGCCGTCCTCGACTGGACGGGATCAGACCCTGAGGCGCCGGGTCCGATCAACCTGCTCACCCACGAGGGCCTGTTCAAGATGTTCGTCGGGATCTACCTGATCATGGCCTTCGATCCCGAGATCCTCTTCAATGAGGGCTTCCACGACCTGATCGAGGTGGAGCTGCCGGAGGGGAGCATTCTCAAGCCGCGCTTCCCGGCGCCGCTCGGCCTGCTCAACATCTCGCTCGCGCGCCAGCTTGACGTCGTGCAGGGAGCGCTCGCCGCGTGCGCCCCCGAGTACGCGGCGGGCGCAGGGTACGGCTCGAGCCCGGCAATGACCTATTCGGGCAACGACGAGCGCGGTCGGTACTTCCAGCTCGGCGAGATCTCCTACGGCGGGCTGCCAGGACGGCCGAAGGGGGACGGCCTCGACGGGCACTCGTGGTGGCCGCTCTTCACGAACATCCCGACCGAGTACATCGAGAGCTACTACCCGGTCACGGTTGAGCGGTATCGATCGGCGTCCGACTCAGGCGGTGCGGGGCGCCACCGTGGCGGCAACGGCATTGAGAAGGTCTACCGCTTCGAGGTTGCCGGTGAGGTGACGATCCAGGACGACCGCTGGCGAAGCCTGCCCTGGGGCGTTGAAGGCGGCCTGCCCGGCGCTCCGTCCCGCAAGGTGCTGCTCCGCAGCGACGGCGCACGCGAGGAGCTTCCTTCGAAGTGCGATCTCGTGCCGGTGGCTGCGGGCGACCGCCTCCTCTTCATCACCGCCGGCGCCGGGGGGCTCGGGGATCCGAGCGGGCGCGACCCTGCTGCGGTGCGGCGAGATGTCAGGCGTGGGCTGGTGAGCGCGAAGGCGGCTGCGAGAAACTATGGCACTGCCCTTGAAAAGGAGGACACATGAGCGCGGGTTCCCGAGACGGCTCGAGGCCGATCTACGACGTGGTTGCAGAGCACAATGTTCGCGTGCCCACACGTGACGGGCTGACGCTCGCCACCGACCTCCACCGGCCGGCGGTGGACGGGAGGGCCGCCGACGGTCCGTTCCCGACCGTCCTCTTGCGCACGCCGTACGATCGCGCCCGCCCGCCGCTCGTCTTGACCGCCCGGTTCTTCGCAGCGCGCGGCTACATCTTCGCCACTCAAGACTGCCGCGGGCGCTTCGACTCCGACGGGGAGTTCCGGTTTCTCTTCAACGAGCACCACGAGGGGCTTGACGGACACGACACGGTCGAGTGGATCGCGGCACAGCCGTGGTCGAACGGCAAGGTCGGCACGACCGGCCTCTCGTTCGAAGGTGCCGTTCAACAGGCGATGGCGGTGACGCAGCCGCCTCATCTGACGACGCAGATCGTGCTCGACTCGGCCTACAACTACTACACGAGGCCGATTCGTCACTCGGGAGCGTTCACGCAGGGCATCTTCCTGCCATACACGTTCTTCATGGCGATGGTGGGCGGGAAGGAGGCGCAGGAGCGCCCCGAGATCAAGGTTCCGCTGCGGGAGGTCCTCGAGAACTTCCCAGAATGGACCAAGCGCCTCCCGATCAAGGAGGGCGGCACGCCGCTCTCCCTCGCTCCCAGCTACGAGCGCTGGTACTTCGAGATGGCGACGAAGGGGGAGTACGACGAGTTCTGGCAGAACCCTGCCTCGAGCCTCGAAGCGCACATCGACGACTACCCCGATATCCCCCTCTGCCTGTTGACGAGCTGGTACGGGCACCACGCGTGGTCGAACCTCGAGAAGTGGCGTGCTCTGCGTGAGCGCAACAGCGCGCCCGTGCGCCTCCTGTGCGGCATCTGGGTGCATGGCCCCGCGTACTTGGCGGAAACGGCGGCTGGGGAGGTGGATTTCGGCAATGACGCCGCGGTGGGCTACCTCGACGACTTCCGGCTCCGCTGGTTCGATCGCTTCCTCAAGGACCTCGACACGGGCATCGACGAAGGACCTCCGCTTCGCCTCTTCATCATGGGCGGAGGCGGCGGCAAGGTGCAGCAAGGCGGCGTCCGCGGCATCGATCAGCGCCTCGTGCACGGAGGCCGCTGGCGGAACGAGCAGGAGTGGCCGATCGAGCGCGCCGAGGATCACACCCTGTACCTGGGCGCCGGCGGAGCTCTCTCGGCACAGCACCCGGACGGGGAGCCAGCGACGTCCTTCACGTATGACCCGCGCGACCCCGTCCCGACGATCGGCGGCTGCCTCCAGAACCCGATCGGCGTTCTCGGCTTCGTCTATGGTGGAGCGTTCGATCAGCGCGCCCGCGCCGACCTCTGGCTCTGCAAGGACACACTGCCGCTCGCGGCCCGGGCCGATGTTCTCGTGTTCCGCACCGAGCCGCTCGTCGAGCGCCTGGAGGTGACCGGTGCGATCGAGGTACGGCTCTGGGTGAGCTCCTCGGCGCTTGACACCGACTTCACGGCGAAGCTCATCGACGAGTATCCCGCGAGCGAGGAGTGGCCGACAGGGTTCGCGATGAACCTGTCCGACAGCATCATCCGCATGCGCTACCGCGACGGGTTCTCGGAGGCCGTGTTGATGGAGCCCGGTCAGGTGTACGAGGTCACGATCGGCCCGCTGATCACGAGTAACCTCTTCGATGTTGGACATCGAATCAGGCTTGACATCTCGAGCTCGAGCAGCCCGCAGTTCGATCCGAACCCCAACACCGGGGATCCCCTGGGGCGCTCGACGGGGGTCGTCGTTGCCCGCAACACCGTGTACCACGACAACGCGCGGCCGTCCCGGCTCGTCCTCCCTGTTGTCCCCGACGGGAGTTGAGCGTTCAGGTGTCGTCTGGTGTTGGGGGGCTGGTGGGTGGGGGTTTGTCGGG